>JAOPVZ010000295.1 GCA_025965935.1 Frankiales bacterium | reverse complement strand
GGGACATCGTGTCGACAGGAAGCTCCGACCTGGCCGAGCGGCTCAGCCGCAGGCTGGCCGACACCATTCCGGAGCAGCGGCACTCCTCGATCGTTCACGGTGACTTCCGCATCGACAACACCCTGCTTGCGGAAGACGATCCCGGCGTGGTGAGGGCCATCGTGGACTGGGAGCTCTCCACCATCGGTGACCCCGTTGCCGACGTCGCGATGATGTGCGCCTATCGGCATCCTGGGCTGAACCTCGTGCTCGGCACCAGTGCGGCCTGGACCAGTGGGCGGCTGCCGTCGCCCGACGACCTGGCAGCGCGGTACGAGGCGACAGCGGAGATCCGGCTCGACAACTGGGACTTCTACATGGGGCTGGCCTACTACAAGCTGGCCGTCATCGCGGAAGGGATCAACCACCGGTACCGCGCCGGGGCCACCATCGGCGAGGGCTTCGACACGGCCGGCGACTCGGTCACGAGCTATCTGGAAGCAGGCTTGGCCCACGCAACGGTCAGCTGACCTCGAGAGAGCGCAAGCGCAGGCCGGCGATTAGGCTCCCACCATGAAGCGGCGCTTCAGGTGGACGTGGTTCCTCTGGCGCCGCGGCGCGGGACCGACCGGCTTCCACCTCCCCGGTTCGACACCACCGACGGTGCCGTTCGCTGAGCGTCCTGCCTTCGACAAGCCGTCCGAACCTCCGGCGGGGGACCCGCCGGGGAGTGTCGAGAACGGCCCTGACCACCCAGCCGGCTAGGCAGATCACGCCTCCCCGCAGTGATTGGCGGCCAACGGCAACCTCGGTGGTTCTCACCTGATTCGCAGGTGGCTTTCTGCAGTGCTTGTCCCGGCATCTTCCTTACAGGCCGGTGTCACCTCATTCTGGACATTGCGGGTGGCTGTGCAGGTTGATGTTGGGTAGACCTGATGCTCTGTGCACCTCCCCCAAGGAGCGTTTTTGTGGCGCGAGATGGCGATGAACGGCTGGTTGCGGCCGCTCGGGTAGCGGCGGCGGCGTCGGTTGCCGTGTTCGGCCTGACCTTCGGGCTGCTGGCCTCGCGCTCCAGTGACAGGTGGGGACTGGGCCTCGGGCTGTCGGTTCTCGGGCTGCTGGTCGGGTCGCTCGTCGGGGGTGCGGTGTGGCTGGTCGGGAGCCGGCTGCAGAAGGCCACCCGGCTCGCGCAGGACAGCGCGCGCCGGCTCGACTGCGCGGCAGCCACCGGTCACGAGCTGGTGTGGGAGATCGACCCTGACGGCATCGTCACCTACATGAGCGAGGTCGCCCGCGAGATGTTCGGCATCGACCCGTCGCTCGTCATGGGGCAGAGCGTGTTCGTGCTCCTGCCGTCGGACGACCAGGGCCGGGCCCGCGGTCTGCTCGAGTCCTCGGTGCATCAGGGCCGCGGCTGGGACGGGCTGACCTTCGAGGCGCTGCACACCGACGGTGGGCGGCGCTGGGTGGAGACGTCGGGCATCCCGCACGTCGACGACGACGGTCGGCTGCTCGGGTTCACGGCGACGACCCGGCAGCTCGACTCGGGCGCCCTTCAGCGCCTCACCCTCGACAGCACGCGAGAGCGGCTGCGACGGGTGCTCGATGACAAGCTGCTCAGCACCGTCTTCCAGCCGATCGTGGACGTCGGCTCGGGCAGGGTCGTCGGGCACGAGGCCCTGACCCGCTTCAGCGCCGAGCCCGTGCAGGGACCGGACCGCTGGTTCGCAGAGGCCGAGCAGGTGGGCCTGGGCGCAGAGCTGGACGTGCTGGCGGTGCAGACGGCGCTGTTCGCGGCGCAGCGGCTGCCTCGGCACGGCTACGTCTCGGTCAACGTCACGCCTGCGACGTTGCAGTCCGCGCTGCTGGTCCAGCTCGTCGAGACCGCGCCGATCGCGGGCGACCGAATCGTGCTCGAGCTGACCGAGCACGTCTCGGTGGAGGACTACCAGACCTTCCGCGTGCCGCTCGAGCGGCTGCGTGCGCTGGGGGTCAGGCTGGCCGTCGACGACGCCGGTGCCGGGTACGCGTCCTTCCGGCACATCCTTCGGCTGCGCCCGGAGTTCATCAAGCTCGATCAGGAGATCATTCGCGGCATCGAGGCGGATCCGGCTCGTCGCGCCCTGGCAGCCGCCGTCGTCATGTTCTCGCTCGACGTCGGGGCGACGGTCATCGCCGAGGGCGTGGAGACGGCGCCCGAGCTCTCCATGGTCGCCAACCTCGGTATCGACGCCGCTCAGGGCTATCTCCTGGGTCGCCCGAGCGCCGACCCGCAGGAGTGGGGCCGGTCGCATCAGCCGCGGATGGCTCGCCGCCAACAGGCCGATCGCGTCACCGGAAGCTGAAGCCGCCCCAATAGGTCTGCAGGCTCCCGGTGCGCCAGTCGCCCCAGGCCGCGTAGAAGCGGTCGTGCGTCAGCCAGATCGCCGACGTGTCGTCGCCGGCTACCCAGACGCCCTGGTCCTTCGGTGAGTCCGCCTTGCTGATCCGCGTGACCGTGAAGTGCCGCCCGTCGTCGAACGACAGCGCCCCCCAGAACCCGTAGTCGCCGTCGCTCGTGGCGCCGCGCCAGCCGATGCCCAGCACCCCCTCCGGTGACCAGTCCAGCCAGACCTTTGCCGGTGACCTGCCCGGTACGGCGATCCGGCCGGCCCTCGTCCAGCGCCGACCGGAGTCGACCGTGCGGTAGACGACGAGGGCCCCGGTGCCGTCGGTCGTGACGATCGCGAAGCGCCCCTTGTGCCGCGGGTCGGCCACGGTGCCCGGCCCGCCCAGCAGCCCGCCGGAGGACGGGATGAGCGTCGCGTGCCGGACGACGCTCCGCCCGCCGTCGGTGCTGACGACCACATCGGTGCAGCTGCTGCACTCGCCGCTGCCGGTGACCGGCGGCGGCGACGTGAAGACGACCACCCCGTGCGCCGCGGCGAGCTGCACCGCGGAGGCGGCGCCCACCGCGATGGCGTCCGCCCAGGTCCGACCGCCGTCGCGCGAGGTCGCGAGGTACTCGGTGTTGCCCTGGGCCCCTGTGGTTGCCCGGCCCTGGGTCCCGTTGACGTAGAGGTAGCCGGTGCTCCGGTCCAGGGCCATGAACTCGCGGTCGTCGTAGAACCGGACGCCTTGCCACTGCCCCGGGTCGCTGCCCGGGCTGAGGGCGGCCGGCGCGACGACAGAGGGCTTCGTCCAGGTGCGCCCTCCGTCGTACGAGCGAATGAGCCGGAAGTCGCCCTGCCCGGCGGCGAAGGAGGGGACTGGAAGTTGGAGCCGACGACGTAGGCGACCCCCTTGTCGTCGAAGAGCACGAGGGTGTCGGAGCAGTTGGGGCGCGTGGGGTCCATCTGGAAGCTGGCGATGGGCAGCTGCTGGCGCTTCCAGCGCCGGCCGCGGTCGAAGGTGATGAGCTCGTCGCAGCCCTGCATGGCCTGCTCGCGATCCCGCGCGTTCGTCGGCGGGTGGCCGTGCTCGGCGCCGTAGAAGCCGTAGCCGACGTTCGCGAGGAAGGTGACGATGATGTTGCTCGGGTTGCGCGGGTTGACCGCGATGCTCGGCTCGCCATCGGCGTAGGCGTCGTCGAACGTCAGCTGCTGCTCGAAGACGTGGCTGATCCGAGGCGCCTGGGCCGTGGCGGGCATGGCCAGCAACAGCGCAGACACCAGGACGGGTACGGCGAGAAGGACGGTTCGTCGCATGCTGGGCCCCCAGGGGATGGCAACGCTCCTGGGCCACAGGTGTAACAGGTTTGAGGGGGTTTGTCCCTACAGGTGGAAGGCCTTGCCGAGCGACGTGGCGCCCGCGGCGTCACGTAGCGGGGGCGCACCGACCAGGTCGGTCATCCACCGGGACCAGGACAGGTGGCTCAGTGGTGTGCTGACCCGCACCCGGTGCAGCGAGGGGGCCACGACGACGGTGAGCAACCTGCCGGGACCGGTGCCGCCGACCTCGTCGAAGGTCACCACGACGGCGAGCCTGCCGGCCCTCCAGTCCGGCCCGGACTGCACGGTCCTCATGACGTCCCGCAGGTAGCCGTCCGCCTGCGCGAGCGCGCAGTCGTGGGCGTCGTGGCAGAGGTCGGGCACCAGCATGCCGACGTTGGGCAGCCGGCCCGCGGCGACGTCCGCGTCGATCGCGCCGGCGGGCACGTCCAGGGCCTGGCAGCGGGTGCTCGCGGGGAAGTACGTCCACGTGTTGTGCCGGGCGGCGTACCGACCGCCGGAGCTGTGGGCGCAGTTCGACGGCATCGACTCGGCGTAGACCTTCGCGGTGTGGCCGGTGCGCAGCGCCAGGTCGAAGACGGACGGCCCGCTCACGGGATGACTGGAGGGCCCCCCGTCGTCGTGGATCCCGAACGTCGAGCCCGCGGTCATGGCGAGGTAGTTCGGCAATGACGGGTGCGTCAGCGATCGGTAGGCAGTGGCCTCGCCGTACTGCGCTGCCAGGGACGCGAGGTAGGGCATCCCGGCCCGTGCGGAGGACAACCCGTGGTTCTCCTCGACGATGGTCAGGACCTTCGTGATCCCTTCCGTCGCAACAGGCTTCACGGTCGTCGGGGGAGCGGAGGGGGACGTCGACGGGGATGTCGAGGGAGACGTCGAGGAAGGCACTGAAGGGGAGGCCGACGGGGACGGCGTGGCTGACCGCGTCGACGCCGGCGAGCTGGTCGACGAGCAGGCCGCCACCAGGGCCAGTAACGCGAGGGACCTCCGCACACACGCACTCTGCCCCTCCAAGCCCTGTCCAGCACACTGTCGGCATGCAGCCTCAGCACGCTTTCAGTGACGACGTCCTCGGCGCCCTCGACGGGCTAGCGATCGCGACACGCATCCGTGACCGCGAGGTCAGCCGCCGAGAGGTGCTCGAGGCCGCGCTCGCGAGACTGGCCAAGGTCGACGGTCTCAACGCCACGCAGCTCGTCGATGCCGAGCGCGCCCTCGACGCCGCACCGCTCGCCGGCCCCTTCTCGGGCGTCCCGACCTTCGTCAAGGACAACGTCGACGTCGCCGGCTGGCCGACGAACCAGGGGTCGGAGGCGTTCACGGCAGCGCCGGCGAAGAAGGACTCAGCGGCTGCCCGCACTGTCCTCGCCACCGGGCTGGTGCCGCTGGGCAAGTCGCGACTGCCGGAGCTGGGGTGGAACGCCTCCACCGAGTTCATGACCGGGGAACCGGTCCGCAACCCGTGGGACCCGGCGTACTCGAGCGGCGCGAGCTCCGGCGGTTCGGCGGCGCTGGTCGCTGCAGGCGTCGTCCCGATCGCGCACGCGAACGACGGCGGCGGTTCGATCCGGATCCCGGCTGCCGCCTGCGGCCTGGTGGGCCTGAAGCCGACCCGCCGCCGGTTCGCCCCGGACCCGCTCGAGCGCATCATGCCGGTCAACCTCGTCAGCAACGGCGTCTTGACGCGCACGGTGCGGGACACGGCGCACTTCCTGGCGCACGCCGAGCAGCCCGGCAAGCTGCCCCCCATCGGGCTGGTGGAAGGACCCTCGACCCGGCGACTGCGGATCGGGCTGGTCGCCGACTCGATGCGCGGCGCGACCGACGCTGAGACCCGCGCCGCGGTGCTCGCGACCGCCGACCTGCTCACCGCTCTCGGGCACACCGTGGAGGAGATGGCGCTGCCGGTCGACGAGCAGTTCGCGGAGGACTTCTCCTTGTACTGGGGCTTTCTGGGCTGGTTCGTCGCCAGGACCGGGCCGCGGGTCTTCCCGGGCTGGGACCCGGCCCGCGCCGACGGCCTCACGACCGGGCTGACGGCGTACTTCGCGCAGCGCCGCCGGGAGTTCCCAGGTGCCGTCCGGCGGCTGCGGGCGAGCCAGCACACGTACGCACGGGCCTTCGCGAACCGCGACCTGGTGCTGTCACCGACGCTGTCCCACACCACCCCGGAGATCGGGCACCTGTCGCCGCGGCAGCCGTTCGAGCTGCTCTTCGACCGGCTCCGTGACTATGCGGGCTTCACGCCCCTCAACAACGCCGCCGGCAGCCCGGCGATGTCGCTGCCGCTCGGGCAGACCAGCGACGGCCGGCCGATCGGGGTGCACTTCTCCGCGGCGCACGGCGACGAGCGCACGCTGCTGGAGCTCGCCTACGAGCTCGAGGCCGCCAAGCCGTTCCCGCGGCTGGGTCAGACGTCGGGGTAGGAGTCCGCCAGCTCGCGCAGGACGTTCTTCGCGACCTTCTCCAGCGTCGCGCGCGGGAACTCGTCGACGACGTAGACCGCGCGCGGCACCTTGAAGTCGGCCAGGTTGGCCGCGCAGGCCCCGATGATCGCCTTCTCGAAGGCGCTGTCGTCCTCGAGAGCGCCGGGGCCCTTGATGACGAACGCCACGGGCACTGCGTCCAGCCACTCGTGCTTCTTGCCGACCACGGCGATGTCAGCGATGCCGGGAACGGTGCGCGACACGTCCTCGACCTCACGGGCGCTGACGTTCTCGCCGCCCACCTTGATGAGGTCCTTGTCCCGGTCGGTGTAGACGACGTTGCCGCCCTCCGTCACCTTGACCATGTCGCCGGTCTTGAACCAGCCGTCGTCGGTGAAGGAGGCCGCGTTTGCCTCCGGGTTGTCGAAGTACTCGAGGAACATCTGGATGCCGCGGGTGCCGCGCATCCAGAGCTCGCCGGTCTCGCCCTGGGGGACAGGTTCGCCGGTCTCCTTCGACACCACCATCATCTCGTAGCCGGGCGTGGGATGCCCCATCGACGACCGCGGCCAGCCCTCCTGCGGACGGCCGGTGATCGCGTGCGTGACGGTCTCGGTCATGCCGTAGCAGGCGTAGACCCGGATCCCGAGCCACGCGTCCACCTCCGGCAGGATCAGCCCGAACGCACCGGCACGGATCGTGTGCTGCTTCGGCGCGTCCGGCAGCGAGAACGCGCTGAAGACGAAGGGCATCAGGCTGATGTGCGTCACGCCGTGCTTCTGGACGACCGGCCAGAAGTTCGAGGTCGACCACTTCGGGGTGAGTACGGCGGTAGCGCCGACGCCGAGGACCGACCACAGCGACCAGCTCTGCGCGTTCACGTGGAAGAACGGCAAGTAGATCAGGTAGATGTCGTCGCCGTTGAGGTCGATGTTGCGCGGCCCGATGCGGCCCGCCCAGATCGCGTTGGCGTGGGTGTGCACCACGGCCTTCGGCTTCGACGTGGTGCCGGACGTGAACAGGATGCCGGCCGGCAGCATCGGCTCGGGATCCCTGACGGGACAGGCACTCTCGTCGCCGTACAGGGTCTCGAGCTCGTCCGTGGTGACGACCCACTGCAGCTTCGGGCCGGCCTCGCGGACCAGGTCGGCGAAGACCGGCTGGGTGATCGCGGCGACGCACTGCGCCTTCTCGACGAAGTAGCCGACCTCAGCCGCGACCGAGCGGGTGTTGGTCGTGACGCCGACCGCGCCGACGAAGGCGCAGGCGTACCAGGCCAGCACCATCTCAGGGCAGTTGTCGGCGTGGATGAGGACCTTGTCGCCCTTGGCGATGCCACGCCCGGCGAGCCCCGCGGCCAGCTGGCGCACGTCCGACAGGAACTGCGCGTAGGTCCAGGTGCGGCTCTCGCCCTCGCGCGGCTCCCAGACCAGGAACGGGTGGTCCGGCTTGACGGACGCCCAGTGGTTCAGCAGCCAGGGGATGTCCTGCCCCTGCATCTGCAGGGCGGCGACCTGGTCGGTGGGGACGGCGTTCACACAGGCTCCTCAGCGAGAAGGCGGCCCAGCTTCACCAGCTGGCGGGTGCCGCCACCCAGGGTGAGCTCAAGCTGCTTGGCGGCCAGGTAGTAGCGGTGCAGCGGGTACTCGCGGGAGACGCCCATCCCACCGTGCAGGTGGGCGCAGCCGCGCACGACGCGTTGGCCGGCGTCGGAGGCGAAGTACTTCGCGACCGCCACCTCCTTCTCCGCGGGCAGCCGCTGCGCGAGCAGCCAGACCGCCTGCAGCGTGGTCAGCCGGATGGTGCGGGTGTCGATGAAGCCGTCGGCGGCTCGCTGACCGACTGCCTGGAAGTGCGCGATCGGGTGGCCGAACTGCTCGCGGGTCTTGGTGTACTCCGCGGTCAGTCGCAGGGCCGCGTCGGCGTTGCCGAGGGCCAGCGAGGCGACCGCGACGGCACCCACCTGCAGCACGTCGGACAGCGTCGAGGCGTCACCGACCAGCTCGCCCGGCGCGTCGTCGAGGAGCACCAGCGCCTCGGGCACGTAGGTGATCGTGTCCTGCCGCTCGACGCGGACCGCTGAGGCGTCGACGAGGTAGAGCCGCGGTCCGTGGGGCGAGGTGGCTGACACCAGGAAGTGGGTCGCGTGCAGCCCGGCGGGCACGCAGGTCTTGGTGCCCGTGATCCGACCGTCGGCGGTGGCCGTCGCCGCGGGTGCGTCCTCGTCGCCGAGCGGCTCGACGAGCGCGGCGGTGACGATCGTCGTACCGGCGACGATGCCGGGCAGCAGGGCAGCCTGCTGGGCCGCGGAGCCGTGCCGGACGAGCGTCGCCGCACCGAGCGCGAGCGCCCCGAGCAGCGGCACCGGCGCGGCGGCGCGACCTGCCTCTTCCAGCAGGACGGCGAGCTCCACGACACCGAGTCCGAGGCCGCCGTGCTCCTCGGGCACCACGGTGCCGAGCAGGCCGGCGTCCGCGAGCTTGGACCACAGCCCGCGGTCGAAGCCGTCGCCGTCCTCGGCGGCGCGCAGCGCCTCCGGCGTGCAGTGGTCGCGGAAGAGCTCCGCGGCGAGCGAACGGACCGAGGTCTGCTCCTCGGTGAGGGTGAAGTCCACGACAGCTCCTAGCGCTTGACCATGGGCATGCCGAGCCCGAAGACGGTGATGAGGTCGCGCTGGACCTCGTTGACGCCGCCGCCGAAGGTGAGGATCACCAGCGAGCGGTAGCTGGCCTCGAGCCGCGAAGCGAGGACGGACTCGGGTGAGCCCTTCTTCACGTACGCGGTCTGACCGACGACCTCCATGAGGAGCCGGACGTTGTCGAGGTTGGTCTCGGTGCCGAAGACCTTGGTGGTGCTGGCGTCCTCGACGTTGAGCACGCCCTGCTCGGCGTCCCAGGCGACCTTCCAGTTCTGCAGCCGCAGGAACTCGAAGTTCGCGTGCACCTTGGCGAGGTTGAGCTGCACCCACTCCTGGTCGATGACACGGCGGCCGTCGGGGAGCTTGGTCTCCTGGGCCCACTTGCGCACGTCGGCCAGGTTCTTGTCGACCATGCCGGGGGTGCACAGCGTGACGCGCTCGTGGTTGAGCTGGCCGGTGATGAGAGACCAGCCGTTGTTGAGCCCACCGATGACGTTCGCCAGGGGGACCCGTACGTCTTCGTAGTGCACTTCGCAGATGGGGTGCTCGCCGATGAGCTCGAGCGGTCGCGGGGTGATGCCCGGGGTGTCCATCTTCACGACGACGATCGAGAGCCCGCGGTGCTTCTTCACCTCGGGGTCCGTCCGGACCGCGAGCCAGCAGTAGTCGGCGCTGTCGCCGTACGACGTCCAGAGCTTGGTGCCGTTGATGACCAGCTCGTCGCCGTCCACGACGCCCCGGGTCTTGAGCCCCGCGAGGTCGGTGCCGGCGTCCGGCTCGGAGTAGCCGATGCAGAAGTCGATCTCGCCCTGCAGGATGCGCGGGAGGAAGAACTCCTTCTGCTGCTGCGAGCCGTGCTGCATGATCATCGGCCCGACCGTGTTCATCGTCAGGATCGGCAGCGGGGCGCCCTGGCGCATCGACTCGTCGTAGAAGATCCACTGGTCGATGTGGCCGCGGTCCTTGCCGCCCCACTCGCTCGGCCAGCCGATGCCGAGCCAGCCGTCTGCGGCCATCTGCTTGACCACCTTGCGCTTCGTCGCGTCGTGGGTGGCGTGGTCGTCGAGGAGTGCCCGCACCTCGGGGGTGAGGAGCTCGGCGTAGTAGGAGCGCAGCGAGCGCCGCAGCTCCTCCTGCTCGTCGGTGTACGCGAGGTGCATGTCAGCCCCTGAACTAGAACGTGTTCTCGTTGTGCGCGCATCGTACGCGCAACAGGGCGCCGCATCCAGAGCCGGTCCTTGGGTGTCAGCGAGAGGTCAGTGCGAGGTCAGTGCGTGAGGACGGCGGACAGGTCGGGCTGGTCCGGGAACGCGGTGTCCGTGCCGGCTGGCAGCACGTAGTCGTTGGCGAAGGCCGGGCAGGGCGCGTAGGTCGACCAGTACACGCTGTCGTCGCCCTTCATGACCGCGCCCGCGCCGCGCAGCATCGCGCAGGTCAGCCGCTCGCCGAAGGTGTGCGAGACGTTGAAGAAGTAGTTGTCGTTGTCGATCGGGCTGGGGCACCCGATCGGCGAGGGGAGGCCGATCGGCGCGACCCCGCCGCTGCAGTCGGGGTTGCCGGCGGGCAGCGGGTCTCCGTCGAACAGGCTCCGCCGGATCGGCTCGGGGTAGGCCGACACCGGCGCGACGATGTAGCCGAGGAAGTCGCCGGCGGTGCCGATGGTGAAGTGGCCCAGAGCCGGCACCGTCGCCCGCACCTTGGCCACGATCTGCGGGTAGATCTCGCCGGGACCGCCTTCGAACAGCAGCCCTCCGACCCGACCGCTGAACACCGGGGCGCCCAGCTCGTTGGCGGTGAACCAGGGGGTGTTCGGGGCGCGGTACAGGGGAGCGCCGGCGGCCAGTCCGCCGTACTCGAGGGCGACGATCGGGGCGTTCGTGGCGGTGTCCTGGATGAGGTAGGACTGCATGGCGACCACCGGTGCGCCGGTGAGGGGCCGGGCGGTCGCGAGGGCCTGCTTCGCGCGCAGGAAGACCCGGCCCGCGTACTGGTTGATCTTGCAGACGTCAGCCTTCGCACCGGTGGTCGTCTTGTCGTCGCAGTCGTCGCGGGCGGGCTGGGTGCGGCCCAGCGTCGCGACCTGCTGCATGCCGACCCCGCCGAGGCTCGACAGCATCGCCGAGAGCGGACCGGTGTAGTCGGCGCTGACGAGCTTGTTGCTCGAGCCCAGCACGGTGGGGTGGCTCGAGTAGTTGAGGTAGGTCGCGACGACCTTGCCGCTCCCGGGGACGCGGGCCTGCAGCACCCGCAGCTCTTCGTCGACGTCGGAGTTCGCCGGGTCGTAGGAGAACTGGTTGGTGAGCAGCGGGTCCTTGGCGGGGTAGCGCGGCTCGCCGTTGACTCCCGCGTGCGCGGTGCCGAACCACAGCTCGACGGCCTGCTGCTTGTTGTACGCGTTGACGATCGCGGTGACGGTCCGGTCGTGCACGAGCTTGAGGTACGTCGTCGGGACCCCGCCCCAGACGCCCGCGGTGTCCGGACCGGAGTGCGAGTGGTTGGAGTCGACGCCGATGGCGCTCGCGGACAGCGCGGGTCCGTGCAGCTTCGCGATCGCGGCGGCAGCGTCCTTGCGGATCTCGGTGATGCCGAAGGGTCCCTGCTTGTACGCCGAGTAGTAGCCCTGCGTCTCGATCTGGGCCAGCGCGATCGCGTGCCTGCCGTCACCGATGACGACCGAGCGGACGTGCACGCCGTCAGCGAGGCCGTTGGGGAACATCGGGTCCTCGAGGATCCCGGTCGCCGCGCGGCCGTCGATGACCTTGACCTGGTTCAGCGCCTTCCCGCTGCCCAGCCCGTAGCCGCCGAGGTAGAAGTCGTCGGCCAGCATCGCCGGGGTCGGGTCGATGGACTCGACGTCGGCGCCCAGCGTGTAGCGGGAGGCCTTGGGCGCGGGGTGCTGGGACGCCTGGGACGCCGAGACCGGTACGGCGACAGCGGCCGAGACCAGAGCGGCGACGGCCGTGCCGACGACCAGGGAGCGGGTGCGAGGCATGCCCCGTTGTTTCGCCGCGGTTGCAGCAAGTCCTCCCGCGACCCCGTGGCAGAGTGCCGGGGGTGACTGGTCCGCTGTCAGGTCTTCGCGTCCTCGAGCTCGCCGGGCTCGGCCCGGCTCCGCACGCCTGCATGGTGCTGGCCGACCTCGGCGCGGACGTCGTCCGCGTCGAGCGCCCGCACCGCTTCGGCGTCGGCGGGGGCGGTGTGGCCGACCAGGTCCAGCGCGGCCGGCGGTCCATCGCGGTCGACCTCAAGAGCGCCGAAGGCCGCGACCTCGTGCTCCGGCTGGTCGAGAAGGCTGACGTCCTCGTCGAGGGCTACCGGCCGGGCGTGACCGAGAAGCTCGGCCTCGGACCGTCCGACGTGTGGGAGCGCAACCCGCGAGTGGTCTACGGGCGGGTCACCGGCTGGGGTCAGGACGGGCCGATGGCGGCGCGGGCGGGCCACGACATCAACTACCTCGGGCTCACCGGGTCGCTCGCCGCGATGGGCCGGGCGGGCGAGCCGCCGGCACCGCCGCTCAACCTGGTCGCCGACTTCGGCGGCGGCTCGATGCTGCTGCTCGTCGGCATCCTGGCAGCGCTGCACGAGCGGCAGACGTCCGGCCTGGGCCAGATCGTCGACGCGGCGATGGTCGACGGCGTCGCGCTGCTCAGCCAGATGATGTGGACGATGCGCGGCCAGGGGATCTGGGGCAACGAACGGCAGGCCAACATGCTCGACGGCGGCGCCCCGTTCTACGACACCTACGAGTGCGCGGACGGCCGCTACGTCGCGGTCGGTCCCATCGAGCCGCAGTTCTACGCCGCGATGCTCGACGGGCTGGGCCTCACCGACGCGGGTCTGCCCCAGCAGCTGGACATCGCCCAGTGGCCGGCGCTGCGCAAGGCGCTCACCGAGGCCTTCCGGTCGCGGACCCGGGACGAGTGGACCGCCGTCTTCGCCGGCACCGACGCCTGCGTCACCCCGGTGGTCGAGCCGCGCGAGGTCCGCGACGAGCCGCACCTTTCCGCGCGAGGCACCTTCCTCGACCTCGACGGGGTCTTCCAGGCAGCACCCGCGCCGCGCTTCTCCCGTACGCCTTCCGCCGTACCGTCCCCCCCGCCTGTGGTCGGCGGCGACAACGACGCCGTCATCGCCGACTGGCTCACCTGAGCCCTTCCTGCAGTCTCTGCCCGTGCCACCCCCGGGTTCCTGCAGTCTGTGGCGCCCGACGAGGTCGACTGAGCGCGACGGCGCACGTCGAAGTGCGCGAGAGCTCAGGAACCGGGAGGGGACTGGGGTGAGAGCTCAGGAAGGGACGGTCAGGGCGAGGGTGTGGGCGACGAGGGCGGGCTTGTCGCTGCCCTCGACCTCGACGGTCGCCTCGTTCTTCACGAGCAGCGATCCGTCCGGGCGGGCGTCGACGGACAGGACAGTGAGGCGCAGGCGCACCCGTGAGCCGACCTTCACCGGCGTGAGGAAGCGGACCTTATCCGAGCCGTAGTTGACGCCCATCGTGGCGCCGGTGAACGCCCACAGCTCCCACTGCAGCATCGGCAGCAACGACAGCGTCAGGTAGCCGTGGGCAATGGTCCCGCCGAACGGACCCGACGCGGCGCGCACCGGGTCGACGTGGATCCACTGGTGGTCGCCAGTCGCCTCGGCGAACAGGTCGACCCATTCCTGCGTGACCTCATGCCAGTCGCCCGGACCGATCTCCCGGCCCACGTACGACGGCAGCTCCGTGACAGGCACTTCGAGAGGCATGGGACGACTGTTGCATGCTGCTCCCATGAGCAGCTGTGACGGCAGGGTCGTGGTCATCACCGGAGCGGGCGGCGGCATCGGCCGCGACGAGGCGCTCCTGTTCGCGCAGGAGGGCGCGCGGGTCGTCGTCAACGACGTCAACGCCGCCGGCGCCGAGGCGGTGGTCGAGGAGGTGCGCGCACTCGGCGGCGAGGCCGTCGCCAGCACGGACGACATCAGCGACTGGGACGGCGCCGGGCGGCTCATCGGCACGGCGCTGGACACCTTCGGCGGCCTCGACACCCTGGTCAACAACGCCGGCATCCTGCGCGACCGGATGTTCGTCAACATGAGCGTGGACGACTGGGACGCCGTCATGAAGGTGCACCTGCGCGGCACCTTCTGCGCGACCAAGCACGCGGTCTCCTACTGGCGCGACCAGAGCAAGGCCGGCGACCAGCGGGTCGCACGGATCGTCAACACCAGCAGCCCGTCCGGCATCTACGGCAACGTCGGGCAGGCGAACTACGGCGCCGCGAAGGCCGGCCTGGCGGCCTTCACGCAGATCCTGGGCGAGGAGCTCTGGCGGTACGGCGTGCTGAGCAACGCCATCGCCCCATCGGCGCTGACCTCCATGACCGAGGGGCTGACGGGCTACAAGGAGCGCCTCGATGAGCTGGAGGCGCGCACCGGTTGGAAGAACCCGGGCGGCCCCGAGCACATCGTCGCCCTCGTCGTCTGGCTCGGCTCACCGCTGGCGCAGGTCAACGGCCGGGTCTTCGACGTGCGGGCCGGTCACGTCGACGTCGCCGAGGGCTGGCGGCCGGGACCGGCCTACACGAAGGAGGGCGGCTTCACCGTCGCCGAGCTCGACGACGTCCTGCCCGGGCTGATCGCCCGGGCGGCGCCGCAGGTCAATGCCGCGGGCGAGCCCAAGTCCTACGGCGGCTAGTTCACCCGGGACTTCAGCCGAAGCGCGGTTCGAGATCTCGGTTTCCTAGCGTCCGGGTCGCGCCCCGTTCGCCGAGCCGTGGGCCAGCGTTCACCGTCCCGTTCGGAGGGTTCGCACACCGGACCGGCGAAGCAGCGGTCATGACCCAGCTGCGACGTGTCCTCCTGCTGCCGGCCCTGACTGTCGGCCTCCTCGTGAGCACCATGGCCGTGGCGGCGACGCACGGCTCCAGCGGCCATCTCGGCTCCGCGCACGCAGGTCGCCAGGCCGACGGCTCGGTCGTCACCAGCACGGGGCAGCGGCTCACGCCGGCGGGGCAGCAGCTCGAGTTCCCCGGCCGGCCCACCGCCATCGCGGTCCGCCCCGACGGTCGGACCGCCACGGTTCTCAGCAGCCAGGGCGGGATGCTCATGGTCGTGGACCTGCGCAGCCACAAGGTCCTGCAGACCTACACCGGCGGGGCCGGCTCCTTCGACGGCGTTGCCTACAACCACCTCGGCACCAGGCTGTTCGCCTCCGACGCGGGCGGCGACGTCGTCGACCTCGCCGTCGCCGCGAACGGCACGCTGACCCTGGTCAAGACCATCAGCTCCCCGGCCGCGACGCCGCAGGCGGTGCCTACCGACGTCAACGCCTCGGCCAGCAACGCCTATCCGGGTGGTCTGGCCTTCTCCGCTGACGACCGCAGCGTCTACGTCACCTACTCGGTCCTCAACCAGCTCGGCGTCATCGACGTCGCCAGCGGGACTGTGACCGCGCAGATCGACGTCGGCAACGCACCGCACAGCGTGGTCGTCCAAGGCCGGTACGCCTGGGTCTCCAACGAGGGCGGTCGCCGCAGCACCGGCGACGACTTCACCAACGAAAGCGACGGCACCGCGATCGTCGCGGACCCGGTGCACGGGGCTGCGAGCACCGGCACTGTGAGCGCTGTGGACCTGTCCACCCGGCGCGTCGTGGCCTCGGTGCGCGTGGGGCTGCACCCGACGGCGCTAGCCCTGTCAGAAAGCACGCTCTACGTCGCCAACACCAACAGCGACACGGTCAGCGTCGTCGACACGCGTACCCGGTCGGTTCGCAGTCGCATCGGGATCACGCCGTACCCGGGGGCGCCGTACGGCAGCCACCCGAACGGCCTGTCGGTGCTCACCGACGGCAGGCTTGCCGTCACCCTCGGGCGCGACAACTCAGTGGCGTTCTACGAGCCGCCGGCGCGCGGCCGCGCGGCGACCTACCTCGGCATGATGCCGACCGGGTGGTACCCCAGCGCTGTGGCGCAGGTCGCCGGCAGCGTGGTGGTCGTCCAAGGCAAGGGCGTCGGCAACCTCGGCCCCGCCAAGAGCGTCGCGGACGGCAAGGGTCGCGCGACGGGATCGTCCTACGTGGGCAGCCTGTCGTTCTTCCCGCTTCCGTCGAGCAAGGCGCTGGCGTCCGGCATGGTCCTCGTGTCGGCGAACAACGGCTGGGACCGACTCGACCGGACGCCGGCGCGCAAGGGCGTCGCCGCGAAGGCCATCCCCGACCACCCGGGCGAGCCGTCGACCATCCACCACGTGATCTACGTCATCAAGGAGAACCGCACCTACGACCAAGTGCTCGCCGACGACCCGCGCGGCAACGGGGATCCGGCGCTGCTGCAGTTCGGGCAAGAGGTGACGCCGAACCAGCACCGGCTGGTGCGCCAGTTCCCGCTGGTCGACAACTTCTACGACTCGGGGCAGCTCTCGGCCGACGGCCACCAGTGGGTCGTGCAGGGCGACTCGCCCGACTACCTCGAGAAGGCGTTCGGCGGCTTCACGCGCAGCTACCCGTCACAAGCCGGCGACGCCCTCGCCTACCTGCCCAGCGGTTTCCTGTGGGAGAACGCCCACCGGCACGGCAAGTCGGTCCGCGACTACGGCGAGTACGCCAGCAGCCTCGGCAAGGGGCTGACCTCCACCGACGTGCCGTCACTGAAGCCGTACGTCGTTCCGGACTACCCAGGCTTCGACCCGTCCGTCCCGGACGTCGCCCGCGCGCAGGTCTTCCAGCGGGACCTCGGCAGCTGGACCAAGGCGGGTGCGATGCCGAACCTGGTGATGATGACGCTGCCGCAGGACCACACGGTGGCATACCTGCCGAAGTACCCGAGCGTCGACACGATGGTGGCCGACAACGACACCGCTCTCGGGCAGATCGTGGAAGCCGTCTCGCACAGCCCGTTCTGGAAGGACACCGCGATCCTCGTGGAGGAGGACGACAGCCAGAACGGCCTCGACCACGTGGACGCGCATCGGTCGATCTTCTACGCGATCAGCCCCTACGCGCGGCACGGCGGGTACGTCGACCACACGTACTACACGCAGGTCGACGCGCTCCGCACCGTCGAGCAGATCCTCGGCCTGCCGCCCATGAACCAGATGGACAGCGCAGCAACCCCGATGCGGTCGCTGTTCACGGACAGGCCCGACCTGTCGCCGTACACGGCTGTGGTGCCGACGCTGGTTGCGACGTCGAACCCGCCGCTGTCGGCGCTCAGCGGTGCCGAGCGCGCGTGGGCGGAGGTCTCGACGAAGATGGACTTCACCCAGGAGGACCGGGTGGACCCCGTGCTGATGAACCACGCGGTCTGGTACGCCTCCACGCACTTCACCCGGCCGTACCCGGGGGAATCGCGCATCCTGCTGCCCAGCCAGGTCACCCGCGGCCCGGTCAACTGGGTGCGTGCCCAGGCGGACTAGTACTCGGCTAGTACGCGGCTAGTACTCGCTGTCGACCGCCACCCGGCCCGCAAGCCGGGGACGCAGCCAGGCCAGGAACTCGCCGTGGACCGGGTCGTCCGCGTAGGCCCGCAGCCCTGCGAGGTCCGGGTGCGTCGCGATGATGGCGACGTCGTAGGACGCCTCGGTGCGGAGCACGTCGGCCCCGGCCGTCATCGTGACAAGCCCTTCGGCGCGTCCCTCCAGCGCCTCCAGGCGAGCGACGCACTCCTCGGCGTCGCTCGGGTCGGTCAGCTTCAGCAGCACCACGTGGCGGATCACGGTGACCATCCTCTCAGGCCTCAGATCTCGGATTCGGCTGCCAAGCCTGGGCGAGGATGACAGGCTTCGATGATCATGGTGGATCGGCCCGACCTGCGCGTCGTCGAGGACCCCGAGTCGTCTCGGGTGTGCTCGATCTGCGCGGAGCCCGCCACCACCCGGTCGGCGGTCGACGGTGCCCCGCTGTGCCTCAACTGCTTCACCGAGACGCACTGGCACCCCTCGTGGGCCAAGTCCTACGAGGACGGGCAGTAGCGCTTTCCTTCGGGGGATGGTCAAGCGGCGTACGGCGGCCGTTCACCTGACGTCCATCCGGATGCGGACACTCGGTACAGGGGGCTGACGGCTCCCGCTGTCTGCCCCGAGGAGCCCGGCGTGTCCACCATCGACCTTCTCGAGGACTCGCTCGCCCACTCCGCACCTGGGTCGAGTGCCGTCGGGATCGACGCCGTCGACGTCAGTGCCTGGTTCGGGTCCAACAAGGTGCTGGAGCGGGTCAACCTCTCCATGCCTCCGCGGACCGTCACCGCGCTGATCGGCCCGTCGGGGTGCGGCAAGTCGACCTTCCTGCGAATCCTCAACCGGATGCACGAGTCGATCCCGTCGGCGAAGATGGCCGGTGAGGTACGGCTGAACGGCGAGGACATCTACGCGCCGACGGTGCGCATCACGCACATGCGCAAGCGCATCGGCATGGTCTTCCAGAAGCCCAACCCGTTCCCGGCCATGTCGATCGCCGAGAACGTCACCGCCGGACTGAAGCTGACCGGCACCAAGGCCTCGCGCGCCGAGAAGGCCGAGATCGTCGAGCGGTGCCTCCAGCGCGGCGGCCTCTGGAACGAGGTCAAGGACCGCCTCGACCAGCCCGGCCAGGCGCTCTCCGGCGGGCAGCAGCAGCGGCTGTGCATCGCCCGGTCGCTCGCCGTGAACCCGGACGTCCTCCTCATGGACGAGCCCTGCTCAGCCCTCGATCCGACGTCGACCCGCCGCGTTGAGGAGACCATCGCGGAGCTGGCGCCTGACGTCACCATCGTCATCGTCACGCACAACATGCAGCAGGCCGCGCGGGTCTCGCAGCAGTGCGCCTTCTTCCTCGCCGAACAGGGCACGCCGGGCGGCATCGTGGAGTCGGGGACCACCAAGCAGGTCTTCGACAACCCGCACGACCCGCGCACCTCCGACTACGTCAGCGGCCGGTTCGGGTGACCACAGCGGATCTCGACAGCCCGAGACAGCTCGGGCAGGTCTACTCGCCGGCGGACAAGGCGTTCCGCCGGACGGCTGCCGGCATCGGCGGGACCGTGCTCGTCCTCACCGCGTCCATCGGGGCGTTCCTGGGCTACCAGGCGATCCCGACGCTGCACCGCTACGGGCTGTCGTTCTTCACCGAGAGCCAGTGGCTGCCGCAGCAGGACGTCGTCGGCCTGTCCGCCGTGCTGGTCGGGACCGTCGAGGTGGCGCTCGTCGCGCTGGTCGTCGGCTTCCCGCTCGCGCTCATGACGGCGCTCTACATCAGCGAGTACGCCCCGGCGCGGCTCAAGGGGTGGTTCGTCGCGCTCATCGATCTGATGGCGGCAGTCCCCAGCATCATCTACGGGCTCTGGGGCTTCTTCTTCCTGCAGCCGCAGACCATCCACGTCTCGCGGTGGCTCGCGCAGCACCTCGGGTGGATCCCGATCTTCCACGTGGACACCGACCCGAACTCCGCTTCGTGGGCTCAGACCAGGTTCACGGCATCGGCGTTCATCGCAGGCCTGGCCGTCTCGATGACGGTGATCCCGCTGGCCTGCGCGGTCATGCGCGGCGTCTTCGCGGCTGCTCCGCTGGGCGAGCGCGAGGCGGCACTCGCCCTGGGGGCGACCAAGTGGGGGATGATCCGCACGGTCGTCATCCCGTTCGGACAGGGCGGCATCATCGGCGGCACCATGCTGGCGCTCGGCCGGGCCCTCGGCGAGACGGTCGCCGTCCTGCTCATCATCAGCCCGGCCTTCGACATCAAGCTCAACATCCTGCAGGTGGGCACGGAGACGACCTCGGCCCTCATCGCCGGGCTGTTCGGCGAGGCCAGCAAGGCTCAGCTGTCGGCGCTGCTCACCGCGGGCTTCGTGCTGTTCGTGCTGACGCTCGCCGTGAACACCGTCGCGGCGGTGTTCGTCAACCGCAGCCGCAGCGGCGCGGCGACGGAGATCTGATGACGGTCGTCAACCAGAGCCCCGACCTCGCCGTGATGTCGTCCGCGCCGGCCGCCCCCGGCCCGGACGTGCCGCGGTCGCTGTCCACCCGGTCCTTCGACGACCGCGCGTCGTGGCTGGCCGCGATGGTGGGTGCCCTCGGGATCGTCTGGGTCGCCTTCCAAGTCACGGGCTGGTCCGGCAAGCTCGGCTTCACCCTCCTGTGGTTCGCCGTGTACCTCGCGCTGTACGCGGCCGTCACCGCGACCGGCAACCCGCGCCCGGTGGTGGTGGACCGGCTGGTGGCTGCCGGTGTCGCCGGCGGCGCCGCGGTGGTGGGACTGGCCCTGCTGAGCACCATCACGTACACGGTGCAGAAGGGCTGGCCGGCCTTCTCGCACTGGAGCAACTTCTACACCGAGACCGCCGCCGGGGTCCGGCCCACGGCGCCACTCGACCAGGGCGGCATCCTGCACGCGATCGCGGGCACCGCGATCCAGGTCGGGATCGCGCTGGTGATCTCGCTTCCGCTGGGACTCGGCACCGCGGTCTACATCACCGAGGTCGGCGGCCGCGCCGCGAAGACCGTGCGCACCGTCGTCGAGGCGATGACCGCCCTCCCCGACGTGCTGGCGGGACTGTTCACCTACGCGACGCTCATCCTGGTCGTCCACCTGGACCGCACCGGGTTCGTCGCCGCCGTCGCGCTCGCCGTGACCATGACGCCGATCGTGGCCCGGTCCGCCGAGGTCGCGCTGCGGGTCGTGCCCGGTGGTCTGCGGGAGGCCAGCCTGGCGCTGGGTGCGTCTCAGGCGTCGACGGTCTGGCGGGTGGTGCTGCCGACCGCGCGGGCCGGCCTGGCCACGTCGCTCATCCTGGGCATCGCCCGCATCTCCGGCGAGACCGCCCCGCTGCTGATCGTCTCCGGCGCTTCCACCTACCAGAACCTCAACCCGTTCGCCCAGCCGATGAACAGCCTGCCGCTCTACATCTTCTCGGCCGTCCGCAGCGGCCAGCCGAACTTCATCGCCCGCGGCTTCGGTGCCGCGACCGTGCTGCTCGCGCTGGTCACCGTCCTGTTCGCCCTTGCCCGCTACCTGGCCCGCCCCAAGCGGGGCAACCGATGAGGAGCCACACCGTGCTTCGCCCTGTCCTCGTGGTCCTCGGACTCGCCTGCCTCAGCGTCGGGGTGGGTGCACCGGCGCAGGCGACGGCCAGTCACTCGCCCATCTCCGGGTCGGGCTCGAGCTGGAGCTCCAACGCCGTGAACCAGTGGGTCGCCGACGTCGAGCCCAACGGCCTGCAGGTCGTCTTCACCGCCAGCGGCTCGGCGATCGGCCGGAAGGACTTCGCCAACAAGACCACCGACTTCGGGGTCTCCGACATCGGCTACCAGGGCACCGACAGGCTCACCGGCGAGCAGGACACCAGCCAGGGCCGCGCCTACGTCTACCTGCCCATCGTGGCGGGCGGCACTGCCTTCCCGTACCAGCTCAAGGTGGGCGGCCAGCTGGTCCGGAACCTGCGGCTGTCGGGCCTGACGCTGGCCAAGATCTTCACCAACCAGATCTCCAACTGGAACGACCCGGCGATCACCAAGGACAACCACGGCAAGGCGCTGCCCAGCAAGCCGATCATCCCGGTCGTGCACTCGGAGGGGTCCGGTTCCTCGGCGCAGTTCACCAAGTACCTCGACACCGTCTACCCGAACGTCTGGCGACCGTTCTTCGGCGCGTCCGGCGCCACCGAGTACTTCCCGCGCAAGGGCGGCGCGATCGCGCAGAACGGCTCGGACGGCGTCATGAACTACGTGGCCTCCGACGCCGCCGACGGCTCCATCGGATACGACGAGTTCTCCTACGCCCTGGGCAAGAACTTCCCCGTCGCGAAGGTGGAGAACGCCGGTGGGTACTTCACCCAGCCGACCCAGTACAACGTCGCCGTCGCGCTCACCAAGGCCAAGATCAACACCAACAAGTCCTCGCCGAACTACCTGCTGCAGGACCTGTCGAGCGTCTACACCTACACCGACCGGCGGACGTACCCGCTGTCTTCCTACAGCTACATGATCATCCCGACCGGGAGCAACGACCCTCGCATGACGACGGCGAAGCGGCAGACGCTGGCCGACTACCTCTACTACTCCATCTGCGACGGCCAGAAGGAGATGGGACCGATCGGCTACTCGCCGCTGCCCATCAACCTCGCGCAGGCGTCCTTCGACCAGATCGCCAAGCTGAAGCAGGCCGACAACAACGTCGACCTCACCAAGCGCAGCATCAGCACCTGCGGCAACCCGACGTTCATCGCCGGTCAGCCCAACCGCAACTACCTCGCGGAGATCGCACCGCAGCCACCGGCCTGCGACGCGGCCACATCCGACCCGTGCGCCGCCGGCACCGCACTGGTCGCGAACCCGACCAAGAACGGGCGCCTCCCCACTGTCCCGGGAACCTCCACGGGTACGACGGGAGGCTCGACGAGCTCGTCGACCACCAGTCGCGCGGTGGCGCCGTCAGGCACGTCGCCAGGTGGGAGCCCCGCCCCGGTCCAGGCCGGGTCGACTGATCCCGCGGTGGCGCCTGCGGGCCAAGCCGTCGCGCAGGCCGTTCCGACGGAGCTGTCCGCGGGTCGCCGCCCGGTCTCGAGCGCCGTGCTCGGACCGCTCGCCGTGCTGCTGCTGCTCGCCGCCGTGGTCGTCCCGCCGCTGCTCTCCCGTCGCCTGGCCGCCGGCGACACCTCCCCCTCGCGATGAAGCGCCTGGCACTCGCGCTCGCGCTGACCGCTCTGACGGCCGGTGTCGTGGCGCAGCAGTCCAGTCCCGCGGGCGCGGTGAGCGCCGCCGGTGCCGGCTCGGTGACGAAGACCCGCAGCGTCGAGCGGGCGAACCTCGCAGCAGACGGCACCTCGCAGGTGGTGGAGAGCAAGTCGGTGACGCTGCAGGTCTCGCAGACCCAGGCACTCCGCAGCAGGCAGCCGATCCAGGTCAGCTGGAGTGGCGCGCACCCCACCGGCGGCACGGTCGGGGACCCGAACTCGGCGGAGGCCCGTCAGCAGGAGTACCCCTTCGTGCTGCTGGAGTGCCGAGGCGTCGACTCGGCGTCCGCACCCGCCGCCCAGCAGCTGCGGCCGGAGACGTGCTGGACCGGGACCAGCCGCGAGCGCGTGGCGACCGACCGCGACACCGGGTTCGGACCATGGCGGCTCGACCGCTACGAGACCGCCGCGAACCGCAAGGCCCAGGTCGGTGTGCCCTCGCCGTTCCCGAAGCAGTGCGACCCGAGCTTCGCACCCGGTGAGCGCTGGGTGCACTTCGTCAGCGCGGCCGTCAAGGACTACGCCGCGGACGGCGCCTCCTGTCCCTCGGTGCCGCCCGAGAGCACGATCGTGGACAACACGAGCCAGCCGGCCAACACCACATACGCCGTGACGCACCTCGACGGTCGCGGCAGCACGAAGTTCACCGTGTGGACCGCGGAGGACAACGCCTCGCTGGGTTGCGGCGGGTCCGTCACCTGCGCGCTCGTCGCGGTCCCGATCATGGGCATCTCCTGCGACCCGGCCGCCACCGCACTCCCCGCCGCGGACCGGCCGTCGGGCGATGCCGCGGCGCGCGCCGCCAAGGTCTGCACGGCCACCGGGGCCTATGCCGCCGGGCAGCCGCGGATCGGCGGCTCCGAGGACGTCGCGGTCTCCGGCGCGCTCTGGTGGAGCGCCTCGAACTGGCGCAACCGCATCACCGTGCCGCTCAACTTCGCGCCGCTCAACAACGTCTGCGACATCACCGGCGGTGCCAGCTCGGTGAACGTCTACGGCTCCGAGCTGGCCACGCAGCTGACGGCCCAGTGGCGACCGGCCTTCTGCCTCGACAGGACGAAGACGCCGTTCAAGCACGTGCAGCTCGGTGAGCCGCAGGCCCGCAACCTGCTCCAGGTCGGGACCGTCCAGGCCGCGTTCATCACCGACCCGCCGGCCACCGGCTTCGCCACCCCGACGGTGCAGGCGCCGCTGGCGATGACCGGCTTCGCGATCTCGTACGCCATCGACGACGCCAGCCACGAGCCGTACACCAAGCTGCGACTCACCCCTCGGCTGCTGGCGAAGCTGCTGACCGAGTCCTACCCGGGCATCACGCCGGTTCGGGACGAGTACCAGGCGCTGTCGCACAACCCCCTCGACATGTCGCAGGACCCGGAGTTCCGGGCCCTCAACCCCGGCATCACCGACGGCGTGCCCGACTCGGCAGCCGCCTCGACGATCCTGAACCTGTCGACGGACAGCGACGTCGAGCAGGCGCTCACGTCCTACATCGTGTCCGACCCGGAGGCCAAGGCCTGGCTCGACGGCGCACCCGACCCGTGGGGCATGGTCGTCAACCCCAGCTACTCGACGAACCCGGCCAAGGCGGGGCACCTCGTGCTGCCCGTCGACAACTGGCCGCTGCGCGACACCTTCGAGCCGGCCAAGTACAACGCCAGCGGCGTGAACCCCTGCCTTCAGGCCGCGCCGTCGCCGATCCTGCCGCTCATCGCCGCGCCCACGGCCCGGCTCGCGAACATCTCGCTCGCGATGCAGTTCGCCAGCTCGAGCGCCCAGCTGGTCTGCCAGACGGTCCAGGACCAGGGCGCTGCCGGTGCCAAGCTGGCGGCGGAGGGACGGCAGACACCCGGCTTCCGGTTCGTGCTGGGCGTCACGTCCCTGGGTGACGCAGAGCGCTATGACCTCGACACGGCCGCCCTGCAGACACAGGTGACGGCTGCCGCCGACGCCAAGCTGGCGACCACGAACGGACGCACGTTCGTGGCACCCAACGACGGCAGCCTGGCGGCTGCGGCACGGTTGCTCACCGCCGACGACAAGACCGGCACGTGGCGCTTCCCCTACGCCGCCGTCCCGACGAGCTCCTCAGGAGCTTCCGCCTACCCGGGCGCCATGCTGCTCTCGTTGGCGGTGCCGACCTCCGGGTTGGACAAGCTCACGGCGAAGGCCATGTCCGAGCTGCTCGACTACGCCACCGCTCAGGGCCAGAGCCAGGGGCTCGCCGTCGGACAGACGCCACCCGGCTACCTGCCGCTCGTGGCGGCAGACGGGCTCGGTCCTCAGCGCGCGTTCACGCTCGCTGCGGCCAAGGCGGTCCGCGCCCAGTCCGGGGCCACGCTCCGGCCGTCGGACCCGGTCTTCGTCCCACCCCCTACAACACCCGCGGTGCCCGCCGCCTCCCAGCAGCCGACCGATGTCGCGCACGGGTCGACACCGGTCGTGGGGCCCGCCGGGCCGGTCGCCCCCACCGCCGTACCCGAGGTCGTGCTGCCGACGCCCCAGCCGGTCGCCGCCGTGTCACCCGGTCTCACCGGCGCCGTGAGCTCCCTGCTCGCTGCTGACCTGTTCCCTGTCCTCTCGCTCGTCACGGTGTTCGCCTTCCTGGCCGCCCTGTTCCTGCGCAGGTTCGGGCGACCGCGCCGGGACCCGGAAGTCGCCGCGTGACCGCGTCGACCGCGACCTTGGAACGCCCAACGCGCGGCCGCCGTTCATCGGCTCGGCCGGCGCGCCCAGCGATGCGTCCGGGGCCCGCGTTCGTTGCCTGGGTGCTCGGCTGCGTCGCCGCCCTCGGGCTGTGGGCGCTGCTGTACCCGGTCCTCATCGGCGCGCTGCAGGAGCAGGACGCGCAGCAGCAGCTCTTCGCACGGTTCCGGTCGCAGCTCGCCCAGGCGACTGCCCCGCTGGGTCCGACCGGCCCCGGCAAGCCCGTGGCCCTCGTCTCGGTGCCCGCCGCCGGGGTGCGCAACGCGGTCGTCGTCGAGGGCACCAGCGGCGTCGAGCTGGAGAAGGGCCCGGGCCACCTGCGGAGCACCGTGCTGCCCGGTCAGGTCGGGACCGCGGAGGTCCTCGGCCGAGCCATCACCTTCGGTGCGCCGTTCGCGCACCTCGGCGAGCTGCGTCCCGGCGACCCGATCACGGTGACCACGGGCCAGGGCAGCTTCACGTTCCGGGTCGAGCAGCTGCGCGGCCCCGGTGACCCGCTTCCCGTGCCGCCGACGGCGACGCAGAGCCGGCTGGTGCTCGCGACCGCGTCGGGTGCGGGGTGGCGCACGCACGCCGCGCCGACCACCCAGCTCTACGTCGACGCCCTGCTGGACGGCACGGCCGTGCCGGCGCCCACGACCGGCGCCCGGGGCGCCGCGCCCGCCTCGGAGCAGGTCATGGGGGTGAGCACCGAGCCGCTCACGGAGCTCGTCATCTGGTTGCTGGGGCTGCTCGTCGCCGCCGTCGGCGCAGTGTGGCTGACCACCCGCTGGGGTCGCCGGCGCACCTGGCTCGTCGCGGTCCCCGTGCTCCTGGCCGTCGGCATCGGGGCCAGCACGGCGGCAGGCCAGCTGCTTCCCAACGTGCTCTGAGCCGCGACCGGGCGCGGCCGTGCCCTGGTGTCCAGTTCCGAAACAGCCGTGGCGCAAAGTCCATTCTCCGTTCACGTCCGCTGCACCTCCCGGCACTCGTGAGCGACAACAGTCGCCCCCGTCACCTGCCCGACCACTCCGCAGCTCTCGTCAGAAGGACGTCCGCATGTCTCGCTCGAAGTCCCTGCTCGGCCTGACCGCAGCGCTCAGCGCCGCCGTCACGCTGGCCACCGCCGCCGCGGCCCACGCCGACCTGGCCCCGACCTCCGGAGACGCCGTCGGCGTCGGCTCGGACACGGTGCAGAACATCGTCAACTTCCTGGCTGACGGCGACAGCGCCGGCGACTCCGGTTACAACTCGACCGGTCCGAAGAACCGCCTCGTCAGCTTCGACGCGACGCCCGACGCGAACGACCGGGCCGGCTACCTCAACGGCAGCACGTCCGCCGCCCCGCTCGCGCTCAACCCGACCGTCGTGCTGCGCCAGGGCCAGCACCCGGTGCAGCGCCCGAACGGCTCGGGCGCCGGCGTCGCGGCGCTGATCGCCGACACCGCGCACACCATCGACTTCGTCCGCATGTCGCGGCTCCCGAAGGTCGCCGAGCAGACCGCTGCCACCAACGCGGCGGGCGTCGGCGCGCTGCGCGTCATCAAGATCTCGACCGACAACCTGAAGCTCGCCACGGCGACCACGACCAACGCGCCCGCCAACCTGACGGCCGCCCAGATCGTGGACATCTACAAGTGCAACACCACCGACTGGGCCTCGGTCGGCGGCAGCGCCGGGACCATCGCGCCCCAGATCCCGCAGAGCGGGTCGGGCACCGGCGACACCTTCCGCGCCGACCTGCAGGCGCTCAACGGCGGCACCGCGGTGACGCTCGGCTCCTGCGTCACCACGGTCGAGGAGAACGACCCGCACAGCCTCAACACCAACCCGAACGCGGTGGCGCCGTTCTCCGAGGGCCGCAAGAACCTCTACGACGACGGGTACTTCAACGACCCGACCGTGAAGTTCGGGACGACGCCCGTGCCGCTGGCCTCGGGCATCAAGTTCATCGCCGCTTCGACCTACACCGACACCCGTGGCCTCTACATCGTGTTCCGCAACTCCGACGTCACGTTGGCGAAGAAGTTCCAGCCCGGCGGTGCGCTCAACCTCGTGCAGGACCTCTTCTACAACCCGACGAACGTCGGCGGGGCCACGCCGTACGTGAAGACCGACGCGGGCAAGGCGGCCATCGCCGCCGCCGGTGCGACGCCGACCTACGTCGACTGCGGCAGCGGCGCCAGCGTCACGACCTGCTGACAGCCGGCTGCTGACCGCCATCACGACGACTCCCACGACGACCGAAGCACCAGGAGAGAGCCACCGATGAGCCACCGCGCGCTCACCAAGATGCTCCTCAGCACCCTGGTCGCTTCGGTCGTCGTCGGGACGACTCCCGCCTCGGCGGACGGTGCGCTGCCCTACACGGACGCAGCAGTCACAGGCAGCATCGGCCTCTGCGACGTGCACGGCCACAACGTCCTCAGCGGACGGATCACCGACACTCCCTTCGTCTGGCTCGCGGTCGGCAGCTCGGCCGCAGGCGCGTCCTACGACAAGCCGGGCCGCACCGCGTTCCTGGTGGCCTACCAGCCGCGGCAGGGCGTCGCACCTGGCGACTGGAGCGGCTTCCAGCTCGCCGCCGCTTCCCGGTACAGCAACCCTGCCCACCCGATGTCGCAGTCCACGCCGGGCAGCTCCTCACTGCGCGACTTCCTCGGCCGCTACCCCGCGACCTGGGACGGGCTGGTCGAGCTGCGGCTCGTCCTGTCGGGACCGGACCTGGCGCCCCGGACGTCGAGCTACGACGCCACCGACCTCCGGATCACCGGGCAGACGTGGCAGGTGGTGCGCGGCGGCACCGGACCCTGCACCGCGGGCACCGCCACATCGACCGCTGCGCTGCTCCACCTCCCCGGCTCGGAGGGCACGCCTCGCCCGGGTGCTGTGGCCAGCCCGCCACCGCTCCGGGTCAAGCCGGTGCGGCAGCAGACCGGCGGCTCATCCGCCACCTCACCCGGCGCGGCAGCCCTGCCCGCCGCCCGCAGCACGACCTCACGCTCCACCGGCTTCGGCACCGGACTCCTCGTCGGTGCGGCGCTCCCGGTGCTCGGCGGCCTCGTGCTGCTGCTCCGAAGGCGCCGGCGCACCACCTGATCCACCGCACGACCGTCAGCACGACCGTCAGCACGTCCCGTCTCGGAGAGGTACCCATGAAGCTTGCCCGCAGGCCCTCGCTGTCTGCCACCGTCGCCACCGCCGCACTCGCCCTGGGCGTGGTCGCCGGGTCGGCGGGCATCGCCCGCGCGGCGTACGACCC
>JAOPVZ010000283.1 GCA_025965935.1 Frankiales bacterium | reverse complement strand
CGGCCCCCCGTGGCCAAGCTCATGGACTACGGCAAGTTCAAGTACGAGGCGGCCCAGAAGGCCCGTGAGAGCCGCAAGAACCAGGTGCTCACGGTCATCAAGGAGATGAAGCTCCGCCCCAAGATCGACCCGCACGACTACGAGACCAAGAAGGGCCACGTCGTCCGCTTCCTCAAGCAGGGCGACAAGGTCAAGATCACGATCATGTTCCGCGGTCGTGAGCAGAGCCGGCCCGAGCTGGGCTTCCGGCTGCTGCAGCGCCTGGGCGAGGACGTCCAGGAGCTGGGGTACGTCGAGAGCAGCCCGAAGCAGGACGGCCGCAACATGATCATGGTCCTCGCGCCTCACAAGAGCGCGGCCGACCTGAAGAAGACGAGCAAGAGCACCACCTCGGAGGAGCACCCCTCCGAGGCAGCACCTGAGTAGGAGACGGCGGCAGTCATGCCCAAGCAGAAGACCCACAGCGGCGCCAAGAAGCGCTTCAAGGTGACCGGCACCGGCAAGGTCCTCCACGAGCGCGCCGGCAAGCGCCACCTGCTCGAGCGCAAGGAGAGCAAGCTCACCCGTCGGCTGACCGGCACGACCGAGCTCGCCAAGGGCGACTCGAAGACCGTCAAGAAGCTGCTCGGCCTCTAGGCCGCAGTCACACCTAGAGACCAGGAGAGTTAGACATGGCACGCGTCAAGAGGGCGGTCAACGCCCAGAAGAAGCGCCGCGAGGTCCTCGAGAAGGCCAGCGGCTACCGGGGCCAGCGCAGCAGGCTCTACCGCAAGGCCAAGGAGCAGCTGCTTCACAGCGCCACCTACGAGTACCGCGACCGCAAGAAGCGCAAGGGCGACTTCCGGCAGCTCTGGATCACCCGCATCAACGCGGCCGCCCGCACCAACGGCATGACCTACAACCGGCTCATCCAGGGCCTCAAGGCCGCCGGCGTCGAGGTGGACCGTAAGAACCTCGCCGAGCTGGCCGTCAACGACGGGGTGGCCTTCGCCGCCCTGGTCGAGGTCGCCAAGCAGGCGCTGCCCGCCGACGTGAACGCGCCGGCTGCCTGATCACCTCACGTCGCTGATCACCTCCCGGAGCAACGAGCGCATCCAGGCGGTACGTCGACTGCACCGCCGCTCGGCCCGCGTGGCCGAGCGGCGGTTCGTCGTCGAGGGGCCGCAGGCGGTCCGGGAGGCGCTCGACAGCCTGCTGGAGCTCTACGCGCTCGACCTGACCGACCCGCTGGCGCAGCTGGCCGCGGCCCGGGGGGTCGAGGTCGTCCAGGTCGACGCGAAGGTCCTGGAGGCGCTCGCCGAGACCGTCACCCCGCAGGGGCTGGTGGGTGTGGCGCCGCTGCTCTCGGCCGTCCTGCCCGACCGGCCGCAGCTGGTCGCGGTGCTGCACGAGGTCAACGACCCGGGCAACGCGGGCACCGTGATCCGCACCGCCGACGCCGCCGGCGCCGACGGGGTGGTCCTCACCGCCGGATCGGTGGACCCGCACAACGGCAAGTGCGTGCGGGCATCCGCCGGCAGCCTGTGGCACCTGCCGGTGGTCACCGACGCGGATGCCCTCGACACGATCGCCGCGCTGCAGGCTCAGGGCGTGCGCGTGCTGGCCGCCACGGGCGCCGGTGAGGCGGACCTCGACGAGCTCGACGGGCTCGCCGCGGCGACGGCCTGGGTGCTCGGCACCGAGGCGCACGGCCTGCCCGCGGAGGTCCTGGCAGCGGCCGATGTCCGGGTCCGGATCCCCATCCACGGCCGCGCCGAGTCCCTCAACCTGGCGACCGCCGCTGCCGTGTGCCTGTACAGCTCGGCGCGCGCCCAGCGCCGCGCCTCGTCGCGCGAGAGCGCGGCAGAGTCCTAAAGTGACCCGATGAGCGGTGCCGGTCTGGACAAGACCGCGTACGACGACCTGCCGGACGGCGTGCTCGTCACGGACGCGGTCGGCATGGTCGTGCTCCTCAACCCCGCCGCCGAGCGGATCCTGTCGACCTCCGCCGACGCCGTCGTCGGGCGCGATCTGCGGGAGGTCCTACCGCTCGCCGACGAGCAGCACCGCGACTGGTGGGAGTGCACTGACCCGTACGGCGGGCTGCCCACCCGCACCCGTCAGCCGGAGCGCCGCCTGCAGGTCAGCCGGGGCCCGCTGCTGGGCCGGGAGCTGCTCGTGACGGCCGCCTACGTCCGGGACGACGACCGCGCGCTGCAGCGCGTGGTGGTGAGCCTGCGCGACAACCGGGCCCGCGAGCGGACCGACCGCAGTCGCGCCGATCTGGTCTCGACGGTCGCCCACGAGCTCCGCAGCCCGCTCACCAGCGTGAAGGGCTTCACCGCGACGCTGCTCGCCAAGTGGGACCGCTTCAACGACGAGCAGAAGCAGCTCATGCTGCAGACCGTCAACGCCGACGCGGACCGCGTCACCCGGCTGCTGACCGAGCTGCTCGACGTCAGCCGCATCGACGCCGGGCGGCTGGAGATGCGCAAGCAGGTCGTCGACCTTGCCGTCGCGGTGCAGAAGGCCGTCGACGGCCGCATCGCGGGCGGCGACCCGGAAGACAGGTTCGTGGTGAACGTGACCGGTGAGCTGCCCGAGATCTGGGCGGACCCCGACAAGGTCGACCAGGTCATCGGCAACCTGGTCGAGAACGCCCTGCGGCACGGCGAGGGCACGGTCACGGTGACGCTCAGTCCGTGGCAGGACGGCGCTGAGGTGGTGGTCGAGGACCAGGGCGTCGGCATCCCGCCGGACACGGCGGCTCGCGTCTTCACCCGGTTCTGGCGGGGCAACAAGGGCCGCGGCACGGGGCTCGGCCTCTACATCGTCAAGGGACTGGTCGAGGCGCACGGCGGCTCGGTCGAGGTGGGATCCGCCGACGGGGGCGGGGCACGGTTCCGATTCGTGCTGCCCGCCGGGACGCCGCCCTATGACTCCTGATCGCCGCCGGCGAGACGCAGAGTAGGACGAGCGCCGGCGGGCGCCCCTGGCAGACTTCCCGCCGATCCCCTGAACTGGAGCACCTCACGTGTCCGCGCCCGACTACGACCCGAAGCAGGTCAGCCTGCTCAGTCCCGAGCAGCTCAGCGCCGCCCTCGCCGCCGGCCTCGCCGGCTTCGCGGCTGCCCGCACGCTGGACGAGCTGGCTGCCGCGAAGACCGCGCACCTCGGCGGGCACGCGCCCGTCTCCCTCGCGAACCGTGAGATCGGCGTGCTGCCGCCGGCCGCGCGCGGCGACGCCGGCAAGCGGGTCAACGATGTCCGGCGGTCCCTCGACAGCGCCTTCGAGTCCCGGAAGGGAGCGCTCGAGGACGAGCGCGACGCCCGCGTCCTCGTCGAGGAGCGCGTCGACGTGTCGCTGCTCCCCGGCACTGTCCTGCCAGGAGGCCGGCACCCGCTGACCACCCTGCAGGAGCGGATCGCCGACGTGTTCGTGGCGATGGGCTGGGAGGTCGCCGAGGGACCCGAGGTCGAGCACGAGTGGTTCAACTTCGACGCCCTCAACATGCCGGCCGACCACCCCGCCCGGGAGATGCAGGACACCCTGTGGCTCGCGCCCGAGGACAGCGGCGTCGTCCTGCGCACCCAGACCAGCCCCGTGCAGATCAGGTCGCTGCTGGCGCGCGGCCTGCCCTGCTACGTCGTGGCCCCCGGTCGGGTCTTCCGCAACGACGCCCTGGACGCGACGCACTCGCCGGTCTTCGGCCAGGTCGAGGGGCTCTGCGTGGACGAGGGCATCACGATGGCGCACCTGCGCGGCACCCTCGCCCACTTCGCGGAAGCGACGATCGGCCAGGGGCTCGAGACCCGGCTGCGGCCGTCGTACTTCCCCTTCACCGAGCCGTCGGCCGAGCTCGACCTGCAGTGCTTCAACTGCCGCGGTCAGGCCGAGCTGCAGCCGTGCCGGGTCTGCTCCAACGAAGGTTGGATCGAGCTCGGCGGCTGCGGCATGGTCAACCCGGCCGTGCTGATCGCCTGCGGCGTCGACCCTGAGCGGTACAGCGGCTTCGCCTTCGGCATGGGGCTGGACCGGACGCTGATGTTCCGGCACGGCATCACCGACATCCGTGACCTCTACGAGGGCGACCAGCGCTTCACGCTGGCGCTCGGGACGGAGGGCTGACGTGCGCGTCCCGCTCTCCTGGCTCAAGGAGCTCGTCCCCGACCTCACCGCAGCCGCCGACGAGGTCGCCGAGGCGCTGGTCCGCGCCGGCCTCGAGGTCGAGCAGGTCGAGCGGCACGGCGACATCGCGAACGTCGTCGTCGGCCGGGTCGTCGACGTCGAGGAGCTCACCGAGTTCCTGCCGAAGAAGACGATCAGGTTCTGCCACGTCGACACCGGGGCGGGGGTCCGCGAGGTCGTCTGCGGCGCCACGAACTTCGCCGCCGGTGACCTGGTGCCGTTCGCCCTGCCCGGCGCCGTCCTGCCCGGTGGCTTCGAGATCGCGACCCGCAGGACCTACGGGCGCACCTCGGACGGGATGATCTGCAGCGCCGCCGAGCTCGGGCTCGCCGACAGCAGCCACGGCATCCTCGTCCTGGAGACGGGCCAGCTCGGCGAGAACGTCGTCGAGCTCCTCGGGCTCCGCGACGAGGTGCTCGACATCGCGATCACGCCCGACCGCGGCTACGCCCTGTCCGTACGCGGCGTCGCCCGCGAGACGGCGACGGCGTTCGACCTCGCGTTCCACGACCCGGGCCTGCGCGAGACGCCGGCGCCGGACGACGACGGCTACCAGGTGCGGCTCGACGACGCCGGCTGCGACCGGTTCGTGGCACGGGTCGTCCGCGGGGTCGACCCGAACGCGCCCTCGCCCGCCTGGCTGCAGCGTCGGCTCGCACTCGCCGGGATGCGTCCCATCTCGCTGGCCGTCGACATCACCAACCACGTGATGCTCGAGATGGGTCAGCCGCTGCACGCCTACGACCTCGCGACCCTGCAGGGCCCGATCGTCGTCCGCCGGGCGAAGGCGGGGGAGCGGCTCACCACCCTCGATGGCCAGGACCGGGCGTTGCACCCGGCCGACCTGCTCATCACCGACGACTCCGGCCCCATCGGCCTGGCCGGCGTGATGGGCGGCGCCTCGACGGAGATCTCCGCGTCGACTGCGGACGTGCTCGTGGAGGCCGCTCACTTCACGCCGTCCGCCATCACGCTCACCGCCCGGCGGCACCGACTGCCGAGCGAGGCCAGCAAGCGGTTCGAGCGAGGCGTGGACTCCGCGCTGCCCTCCGCCGCAGCCGACCTCGCGGTCCAGCTCCTGGTCGAGCTCGGCGGCGGTACGGCGGGACCGGTGACCGACAACGACCAGCGCACCCCGCCCGCTGCGGTGCGGATGCCCGCCGGCCTGCCCGGCCGCGTCGCCGGGCTGGACTACAGCCGCGAGATCGTGACCCACCGGCTGGAGCAGGTCGGCTGCCGGGTCAGCGGTGAGGACATCCTCGAGGTGCTCCCGCCGAGCTGGCGCCCCGACCTCACCGGACCGGCCGACCTGGTCGAGGAGGTCATCCGGCTCGAGGGCTACGACGCCGTGCCCGTCGCGCTGCCGACCGCTCCCGCAGGGCGCGGTCTCACCGCCGGTCAGCGGCTGCGTCGGACCGTCGCCCGGGCGCTCGCCTCGTCCGGCCTCGTCGAGGTCGTGATGCCGCCGTTCGTCGCCGACGAGCTGGTCGAGGAGCTGGGGCTGGCGGGCTACCAGCCGCCGCGGCTGCTCAACCCACTGTCGGAGGAAGAGGCGCTGCTGCGCCCGGCGCTCCTGCCGGGACTGCTGACAGCGGTGCTCCGCAACGTCGGTCGGGGTCTGTCCGACGTGGCGATCTACGAGACCGGCTCGGTGTTCCGCGGCTCCGGCACCCCGGTCGCGGAGGTCCCGAAGACCAGCCAGCGGCCGACGGACGAAGAGCTCGCCGCTCTCGACGGCGCGCTGCCCGCTCAGCCGCGGCACGCCGCTGTCGCGCTCGCCGGCAACCGGGCCGGTCGGGCGGTCGCCGTCGGCGACGCGGTCGAGGTGCTGCTCGCTGCGGCCCGCGCGATCGGCATCAGCCTCACCATCAGCCGGGGCCAGGACGCCCCGTACCACCCCGGCCGCTGCGCAGTGCTGCTCCTCGACGGTGAGCCGATCGGCACAGCCGGCGAGCTGCACCCACGGGTCGTCAGCCACCTCGGGCTGCCGCCGCGCACGGTGGTCGGCGAGCTCGACCTCGACCGACTGGTGCGCGCCGCCGCCGAGGCCGGCCCCGCTCCGGCGCCGGTGCTCTCGACGTACCCGCCCTCCTCGGTGGACGTGGCCCTGGTCGTCGCCGACGACGTGCTGGCCGCCGACGTCGAGCACCGGTTGCGAGAAGGGGCCGGAGAGCTGCTCGAGGAGGTGCGGCTCTTCGACGTCTTCACGGGGCCGCAGGTGGGGGAGGGCCGGGTGTCGCTCGCCTACAGCCTGCGCTTCCGGGCGCCGGACCGGACCCTCACCGACGCGGAGGTGCTCGCCGCCCGCGACGCTGCCGTCGCGGCTGCCGGAGCTCTCGGCGCGGTCCTCCGGGGCAGCTGAGCGATCGCTTTCCGTGATCAGGGGATGACCGACTGTCCCTGATGTCCGGGGATCGGCCGCACGTACGGTCAATGGTCCCAACGGGCCATGGCCGGACGCGGGCGCCCGGGCAGACCGTGACGCCATGACCACGCTGCGTCAGGGCTCGGCACGGTCCTTCGTGGGCGTCCTCGCCGTGGCGGGGCTGCTCGCCGGCGGGCTGGCGCCGGCCGCCGCCGACGTACCGCTGACGACCTGGATCGTCACCTACGACGCACCCCCGTCCAGCTACCAGCTGGGCATCCTCGACGGGGTCAGCGATGCCGTGCACGGCTTCACCGAGGTCCCGGCGGCCGTGGTGGTCGCGCCGGCCTCCGTCGCCGGCCTGTTGCGCGGGCTTCCGGGGGTCAAGGGCGTCTACCCGAACGAGACCTACCACTACCTGTCCGACCTCGCGACGCAGTCGTCCGGCGCCGACCGGGTCTGGAGCGACCTCGGGTGGACCGGAGCGGGCATCGGGATCGCGGTGATCGACGCCGGGGTCGACGGCACCCACCCGGACCTCTGCGCGGCGGCGGTGTTCTGCCACGGCACCCCGATCAAGACGGTGCAGAACGTGAAGGTCCTCGGCCGCCAGGAGGTGGCACAGGACCCGGTGGTCGTGCTGCCCGACCAGATCAGCACCGACTCCTCGTCAGGCCACGGCTCGCACGTCGCCGGCATCGCAGCCGGCTGGGGCACGGCCGGGGCCGACCCGACGCGGTACCGAGGGGTCGCCTACGGCGCGAACCTCATCGGCTTCGGCACCGGCGAGGCGGTCGAGGCGGAGAACGTGCTGGCCGCCTTCGACTACGCCATCGGCCATAAGGACCAGTACAACATCAAGGTCATCAACAACA
>JAOPVZ010000269.1 GCA_025965935.1 Frankiales bacterium | reverse complement strand
GCCCCGATGAGCTTGCTGGACTTGCGCATGACGTGTTCCTCTTCCTGTTCGGTAGCCCGGCCGACCCGACGGGTCCCGTGGCTTTGCGTCCCCGACTTGCACCGGGTTTGCCGTTTTCGTGGATGCTCCGTGCTTCGGCCAGACCGGCTTCCGAACTCAAGCAAAACGTCGCAAAGGCCCAGAGAACGGCCCGCGGTGACTAGTTGAGCCACCCATCGGCACTGCATGACCTGTGCCCTTCGCGGCCAACCTGTCGGCGTGCGACGCCGCCGCCCTTGCGGAGAAGACAGGTGCGGCTGTCCGCCGAGGGAGCAGTCCGGTCCCTGGCGGATGGCGACTAAGCCGCCACAACGCATTGGGGGCTCGGCGGGTCGCCGCACAACGTCAGGAGAGCTGAGCGTCGCCACAACGTCTTGGGAGACGTTTCGGGACAGGGGCAAGAGGGCGACCGGCTGGCAGCCCGCAGGGGACCGGGTCAGCCGGTCTGCCAGAGGTTCGGGTAGGCCAGGTCGCTGATGGCGCGCGCCACCCGTGCGCGGTGCCAGCGCATCCCGGTGGGGGTCCGGTAGCCCTCGGCGTTGAGCGCCGCGGCGATCGTCGACAGCGAGGCACCGTCGCGGTGCAGCGCGGCGAGCCGGGTGAGGCCGTGCTCGGCGGTGACGACCTCCTGACGGACGGCGGGCCGCTTCCCCTGCGCACTGGAGGACGTGTCGAAGCGGCCGACCGGCAGCTCCTTCATCGCGGCGGCGAGCTCCTCGAGCGGGAGCGGCGGGGCCCAGAGGTATCCCTGGCCGGCTGAGCAGCCGAGCGTCTGCAGCAGCTCCAGCTGCTCGCTGGTCTCGACGCCCTCGGCGACGGTCGTCATGCGCAGCGTCTTGCCGAGGTCGACGACGGACGCGGCGATGGCGAGCGAGTCGGCGTCGCGGGTCATCGCCTGGATGAAGCTGCGGTCGATCTTCAGGGTGGAGACGGGCAGCCGGCTGAGGTAGCTCAGCGAGCTGTAGCCGGTGCCGAAGTCGTCCACGGCGACTGTCACGCCGAGGTCGACGAGGCGCTGAAGCACGGCACAGGCGTCGTCACGGTCACCCATGACGGTGCTCTCGGTGAGCTCCAGCACGATGCCCTGTGGCGGCGTGCCGCCGCGGCCGAGCTCGTCGCGCACGGCTGCCTCGAGGTCGCCCTCGATGAGGTGCCGAGCCGAGATGTTCACGTTCACCTTGACGTCGGCACCGAGCTGCTGCCTGATCCGGCCGAGGTCACGGCGGGCGCGAGCCAGCGCCCAGCGGTCCAGCTGCGGCGCGAGCCCCACCGACTCAGCGACCGCGACGAACCGCGACGGCGGCACGTCGCCCCGCTCCGGGTGCTGCCACCGCGCGAGCGCCTCGACGCCCAGCACCCGCCCGGTGCTGAGCTCCACGATCGGCTGGTAGTGCAGCTCGAGCCGGTCAGCTGCCAGTGCCTCACGCAGGTCGTTCCCGAGCTGCAGGCGCTCGGCCGCGTCGCCGGCGAGTGCGCGGTCGAACACCGCCACCCGCCCTCGTCCGGAGGCCTTCGCCTTGTACATCGCCGCGTCGGCGTGCCGGAGCATCTCGTCCGGCTCTGCCGGCGGCGCCATCGAGATGCCGATGCTCGCCGAGAGGTAGGCGCGTCGACCGGAGATCTCGAACGGCTCGGCGAGCTGTGCGAGCAGGTGATCGGCGAGCTCCTTGGCTGACGCTTCGTCGGTGCCCTCGGACAGGACCACGAACTCGTCGCCGCCGAAGCGGGCAACCGTGTCACCGGGGCCGACGGCCGCTGCCAGCCGCTGGGCCACCGCGACCAGCAGCTCGTCGCCGCAGTCGTGGCCCCAGCTGTCGTTCACGAGCTTGAACTGGTCCAGGTCGGCGAACAGCAGCGCGACGGGTCCCGAGCCGAGCCGCTCCTGGCGCACCAGTGCCTGGCCCAGCCGGTCGGTGAGCAGGGTGCGGTTGGGCAGCCCGGTCAGGTCGTCGTGCAGCGCGCGGCGACGGAGCTCCTCGTCAGCCCGGCGCTCGTCCGTGACGTCCGAGATCATGGCGAGCGAGCCCACCGGTCCGTGATCGTCGGCGAGCGGGCTCACGCTCAGCGACAGGACCCGGGACCGTCCGTCGGGATGCGGGTAGGTCACCTCGTACCGCTCTGATCCAACCGCCTGCCGTTGCCGCAGCCGCTCGGTGATGAGCTTCTCGTCCTGGGGAGCCAGCAGCCGGGGGGCGGGGGTCGTGTAGACCGTCGCGAGGTCCACGCCGAGGATGTCCAGCAGTCGCGCGTTGCCGTACAGGGTGCGTCCCTCCGGGTCGACCGCCCAGATGCCCTCGTGCGCGGTCTCGGCGATCGCCCGGAACCGGGACTCCGACCGCTCCAGGGCCTGCTCGGCCTCGATCCGCTCGGTCACGTCACGCACGTTGCAGACGACACCGGCGATATCCGGGTCGTCGAGGCGGTTCGTCAGCAGCTGCTCGGTCCAGAGCCAGTGACCGTCCGCGTGCCGCAGCCGCAGCAGGAACCGGCGGCGCACCTGCGGGTCCTTGATGACGTCTTCGGCGGCGGCGCGGGCGGCGGCCACGTCCTCCGGGTGGGCGTAGCCGTAGGCGCTGTCGCCCGTGACCACCATCGGGTCGTAGCCCATCACGGCCTGGGCACCAGGCGACACGTAGGACATGCGACCAGCGCTGTCGAGGATGACCGCCCAGTCGCTGGCGGCGTTGCCGATTGCCTGGGCCACCGCGGCCGCCCGGTTCGCCGCGCGTTCCGCCTGGCGCAACTTCGTCAGGTCCTGCGCGAACACGGCAAGGCCGGTCACGGACCCGTTGGCCGCCCGCAGCGCCGCGCCATGGACGAGCAGGGGCAGCGCCGTCCCGTCGGACAGCACGACCACCCTTTCGGAACTGCCGCCGTACCAGTCCTTGCCCAGCCAGCTGACCCACTTCTGCGGTGCAGCAGCGTCCTGCGGGTGCCGGAGCGCGAGGATCGACATCCCCTCCACGTCGTCCCGGCCCAGCAGCTGACGCATCGCGGCGTTGGCACTGGTGATCCGCCCGTCCAGGGCGAGCATCGCCTGGGGCATCGGCGACTCGTCGTAGCGCGCGCGGAACCGGCGCTCGCTGGCCTCCAGCTCACGGCGCGCGCGCATCTCCTCCGTCACGTCGCGGATGAACGCGCTGACGCCGATGATCGTCCCGGCGGCGTCTCGGACCGGCGCGAGGCGCAGCGTCACGTCCACCAGGCTCTGCCCCGGACCGAAGGCGGTGGTCCGCACCACCTCGACCTTCTTGCCGGAGTGCACCAGGGCCCCGGCCTCCGACACCTCGGGCCAGCAGGAGTCCGGGAACAGCGTGCGGACGTCCCGCCCGACCAGGCTGCCCGCCGGGACGCCGAAGATCCGCTCAGCCGCCGGGTTTCCCGCCGCGACCCGGCCGTCGGTGAGGGTGTCGAGCACGCCGACGTCTGCGCCGTCGATGACTCCCGCCAGACGCTGAACGCGTTGCTCGGCCGAGGGGAAGTCCGGGGTTGCCACGTCCTGAGTCAGCCTTTCGCCGGTGCGGACGCGCCCATCAGTGCGGGAGCTGCCTCCTCCAAGGCGATCGGCAGCTGCCCGCGTGTCGGACGCACTGGGACTTCGGGGTGCCGAGGGAGGCCACTGAAAGGTTGCAGCAAGAAACCACCACGAGGGACGGCATCAACCGGGAGCTCGTGGCTAGGTGACCTAGTGCTTGCTGATCAGATCCGCCGTGAGGGTGTGCCGGGTCCACGAAGGCGCATCACCCGCCCAGGAGGGGGTAAGCGCAGCGCATGAGGACCAGCAGCGTCCTGACCCCGGGCACCGCCCCCTGGCCCGACGACCCGGTGGAACCACTGCCCGGGCCATCACCGGAGGGGCCGACACCCACCGATCCGGAGCCGACGCCGGAGCCGTGACGAGTCCCGTCCGAGCCCTTTCGAGGTGAGCATGGCCACGTGCGAGGTCTGCGGTAATGAGTACGACAAGTCCTTCGAGGTGGTTGCCGCAGGCGTGCGGCACACCTTCGACAGCTTCGAGTGCGCGATCCACCGCCTCGCGCCGATCTGCGAGCACTGCCAGTGCAAGGTGCTCGGCCACGGCACCGAGGTCGACGGGCAGTTCTTCTGCTGTGCGCACTGCGCTCGGGCGGCGACCGGTGCCGAGGCGATGCGGGACCGCGTCGACCTGCAGGCCTGATGAGCGCATGGACGTCGAGGACTACCACGACCCTACGGCGGGGATCGGTGGCGCCCCGCCGGCGCGAGAGGTCCCGCCGTGAGGTTCCGGGATCGGGCTGACGCCGGTCGGCAGCTCGCGCACCGTCTCCTCCAGGAACAGCTACCCGAGCCGGTCCTGGTGCTGGGCCTCCCCCGAGGCGGCATTCCGGTCGCGGCGGAGGTCGCCCGTGCACTGCGGGCCCCCTTGGAGGTGTTCGTCTCTCGCAAGATCGGCGCGCCGGGCCACGAGGAGTTCGGCATCGGTGCCGTGGCCGAGGACTCCGAGGAGGTGCTGGTGTCGGAGAGCGCGCAGCGAGCGGGGGTCGGACCCGAGCAGATGCAAGCGCTCGCCGCGCGAGCCAGCCGCGAGCTCCGGACTCGGGTCGAGACCTACCGCCGGGGCCGGGAGCTGCCGGAGCTGACGGGAAGGACGGTGATCTTGGTCGACGACGGGCTCGCGACCGGCATCACGGCCGAGGCCGCGCTGCGGTCCCTCAGACGCCACGAACCGCAGCGTCTGCTCCTGGCTACGCCGGTCTGTGCCGCGGGGACCCGCAACCGACTCCGGTCGTTGGCTGATGAGGTGATCTGCCTCGGCACGCCGAGGAACTTCCTCGCCGTGGGTCATTGGTACGACAACTTCGACCAGACGAGCGATCAGGAGGTCCTTGATCTGCTCGCGGGAGACACGCGGGAGGGATGACTCACGACCCGCCGGCGGTGTCGCTCACCCGGTCCTCTCCGGCGTGAACCAGGGCATCTTGGACGATGTGCGCGACGTGCTGGTCCGCCAGCTGGTACCGGACCTCGCGCCCGTCGCGCGCGGCGACCACGAGGTCGGCCTTCCGCAGCGTCCTGAGGTGCTGGGACACCAGGGGCTGGGGGATGCCGAGCGCGTCCACCAGCTCGTGGACGCACCGCGGTGCCGGTGCCAGCAGGTGGAGCAGTGCCAGCCGCACGGGGGCGCCGAGCGCCCTGAGCAGCTCAGCCGAACGGGCGAAGTCGGCCAGCGACACCTCCTCGAGCGGCTCGGCGGACGACTGCTCGTGGCTCATCGGGTGCAGCTGCTGCAGGTCCCGAGGATCTCGAGGGTGTGGGAGATGTCGGTGAAGCCGGCCTTCGCCGTGACCTGGCTCAGCCAGCGCTCGACCTCGGGTCCCGCCAGCTCGACGGTTCGCGAGCAGCAGCGACAGATCAGGTGGTGGTGGTGCTCGGTGCCGGCGCACGATCGGTACGCCGACTCTCCCTGCGCAGTGCGGATCACGTCGACGGCGCCCTGATCCGCGAGCAGCTGCAGGTGCCGGTAGACCGTCGTCTGACCGATCCGCGCCCCGGCGGCGCGCAGCTGGGCGTAGAGGTCCTGCGCGGTGCGGAAGTCCGTCGACCCTGCCAGCGCCTCGTCGACGAGCACCGCCTGTCGGGTGATCCGGATCCTGTGCGGGGAGCGATCACGGCTGGGCGTCGTCATCGCGTCGTCATGGCGTCGTCATCCCGCATGCGCGTTCCTGCATTAGTCGTCGCTCCCGATCCTCATTACCGTGATCAACACAGTAACCGAAACTATTACGGATAAGGGATCACATGACACGGCTGCCCACGACCCTCGCCGCGATCGGGCTGGGGGCCCTGCTGCTGGCGAGCGGCTGCGCGACCTCGCCGACCAAGGCCGCCTCGACGACGGGCAGCCACCGGCTCGAGGTCGTCGCGGCGGAGAACTTCTGGGGCAGCCTGGCGAGTCAGCTCGGCGGTACGCACGCCCACGTCACCTCGATCATCAACAGCCCCGACGCGGACCCCCACGACTACGAGCCGACTGCCTCCGACGGGCGGGCGATCGCCGGGGCCGACCTCGCGATCGTGAACGGCGTCGGGTACGACACCTGGGCGTCCAAGCTGATCGCGGCCAACCCGAGCCCAGCCCGTACCGACCTGACCGTCGGTGCGCTGGTCGGCGTCCCCACGAACGGCAACCCGCACCGCTGGTACTCACCGGCCGACGTCCGCACGGTGATCGACACCCTGACCGCCGACTTCAGCAAGCTCGACCCCGCGGACCGCAGCTACTTCGAGGCGCAGCGCACGCAGGTCCTCACCGTGAGCCTCAAGGGCTACTTCGACGAGATCGCGGCCATCAAAGCCCGCTACGCCGGGACACCCGTGGGGGCGTCCGAGTCGATCTTCGCCCCGCTGGCGCAGGGCCTCGGCCTCACGCTGCTGACCCCGGAGTCCTTCCTGGACGCGATCAGCGAGGGCACCGACCCGACAGCCCGGGACAAGACCCTCATCGACGCGCAGATCACGGACCACCGCATCAAGCTGTACGTCTACAACAGCCAGAACGCCACGCCGGACGTCCAGGCCCAGGTCAGCGCGGCCCGCAAGGCCGGCATCCCCGTCACGACGGTGACCGAGACCCTCACGCCGGCCGGCGCGTCGTTCCAGGACTGGCAGGTGCGGCAGCTGACCAGCCTGCAGGCAGCGCTCGCCCAGGCGACCGGCAAGTGACCGTGGCAGTGCCGGACCAAGCTCCCGGGCGCGCCCTTGCGGAGGCGGTCGACATCCGGGACGCGCAGGTCCGGCTCGGCGGCCGGCAGGTCTGGTCGCACGTCTCGTTGCGCGTGCAGCCTGGCGAGTTCGTCGCCGTGCTCGGCCCGAACGGCGTCGGCAAGTCCACCCTTCTCCAGGTGGTCCTCGGACTGCTGAAGGTCAGCGCGGGCGAGGTCAGCGTCCTGGGCCGACCTCCTGGCGAGACCAACGAACGGATCGGCTTCCTCCCACAGCGACGGACCTTCGACTCCTCGGTCCGGGTCCGCGGCCTGGACGTCGTCCGCCTCGGGCTCGACGGACATCGGTGGGGGCTCCCGCTCCCCGGCACCGGATCCCGAAGGGCGGCGGCCAAGGTGGCGGAGCTCGTCGAGCTGGTGGGTGCGTCCGCCTACGCCGGCCGGCCGATCGGGCAGCTCTCAGGAGGCGAGCAGCAGCGGCTGCTGATCGCGCAGGCCCTCGCCCGGGACCCGCAGCTGCTGCTGCTCGACGAGCCGCTGGACTCCCTCGACCTGCCCAACCAGGGCGCGGTCGCCGGCCTGGTCAGCCGGCTCTGCCGGGAGCGAGGCGTGGCCGTGGTGATGGTCGCGCACGACGTGAACCCGATCCTCCCGTACCTCGACCTGGTCACTTACCTGGCGCCGGCAGGGACCGCGACGGGGACGCCGGCCGAGGTCATCCCCACCGAGACCCTGAGCCGGCTCTACGGCATCCCGATGGAGGTGCTGAGCACCTCCGACGGGCGGCTGGTCGTCGTCGGCCAGCCCGACGCACCCGCGCACCACAGCAACCGTCACGAGCAGCCATGAACCAGCCGGGGTGGAACCCGGTCGCCGACCTGCAGCAGATGTGGGCCCTGCCGTTCATGGTGAACGCCTACCGCGCCGGCACCGTCCTGGCGCTGCTCGCCGGACTGGTCGGCTTCCTCATGGTGACCCGACGGCAGGCCTTCGCCGGGCACACCCTGTCTGCGGTGGGGTTCCCAGGCGCGGCCGGCGCCACCTGGCTCGGCGTGCCCGCCGCCCTCGGGTACTTCGGCTTCTGCGTGGCGGCTGCGCTGACGATCGCGGCCGCACCATCCTCGGCTCGCCTCAGGTTCAGCGAGGAGAACGCCCTCGTCGGCACCGTCCAGGCCTTCGCGCTCGCCTGTGGCTACCTGTTCGTCGTGCTGTACCACGGTGTGCTGGGCGGCACCACGGCGCTGCTGTTCGGCAGCTTCCTCGGCGTCACGGCCGGTCAGGTCACCACCCTGGCCGTCCTCGCCGTCGTGCTGCTGGCGGTTCTCGCCGCCATCGGACGGCCGCTGCTGTTCGCGTCGCTGGACCCGCAGGCGGCACGCGCGTCGGGTGTCCCAGTGCGAGCGCTGGATGTCGTGTTCCTCGTGCTGCTCGCAGCGACCGCCGCTGAGGTCGTCCAGATCACCGGTGCCCTCATGGTCTTCACGCTGCTGGTGCTTCCCCCTGCCGCGGCCCGCGAGCTCACCTGCCGGCCGGCGGCGGGTCTGGCGCTCTCGGTGGTGCTCGCCCTCCTGGTCACCTGGGTCGCCCTCGGAGTCGCGTACTACTCGCCGTACCCGATCGGCTTCTGGCTCTCCAGCATCGCGTTCGGCACCTACCTGCTGGCGCGCGCCACCCGCGCTGTCCGCGACCGGGTGCCCGCATGACCGCGCCCTGGACTGGGCTGGCGCACATGCTGAGCCATCCCTTCATGCAGCACGCGTTCGTGGCCGGCACCGCGATCGCCGCTGCCGCCGGGCTGATCGGGTACTTCCTCGTGCTGCGCGGCCAGGTCTTCACCGCCGACGCGCTCAGCCATGTGGCGTTCACCGGCGCCCTGGCCGCCCTCGCGTTCGGGCTCGACGCCCGGCTGGGCCTGTTCGTCCTGACCATCGGCGTCGGCATCGCGATGGGGCTGATCGGGCAGGGCGGCCGCCCGGACGACACGGTCATCGGCGCGGTCTTCGCGTGGATCCTCGGGCTCGGCGTGCTCTTCCTCAGCATCTACACCACCAGGCGCAGCGGCTCGAACGGCAACGGTGCGGTGGCGGTGCTGTTCGGCTCGGTCCTCGGGCTGTCAGGCCCACGTGCCTGGCTGGCCGCCGGGATCGCGGTCGGCGTCATCGTGCTGCTGCTCGCACTCGCTCGACCGTTGCTCCTCGCGACGCTCGACGAGCGCGTCGCCCGCGCCGCCGGCGTGCCGGTGCGGCTGCTCGGGCTCGCCTTCCTCGCACTCACCGGCGCGACCGCAGCCGAGGCCACGCAGGTCGTCGGTGCCCTGCTCATCCTCGGCCTCATCGCCGCGCCGGCTGCCGCCGCCAGCCGCCTCAGCAGCCGGCCGTTCCGGGCGATGGGCCTGTCCGCCGCTCTCGCGGTCGCCTCCGTGTGGATCGGGCTCGGTGCCAGCTACGCCCTCCCGAGCACACCGCCGAGCTTCGCCATCCTGGCGGTCGCGACGGCGATCTTCGCCGGCGCCGCCGTCGTACGGCGGACGGCCACCGCGACTACAGGGAGCCCAGCGAGCCGTCGCTGCTGAAGACGAGACCGACCTGGATGGTCCCGTCCTTCAGGGCCGCCTTCGTGAGCGGGCCACCGGTGTCGAGGCTCTTGAAGCTCTTGAAGGTCAGGCCGTAGGTCTTCTCGAGGCCGAGCTCGCAGAAGGGTCGCGTCGGGCACTCGGCCGGGCCACCGAGGACGAGGTCCTTGACCTTCTTGAGGTCGCTGAGCTTGGTGAGGCCGTTGTCGAGGGCGAACTTCTTCGTGACCGCGAACGCGTTCTTGTCGTCGGCCTGGGCAGGCGTGTAGACGGTGAGGCCGCGCGGTCCGGCGAGCGCCTTGAGGGCGGTCACCGTCGCGTCGAGGTTGTTGCTCGCCTTGGCCGGTGCCTTGGGCCCGTTGACCTTCTTGTTGAGGAACTCGGTCAGCGTCCCGACGTACTCGGGGAACACGTCGAGGTCGCCCTTCTCGAGAGCCGGCTCGTAGACCTCGCGGCTCTCGACGGTCTTGACCGACGCGTCGAACCCGGCGGCCTTGAGCGCGTCGGCGTAGACGTTGGCCAGGGTCTGGCTCTCGCTGAAGTTCGCGCCGCCGACGACGAGCTTGCCCGAGCCGCCGGAGACCCCCGAGTCGAGCCCGTTGTCCTTGACGAACTTCTCGGCTGCGGTCGTCGACGTCTGGCGGTCGATGTCCACCGCCTTGTTGAGGTTGATCAGCGCCTCTGGGCTCAGCGCCGCGGAGACCTTGTCGAGCGCCTGCTGCGCGGCGGCGGACGCGACCTTCGTCCGGATCACCGGCACGACGTTGTCGACGGTCTGCAGCTTGAGGTCATCGGCGAGGACCACCAGCACCTTGCTGTTGTCGGGACCCGACGACAGCTTGCTGCTGCTCGAACCGCCGCAGCCCGTGAGGAGCATCGGCACCACGGCCAGGGCAAGTGCATGACGAGCGCGCATGGCCGCCTCCTGTGTCCCGGCCGAACGGCCGCGTGTCTGGGCGGGTGTGCATCCCGCTACGACGACCTAACCAGACCCGCAGCCGGCCCACCAGCCGACGACTGTCACAGTCTGGTTTCGGCGGGCGGCTGGACCCTGCGCTGGACCAGCGCAAGCACCACCTCGACGAGGAGCGCGAGCAACGCGACGAGCACGCCGCCGGCAGCGGTCTCCGGTTGGTCGCCGCGCGCGAAGCCCTCGTTGATGAACTGCCCGAGGCCGCCACCACCGACGTAGGCGGCGAGGGTCGCCGTCGCCACGACCTGCACCGCGGAGGTGCGGAAGCCGGCCGCGATGAGCGGCAGGGCCAACGGCAGCTCGACGGAGCGCAGCACCTGCAGCCCCGACATGCCGTTGCCACGCGCCGCCTCCACGACGTCGGTGTCGACGTCACGGACGCCGAGGAAGGCGTTGGTGAGCAGGGGCGGGATCGCGAACAGCGTCAGCGCGAGCACGGTCGAGCGGGTGCTCAGGCCCAGCGACGTGGACGCCAGGATGATGAGCACGCCGAAGACCGGAAGCGCGCGCGTCACGTTCGACACGGCGACCAGGACGTTCCCCCAGCGCGAGCGGGCGTGCCCCAGCAGCACCGCCGGCGGCAGCGCGATCAGGGCCGCGAGCCCGACCGCGGCCGCGCTGATCCCGAGGTGCACGAGCAGCCGGTGCGGCACGCCCTCCGGTCCGCTCCAGTGCGCGCCGTCCAGCAGCCACTGGGCGGTGTCCGCGACGAGGCTCATGCCGCGATCACCGTCGTGCCCAGGGCGTCGTGAGCCGCTCCAGCCCGAGGAAGACGACCTCGGCGATCGCGGCCAGCAGCAAGCACAACGCCGTACCCGTGAGGATCTCGGCCCGGTAGAAGTTGCTGCGGAACCCCAGGAAGATGATCTGGCCGAGCCCGCCGTGGCTGACCACGACACCGACGGTCGCCAGCGCCACGTTCGAGACCGTCGCCACCCGGACACCGGCGAGGATCGTCGGCATCGCCAGCGGCAGCTCGACCCGCAGCAGCATCCGGGTGCGTCCCATGCCCATCCCGCGCGCCGACTCCAGGACCTCCTGCGAGACGCCCTCGAGTCCGGTCAGGACGTTGCGGACGAGGATGAGCAGCGTGTACGCCGTCAGGCCGATGACCGCAGTCGTGAGGGTCAGGCCGGTCACCGGTGCCAGCAGGGCGAACAGCGCCAGCGAGGGGATCGTGTAGATGACGCCCGTGGCACCGAGCAGCAGGCTCGACAGCCGGCGGTGACCCCTGACGAGGACCGCGAGCGGCACCGACAGCAGCAGCCCGAAACCGACGCTGAGCAGCACCAGCTCGACGTGCTCCTTGGTAGCGGCTCGCAGCGCGTCCGCGTTCTGCCGGACGTAGTCGACGCTGATCCACGGGTTGGGTGCGTCAAGATGAGCCACCACACTCGAGAGGACCTGCACGTGCCTGACGATGCCATGATCCGGCTCGACAGCGTGAGCAAGACCTACGCCGACGGCACGGCAGCCGTTGCCGACCTGTCCCTAGATGTCGGTCGCGGTGAGATCTGCGTGCTGGTCGGACCGAGCGGTTGTGGCAAGACCACCACGATGAAGATGATCAACCGGCTGATCGACCCGACCTCGGGATCGGTGCTCGTCGACGGGCAGGACGTCGCCGCCACCAACCCCACCGAGCTGCGCCGGCGGATCGGCTACGTCATCCAGAACGTCGGCCTGTTCCCGCACCAGCGGGTGCGCGACAACGTCATGACGGTTCCCCGGCTGCTCGGGTGGGACCGCAAGCGCGCCCGTAGCCGCGCCGATGAGCTGCTCGAGCTCGTGGGGCTCGACCCGGTGGTGCACGGCAACCGCTACCCGGCACAGCTCTCCGGCGGCCAGCGGCAACGGGTGGGGGTCGCCCGGGCGCTGGCGGCCGATCCCGTCGTGCTGCTCATGGACGAGCCGTTCAGCGCCGTCGACCCGGTCGCCCGCGAGCGGCTGCAGATCGAGTTCCTGCGGGTGCACGCCGAGGTCGGTACGACCGTCGTGCTCGTCACCCACGACATCGACGAGGCGGTCCGGCTCGGCACCCGCGTCGCGATCCTTCGCGAGGGCGGCCACCTGGAGCAGTACGCGCCGCCCGCCGAGCTCCTCACCGCGCCGGCCACCGACTTCGTGGCGGGCTTCGTCGGCTCGGACCGGATGGTCAAGGCGCTGTCGGTGATGCCGTTGGCCACTGACGACCTCGAGCCGGGTACGGCGGAAGCGGCCGTCTCCTCCGACGTTGACCTCGGCCGTGCGCTGGTCGCGCTGCTCGCGGGAGGGGGCCGGGTCGAGGTGCGCGACGGCGACCGGTCGCTGGGCGTGCTGACCGCCGACGGGCTCGTGCGGCAGGCGGTGCGGCGCTCGCTGATCCGCTAGAGGATGGGCTCGGCCACGTCCCTGCGCACCTGGTCCGGCACGTCGGGGACCTGCTCGAGCGGGAGTCGGCAGCGCACGGTCGTGCCGCTCTCGGACGGCAGCAGCTGCAGGTCGGTGGCCAGCCGGCGCACCAGGAACAGGCCACGGCTGCCCTCGGCGTCAAGGTCGGGAACGCCGTCGTCGGGCAGCACGTCGAGGCCCGCACCGTCGTCCCTCACCCGGACGTCGAGCCCGTCCACCCCGAGGGCGAGCTCGAGGGTGACGCGGCTCGCGGCCGCGCGCACCGCGTTGGCGAGCAGCTCCGCGACGATCAGTGCCAGGTCGCCGGCGGCCAGTCCCTGGTCGGCGACCCAGCGCACCGCCTCCCGCCGCAGCTGGGGGACGGCGTGCGGGTCGGCCGGGATCTCCCAGTGGTTCGACGGAACGGGGTGGCTCGCGGTCGCGACCGGCACGTCACCGAGCCGCACGCCGAGGGCGAGCGTGTCGTCGCGCCGGTCGGCTCCGGCGAGGGCGCGGCGCACCAGCTCGTCGGTCATCGTCGCGACCGGCAGCGCCGCGACGGACGCCAGGTCGCGCGAGAGGCTGTCGAGCCCCTCGACGATGTCCTTGCGGGCCTCGACGAGACCGTCGGTGTAGAGCAGCAGGGTGTCGCCGGGAGCGAGGACCAGCTCCTCCACACCGTCGGTGCCCGCGCCCGGCCAGCCGATCGCGCCGCCCGTGGCCATCACCTGCCGGACCGTGCCGTCGGCCGAGGCGACCAGGGCGGGCGGGTGCCCCCCGGAGACGATGCGCAGCCGGCCGGTGCGCGGGTCCAGCCGTCCGAGCACGACGGTGGCGACCAGCTCGGTGTCCTGCCGCTCGAGCAGGTACGCCGCTCGCCCGACGATGTCCTCGAGCGGGGTGTCGTCGAGGGCGAGCGACCGCAGGGTGTGCACCACCGCGAGGGCCGACTTGGTCGCGGCCACGCCGTGGCCGAGGACGTCGACCACCGCCAGGTGCAGCTCGCCGCTCGGCAGCAGGTGCCAGTCCCACAGGTCGCCGCCGGTGGGCTCCTTCGGGTCGGAGGCGACGTAGTTCACGGCCAGCTCGAGCCCGTCGACGACCGGCGTGGCCGGGACCACCGCGGCTTGCAGCTGCTCGACGACGAGACGGCGCGCGGCCTCCTGTTCGACCAGTCGTCCGAACTCGGCGCGCAGCGCCTCGAACTCCTGCACCGGAGTGACGTCGCGGGCGACGAGGACGAGCAGCTGACCGTCCCCGTCGTCGGCCCGGCTCCAGCTGCAGGCGAGCCGACGTCGCCCGCCGCCCTTCCGCCGTACCGAGAGCTCGGGAGGGAGCGGACCGTCGGAGAGCAGCACCGGCTCGCCCTGCGGTGTGCGCGGGTCGAGACGGGACAGCACGTCGGCGCGGCCCAGCACGGCGGCGGCGGCGAGGCCGGTGATCTGCTCCAGGGCGGGGTTCCAGGAGCGGACCGTGCCGTCCTCGTCGAAGGAGGCGATGCCGTCGGACGTCGCGCCGATGACGGTCGAGAGCTTGCGGCGCTCCTCCAGGACCGAGTCGAGCAGCCGGCCCTTGGTGAGCGCGGCCGCGACCTCGCGGGCCAGCGCCTCCAGCACCGAGAGCTGGCCGGCGGGGGCAGCCTCGAGGCCGCTCTGGTCGAGGAGCAGCAGGGCGCCGAGGGCGCGGCCGCCCTCGAGCATCGGCGCAGCGAGGCAGTCCTGGTGACCCGCGGCCCGCAGGGCCAGACCGAGCGGGCTGGTGTCGTTGGCCTGGATGCGCACCGCACCGAGCTGGGCGGCGAGCGCTGCCTCGAGGGTCGCGGTGTCCTCAGCCTCGACGTGCACCTCCTCCCCGCCACCGCGGTCGAGGTCGATGCGGTGCACCTCGCGGCCGCCCTCGACCTTGAGGACGAGCGTCGCGCGCCGGGTGTCGAAGACCTCGGCGGTCGCCCGGAGGAAGTCCGGGATGACCGGGCGCGGGTCAAGTGGCTCCGCGAGCAGCGAGGCGGCGCGGTGCATACCGGCCAGCCGGGCGCGGTCGGCGCGCGCGGCCGCGACCCCTCGGTAGGCCAGGTGCAGGACGACGAGCGGGACGGGGACGAGCAGCAGCGCGTACGGGGTGGCGGCGTGCGCCAGGGTGAACAGGACACCGAGCGCGATGTTGACGGCCAGCCCGGCGGACCAGCCGATGCCGAGCATCGGACGCAGGACACGCAGGTCGCTGCCCGTGAGCAGCAGCACCCCGCTGAAGGCCGCCAGGTTGACGACACCGACCGCGAGCACGGCGAGCACCAGGGTGCCGACGCCGTTCCAGGTCGTCGGGTCCTGTCCCGGGGTGGCCAGCCAGACCTCGGCGCCGATCGCCGTCGCCAGCGTCCACTGGGCGGTGTTGAAGGCGACCTTCAGCGGGGCGTTGCGGCGCAGGACGCCGGCGAGCAGCTGCCCTGCTGCGACCGCTACCAAGCCCGCGGCGTTCGGGGCCACGACGATGAGCGGGGTGAGGACCGCCTCGACGAGGTTGCTGCCGTCGACCTGGTTGCCGACCCGGAAGCGCACCTGCAGGAACTCCGCGGCACCGACCAGCACGGCCAGCGCCGGCAGCAGCAGTGCGTCCGCGCGCGACGGGTGCGGGGCCGGCAGCACCGGGACGAGGGCCAGCGCGCCGGCGAGCAGCAGCGCGCTGAGAGTTCCGACCCGAAAGCGCCCCCCTGGCGTCACCCCTACCTCCAGACCCCGTACCAGGCGGAGCCTGCCAGCACCGTTCCGAAATCGGTGGAGGTGCCCTCGCTCGGCGCGGTGCTGGGTTGGGCGCTGCCGTCCTCGTACCAGCTCTGGCCGTACCAGCTCTGGCCGTACCAGGACTGCCCGTACCAGCTCTGCCCCTGCACCCACTGGCCGGCGTACCAGCTCTGCCCGTCCCAGGTGCCGGTGCCGTAGGCGGTCGCGTCGAAGGCGTCGAGGTAGGGCTGCGCGAGCACCCCCTTCTTGGTCGCCAGCGCCGTGAGCTGACCGGAGACGACAGTGCAGCCCGCGTCCTTGTCGAGCTGCGCGCGCAGCGTGCCGCAGCTGAAGCTGGTGACCTGCTCGGTGCCACGGCTCAGGTCGAGCCCGTCGAAGGCGTCCTGCCGCGGGTCGGGCTGGGCGAACCCGTGCACGTCAGCGTCCAGGCTGTCGGCGACGTCGACGATGCCGGCCCCGACCGACGAGAACGGCTGCGACCACATGTGGTGCGCGCCGACGTAGAGCGCCGCCTTCACCTCGTCCGGAGTGAGGGTGCGGCGCTCCAGCAGCAGCGCCACCGCACCGGACACGACAGCGGTCGCCTGCGACGTCCCGCTGCCCCGGCGGTAGCCGGCCACGCCGACGCTGCTGGGGGGTGCGGTCTGCTCGATGTGGCTGCCTGGGACGGTCAGTGACACCAGCCCGACACCGGGCGCGACGACGTCGGGCTTGCGGACGGTGACCGGGTCGTCGGGAGTCCCCTCGCGGACCGGGCCACGTCCGCTGAAGGGCGCCACCGTGTCGTCAGCTGCGGTGGACGTGCCCTGGTCGTCGACGGCGCCGACGGTGACCACGAGCGGGTCGTCGGCGGGCTTGCTGATGGTGCCCTGGGCAGGTCCGCGGTTGCTGGCCGCGACCACCACGACGAGACCGGCGCGCCAGGCCCGCTCGACCGCGCGGTTGAGCGGGTCCTTGCGGAAGTCGTGGTTGCTGTCCGTGCCGAGCGACAGGTTCAGGACGTCGATGCCGAGCTGGTCCTTGAACGACACGACCCACTGGATCGCGGCGAGCACCGAGCTCGTGTCAGCCGCTCCACTACGACCGGCGATCTTGACGCTGACCAGCCGGGCGTCCGGGTCCATGCCGGGGTAGTCGCCACCACCGGCGATGAGACCGGCCAGGAAAGTGCCGTGCCCGTAGTTGTCGGCGCAGTCGCCCGCCTCCGAGGAGAAGTTGGCGCAGGGCGCCGGCTCGCCCGTGACCGGGTCGGGGACCGTGAGGGTCTTCGCCCCGAGGCCTCCCACGTCGCTGACGCCGGTGTCGATGAGGGCGACCGTCGAGTGCCGCTGGGCCGGTGGCAGGCCGGTGGCGCCGGTCTCCTGGCGGTAGACGTTGCCGGCTGTGCCGCTGCCGCCGCTGTCGCCGGTGTCCAGGGACTGCGGTCGCAGCGGCTGGTCAGGGGTGACGGTGAAGCCCGGCACGGACGCATCGGCAGGCAGCTCCGCGGCGACGCCGCCGACCACGTCGAGGCGCCGAAGGACCTCGCCACCCGCGCGCTGCACGGCAGTCGCCGCGGCAGCACTCGAGGAGCCCTGGACGATCACCCGGTGCTGGCGCTGGGGCGCCGGGGCAGCGGTGGCCGCCGCGCCGGTGACCAGTGCCAACGCGACCCCGAGCGCGAAGAGTGCACGACGCACGACGACCCCCTCCCTCGCCGTGCTCCGCGCACGACGTCGTGGCGCAGTGTGCTACGGCGCCAGCCGGTCGGTTCCCGGCTGTGCTCGACGCCAAACGGGGCTGTTCGGGTGACATTCTGTGCGCGTGCCGCTACAGGTCCTTCCCGGGCTGCTCGTCCCCGACGCCGAGCTGTCGTGGCGCTTCTCGCGGTCCTCCGGCCCCGGCGGTCAGAGCGTGAACACCACCGACAGCCGGGCCGAGCTCACCGTCGACCTGTCACGAGTGCTCCCTGAGCACCTGCTGGAACGAGCCCTGGCCCGCGGTCCCGCCGTGCTCACCACGCAGTCCAGCGAGCAGCGCAGCCAGCTGCAGAACCGGGCCGTCGCCGCCGAGCGGATGGCTGAGCTGATCCGGCAGGCGATCGCGCCGCCGCCGGCCCCCCGGCGGCCAAGCAGGCCGTCCCGCGCCAGCAAGCAGCGGCGGCTGGACGTCAAGCGCCAGCGCTCGGACCTGAAGCGTCTTCGTCGTCGTCCGGGGGGAAGCGGTCGGGAAGGCGCTTGATCCGCGAGTTCATGTTGCGGATGAGCAGCGCGGTCACGACGCCGAGCAGGATCACGATGAGGAAGCCCAGCCAGCCGGCGCTCACGCCGTTGACGCCGTCCGCGAGGGTCATCGGACGCCTGCGAACAGGTCGTCCTCGGGCAGCGTCGACGCGACGTGGCTGCGCGCGAGCTGGAAGTCCTCGGTCGGCCACACCCGCTGCTGCAGGTCGAGCGGCACGCTGAACCAGCGGCCGTTCGGGTCCACCTGGGTGGCGTGCGCGATGAGGGCGGCGTCCCGGGTCCCGAAGTACTCGCCGCACGGGACGCGGGTCGTCAGGCGGTCCGCGTCCTCGGGCTTGTCCTCCCAGTTCGCCAGCCACTCTGCGTACGGCGATTCGAGGCCGGCCTCGATCATCGCGTCGTTGAGCGCCACCAGCCGGTCCTTGTGGAAGGTGTGGTTGTAGTAGAGCTTCAGCGGTTGCCACGGCTCCCCCGCCTCGGGGAAGCGGTCCGGGTCGCCGGCGGCCTCGAACGCCGCGATCGTCACCTCGTGGCAGCGGATGTGGTCCGGGTGCGGGTAACCGCCGTTCTCGTCGTAGGTCGTCACGACGTGCGGCCGCTCCTTGCGGAAGACCTCGACGAGCGCCGCGGTCTGCTCCTCGAGGTCGCCGAGGGCGAAGCAGCCCTCCGGCAGCGGCGGCAGCGGGTCACCCTCCGGGAGGCCGCTGTCGACCCAGCCCATGAACAGCTGGCGGACGCCGAGGATGTCGCGCGCGGTGTCCATCTCCTTCGCGCGGATCTCGGTGATGTTGGCCTGCGTCTCCGGGGTGTCGAGTGCCGGGTTGAGCACGGAGCCCCGCGAGCCGTCGGTCAACGTGAGGACCAGGACGTCCACGCCCTCGCGGACGTAACGCGCCATCGTCGCGGCGCCCTTGCTGGACTCGTCGTCGGGGTGCGCGTGCACGCACACCAAGCGGAGCTGCTCACCTGAGTTCACGGCATCATTGTCACCGATGAGCACTCCTACCGGCCTGCGCCGGCCCCCCGGCCGGTACGACGAGCCACGACCGCTGACCCGACCCGTCCTCCTCGGCGGTGCCGCGCTGCTGGTGGCTGCCCTCATGGGCTTCGCCTTCGTGGCCTACCAGCACTACGCGAGCACCCGGGTGGAGTTCAGCGACCTGGGCTACCAGGTCAGCGACACGGGCGTTGCGGTGCGGTTTCAGGTGGTCAAGGGCGCGGGCAAGAAGGTCGAGTGCGTGCTCCAGGCGCGCGACCGCAACAACGTCGAGGTGGGCAGCCTCGTGGTGACGATCGGGCCCGAGGGCAGCGGCGCGGTCACGAAGAGCTCCTTCGTGCCGACCTCGCGCCCGGCCGTCGCCGGCGAGGTCCTGTCGTGCCGCCCCGTCGGCTGACGCGGCCCTAGCATGGACAGACCCCGATCCCGAGGAGAGCGACCGTGACCACCGACAGCACTGCCCCGACCGCGAGCACCTGGCTCACCGCGGAGGCGCACGCGCGACTGGTCGCCGACCTCGAGGACATGACAGGCCCGCAGCGCGCCCACATCGTTGGCCGCATCGAGGCGGCCCGCGAGGAGGGCGACCTCAAGGAGAACGGTGGCTACCACGCCGCCAAGGACGAGCAGGGCAAGCTCGAGGCCCGGATCCGCCAGCTGACCGCGCTGCTCCGCGACGTCCGCGTCGGGGAGACGCCGACCGGCGACGTCGTCGAGGAGGGCTGCCTCGTGACCGTCGACTACGGCGACGCTGACGCCGAGACGTTCCTGTTCGCCTCGCGGGAGAACGCGACCGACGAGGGCGGCAAGATCGGGGCCGTCGACGTCTACTCGCCGGAGTCCCCCATCGGGCAGGCCATCCTCGGCCACAAGGCCGGCGACCAGGTCACCTTCGGTCCGCGCTCGATCACGGTCACCATCACCTCGATCGAGCCCTACACCGCCTGACCCGCCAGGCCGCCCACGACGATGTGAGCTCCACCGCGTGAGGACCCGGTGGAACTCACCTTGTCCGCCAGGGCGACCCGGTGATCAGCTGGGGCGCACGGAGTAGGACGCCTGGCGGAGCGCGGTGACGACGGCGTCCGCGTGCTCGGCGCCGTGGGTCTCGAGCTGCAGCTCGACCTCGACCTCGTCGAGGTGCAGCTCCTTGCCGGTGCGCTGGTGCTCGACGTCCAGCACGTTGGCGCCGGCCTCGGCCAGCACGCCGAGCAGCAGGGCGAGCTCACCGGGACGGTCGGGGATGCGCACGCTCATCGACAGGAACCGGCCAGCGGCGATGAGGCCGTGCCGGATGACCTTCGACAGCAGCAGCGGGTCGATGTTGCCGCCGCTGAGCACCACGACGACCGGCGGTGCGAACGCCGTCGGGTCCTCCATGACCGCGGCCAGGCCGGCCGCGCCGGCCGGTTCGACGACCAGCTTGGCCCGCTCGAGCGACAGCAGCAGAGCGCGCGACAGCGCGTCGTCGTCCACGGTGACGACCCGGTCGACCAGGTCGCGGACGTGCCGGAAGGTCACGTCGCCCGGGCAGCCGACTGCGATGCCGTCCGCCATCGTGCCCATCGACAGCAGCGGGGTGGGCCGGCCGGCGGCCAGCGACTGCGGGAAAGCGGCGGCGCCCGCGGCCTGGGCAGCGACCACCTCGACGTCGGGGCGGAGGGCCTTCACGGCCGCGGCGATGCCCGAGACCAGACCACCGCCCCCGGTGCAGACCACCACGGTGCGCACGTCCGGGCACTGCTCGAGCAGCTCGAGGCCGACGGTGCCCTGGCCGGCGATCACGTCGGAGTGGTCGAAGGGGTGGATGAGCACGGCGCCGGTCTCGGCCGCGAAGGCAGCGGCGGCCTGGAGCGCCTCGTCCACGGTCGCCCCGTGCAGCTGCACCGTCGCGCCGTACGCCTTGGTGGCCTGGACCTTCGGGATGGGCGCGCCGGTCGGCATGAACACCGTCGCCGAGCAGCCGAGCAGCCTTGCGGCGAGGGCGACGCCCTGCGCGTGGTTGCCGGCGCTCGCGGCGACGACGCCGCACGCTCGCTCCGCGTCGCTGAGCCGGGCGATCCGCACATAGGCCCCGCGGATCTTGAACGAACCGGTGCGCTGGAGGTTCTCGCACTTCAGCCACACGGGGCCGCCGACACGCTCGGCCAGCGCCCGGCTGCCCTCGAGCGGGGTCGTCCGGGCAACGCCGTCGAGCAGCTGTCGGGCGGCCTCGATGTCCTCGAGCCCGACCAGCGGGATGTCCAGAGAGGTCACAGTCCCAGTCTCCCTCCCCGCGTGAACGGATACAGCGCTGCGCTTCCAGGGCTCAGGACAGCAGCGCAGTATCCCTTCACGCGCTCCAGTAGCGGGGGTCGAAGAGGGCGGCGGCGCCGAGGAGGCCGGCTTCCTGACCCAGGTGCGCGGGTTCGACGCGGACATCCCTCGCGAAGGAGAGCTTGGCGTGCTCGGCCAAGGTACGGCGGAGAGTCGGCCACACCGACGGGACCTGCGAGATCCCGCCGCCGACCGCGACCGCCCGGACGTCGAGCAGGTGGATGGCCGAGGCGATGCCGACGCCGAGCGCGCGACCGGCACGAGCGAACGCGTGCAGCGCCACGGTGTCGCCGTGCGCAGCCAGCCGTCCGAGCTCGACGCCGTTGACGGCCTGCGAACCTCGCGCTCGCGCCCACTCGACCAGCGCCGGCCCGCGAGCCACGGCCTCCAGGCAGCCGCGCCCGCCGCAGGGGCAGAGCGGACCGACCGGGTCGACCACGATGTGCCCGACGTGGCCGGCGTTGCCGGTGCCGCCGTCGACGAGCCGGCCACCGAGCACGAGCCCACCACCGACGCCCGTCGACACGACCATCCCGAGCAGGTCGTCGGTGCCCCAGCCGCCCTTCCAGTGCTCGGCCGCGGCGACGCAGACGGCGTCGTTGTGGACCCGGACCGGCACGGCGTACCGCTCGGCCAGCCGGTCTCGCAGTGGGAAGCCGCCGACCCACGCGGGCACGTTCAGCGGGGCGACCACGCCTGCCGGCCACTCCATCGGGCCGCCGCACGCCACCCCGAGGCCGTCCACGCCCGCCGCCAGCGGGTCGAGCAGCTCCGTGATGGTCTCCCACGGGTCCGCACCCGTGGGTCGGCGGTGCACCGGCTCGGCCAGTGTCCCGTCGTACACCGCCGCCGCGACCTTCGTCCCGCCGACGTCGAGGCACAGGACCCTCATGGGAAGATCACCATGGACGCCGTGAAGCCGTGCAGGTGCGAGCGGCCGGCGACCGGACCGATCTCCCCGTCCGCGAAGAAGCCGGCCACCGCATCCGCCGCCAGCCCGTCGCGCACCGCGGTGACGTCGTGCGCGGCGCCTCCGTACGTCGGCCCGAACAGCGCGGAACCCCTGCCGTTGCAGGAGAAGAGCAACGCGCCGCTGCCCGGCTGACCCGGGCAGCGAGCGAGCGCGGCACGCAGGTCAGCGTCTGCGGCCTCGGCGTCGCGCACCTGCAGTCGCACCGTCTGGCCGGTCTGCACGAGGTCGCCGATGACCAGGGCGGAGCCCTCCGTGCCGAGCAGGGCGCGGACCAGGTACTCGTGGTCGTCGGTGTACTCGTCCGCGGCAATCCCGAGCTGCAGCCCGGACGAGGCCATCGCCTGCTCCGGCGGCGGAAGCGTCGACAGCACCGCGCGCAGCTTGTCGAGGGCGGGCATCCCCGCCAGCCCGTGCACGACGTTGCCGGCCGCAGACGTCACGGTCATCGCGGGGCCGATCGGCCGGCAGCCCTGCGACACCAGCGGCTGCGCGGACGCACCGTCGACGAGCACGCCGACCGCGCCGCGGTCCACCGTCCGCCCGTCGACCCACAGCCGCGTCGACCCCGGTCCACCCGGGCCGTGCGCGACACCACCGACGAACCGCAGCCCCGGCAGCGCCGACCCGGCCTGCCCGACGAAGCCCTCCACCGGGAAGCTGTAGGGGTCGACCAGCAGCACCGCGACCTCGTCGCCGGACTCCCCCACCTCGGGCATCCCGATCACGGCCGCCCGGTCGTCCGAGGGCATCACCTCGAGGTGGAACGTGCGCAGCCTCGCTCCCGGCAGTACCGCCACCCAGACGCTGACCGCCGACTGGCCCTCGACCCCGACACCCCCACCGATGACCCCGCCGGCGCTGCAGCCGAGGGTCGCGCTCGCGCCGGTCAGCGCCAGCGCGCGCTCGCCGGCCGCTGTGGGGTCAGGGCCGGACGCGAACACCAGCGCCAGGTCGGGGGTGCGGCCGCCCAGCGGCGCGAGCGCAGCGCCGACCGCCGTCTCCGCCGCCTCGACAAGGTCGGAGGAGACGCCGATGCCGTCCCCGAAGCGCCCCACGGCCCAGATCCTTGCAGGATGCGCGATCTCCAGCCTCGACGTAGCGTGAAGGGGTGAGCGCACCAGAGACCAACACCCTCGCCGCCCTCCGCGAGAGCGGCCACCTCCACAAGACCGTGAAGGCCGAGATCCGGGACAACCTGCTGGTCCGGCTGGCCTCCGGCGAACCGTCGTTCCCCGGCATCCTCGGCTACGAGGAGACCGTCGTGCCCGAGGTGGAACGTGCCCTGCTCGCCGGCCACGACCTCGTCCTGCTCGGCGAGCGCGGGCAGGGCAAGACCCGCATGATCCGCACGATCACCGGGCTGCTCGACGAGTGGACCCCGGTCATCACCGGCTGCGAGATCAACGACCACCCGTATGCCCCGGTCTGCGTCCGCTGCAAGCAGGTGGTCGCGGCGCAGGGCGAGCAGACGCCGGTCTCCTGGAAGCACCGCAGCGAGCGGTACGGCGAGAAGCTGGCCACGCCCGACACGTCGGTCGGCGACCTCATCGGCGATGTCGACCCGATCAAGGTCGCAGAGGGCCGGACCCTGGGCGACCCCGAGACGGTCCACTACGGCCTGGTGCCGCGGACCAACCGCGGCGTCTTCAGCGTCAACGAGCTGCCCGACCTCGCCGAGCGGAACCAGGTCGCCCTCCTCAACGTGCTCGAGGAACGCGACATCCAGGTCCGCGGCTACACGCTGCGGCTGCCGCTGGACCTGCTGCTCATCGCAAGCGCCAACCCCGAGGACTACACGAACCGCGGCCGGATCATCACGCCGCTCAAGGACCGCTTCGGCGCGGAGGTCCGCACCCACTACCCGATCGACCTGTCGCACGAGCTCGACCTGATCCGGCAGGAAGCGCTGCTGCAGTGGGAGAGCACACCGGTCGTGGTCCCCGACCACCTGCTCGAGATCGTGGCCCGCTGGACCCGGCTGGTCCGCGAGTCCCCGCAGGTCGACCAGCGCTCCGGGGTCAGTGCCCGGTTCGCGATCGCCGCCGCCGAGACGATCTCCGCTTCCGCCGTACGCCGGGCCGCCGTCACCGGCGAGTCCGCTGTCGCGCGGGTCTGCGACCTGCCGAGCGTCGTGCCGGCGAGCCGCGGCAAGGTCGAGTTCGAGGCCGCCGAGGAGGGCCGCGAGCTGGAGGTGCTGGACCACCTGCTGCGCAAGGCGACCGCCGACACCTTCCGCGCGAACCTGGCAGGCCTCGACCTGTCGGGGTTGCAGGGCCGCTTCGAGGATGGCGGCATCCTGGAGACCGGCGACCTGGTGCCGGCCGCACAGCTGCTCGCCGACCTCGGCACCGTGCCTGGCCTGTCGCAGCTGCTGCAGCGGCTGGGCGTAGAGGAGGAGTCGCCGGGGCTCGCGGCCGCGGGCCTCGAGTTCGCCATGGAGGGCCTGCACCTCAACCGCCGGCTCTCCAAGGACTCGGTCGGCCACCGCACGGTGTACGGACGCTGATGGGCGACCCGAGCCTCGGTGTCCCGGACACCTACGCGCTGCGTCGGCGGGTGCTGCTGACCGCCGCCGTCGGCCTCGTGCTGTTCCTTGCCCTCGGCTGGTTCGTCGCCTGGCTCGAGGTCGCCGACGCGTGGCTGCTGATCGGGCTGGCGATCGTCTACCTGGCGGTCCTCCGGCCGATGATGCGCCCGGTCCGCGAGGCGATCCGGCTGCGCCGGCGGCTCGCCTACTCCGCCTACCTGGCGGAGAAGGAGAAGAACAAGAAATGACTTTCCGGTACGGCGCCTGGGCCGGAGGTCGCGACCCGCTCGAGTCGCCGTTCGACGTCGCGGAGGCGGTCGACGAGATCGGCGAGCGCGTGATGGCCGGCGACTCGGTGCGGCAGGCGCTGCGCGACCTGCTGCGCCGCGGCACGGACGGGCTGCGCGGCCTGGAGGACCTGCGCCGCCAGGCGGCGATCCGGCAGCGCGAGCTGCGCAAGCAGGGTCGGCTGGACGGCACCCTCCAGGAGGTGCGGGAGCTGCTCGACAAGGCCCTGGAGCTCGAGCGCTCAGCGCTGTTCCCGGACCCGTCGGACAGCGCCCGGATGGCGGAGATGGAGCTCGACGGGTTGCCCAGCGACACCGCCCGCGCGGTGCAGGAGCTCAAGCCGTACAACTGGCGCAGCCCCGAGGCCCGGGAGGCCTACGAGCAGATCGACGACCTGCTGCGCCGTGAGGTCCTCGACTCGCAGTTCCAGGGCATGAAGAACGCCTTGGAGAACGCCAGCCCCGAGGCGATGCAGGCCGTCAAGGACATGCTCGCCGACCTCAACCAGATGCTGGAGTCGGACGCGCGCGGCGAGCACACGCAGGAGCAGTTCGACGCGTTCATGGCCAAGCACGGCGAGTTCTTCCCGTCCCAGCCGCAGAACCTCGAGGAGCTCGTCGACGAGCTGGCCCGGCGGGCCGCCGCTGCCCAGCGGCTGATGGACTCGCTGACGCCGCAGCAGCGCCAGGAGCTGTCCGAGCTCATGGACGGCGCGATGGACATGGACATGCAGTCGCAGATGGCGCAGCTCGGCGACGCCCTGCGGGCGGCCCGTCCCGAGCTGCAGTGGGGCGGTCGCGAGCGGATGAGCGGCGAGCAGGGGATGGGGCTGGGCGACGCGACCAGCGCCCTGCAGGAGCTGGCCGATCTCGATGACCTCGATTCGGTGCTCGGCCAGGACTACCCCGGCGCCGCTCTTGACGACATCGACGAGGCGGCCGTGCAGCGGGCCCTCGGCCGCAGTGCCGTCGACGACCTGCGGGCGCTGCAGCGGATCGAGCGCGAGCTGCAGGCGCAGGGCTACCTCACCCGGGACGCGCACGGCCGCCTTGAGCTGTCCCCGCGGGCCGTCCGCAGGCTCGGCGCCACCGCGCTGCGCAAGGTCTTCTCCCAGCTCGACTCCAAGGGGCGCGGCGGGCACGACGTCCGCGATGCCGGCGCCGCAGGCGACATCACCGGCGCCTCGCGCGCCTGGCAGTTCGGCGACGAGCAACCGATCGACGTGGTCCGGACCGTGCGCAATGCGGTGCTCCGCAGCAACTCGCGCACTGCCGGAACGTCAGCCCGGCTGAAGCTGCAGGTCGACGACTTCGAGGTCGTCGAGACCGAGCGCCGCACGTCGGCTGCGGTCGCGCTGCTGGTGGACCTGTCGTTCTCGATGGAGCTGCGCGGCACCTGGGGCGTCGCCAAGCAGACGACGATGGCGCTGCACTCGCTCGTCACCACGCAGTTCCCGCAGGACGCCATCGAGGTCATCGGGTTCAGCGACTACGCGCAGGTCCTCAAGCCCGAGCAGCTCGCCGGGCTCGACCCGCAGCGCGTGCAGGGCACCAACCTGCAGCATGCGCTGATGCTGGCGGGGCGCTTCCTCGGCAAGCACCCGGGCGCGGAGCCGGTGGTCCTCATCGTCACCGACGGCGAGCCGACCGCGCACCTCACCCGCGACGGGTACGCCGACTTCTGCTGGCCGCCGCTGCCCGAGACCCTCGAGCTGACGATGGCCGAGGTCGAGCGCATCACCAGGCGGGGCGCGACGATCAACGTCTTCATGCTCGACGACGAGCCGCGGCTCATCTCCTTCGTCGAGCACCTGGCCCAGCGCAACGGCGGCCGGGTCTTCTCCCCCGACCCGGCGAAGCTGGGCGAGTTCGTGGTCAGCGACTACCTGCGGGCCCGACGGGGACGTCAGCGAGCCTGACGGCCTGCCCGGTCAGGAGACGGCGGCGGCCTCGGGCTTGCAGACGCGGCACGGAGACAGGGAGCGCGACGCGGCCTCGCCGGCCGTGACGTACGTGACCTCCTCGCGACCGTCGACCAGGCGGCAGTCCGGGCGGTGGTAGCTGGCCGCGCCGGCGGCGAACAGCCCGTTCGCGTCGGCCGGGACCCGCGTCCCGCTACTGGCCTGCTGCGCCTCGAGCAGCTGGAGCATCACGCCCTCCAGCCGTGAGCGGTCCTCACGGGCACTGGAGTTGACGATGAGCCCCACGCCGAAGATGACGACGGCGAGACCGAGGAAGCCACCCGAGATGAGGTACGGGAGCTGGGCGCGGGTGTCGAGCAGCGACCCCGCGATGCCGTTGTAGCCGAGGCCGATGACCACGAACCCGAGCACCGCGATGAGGTAGCCGAGGGCGCGGCCGTAGTTGCCAGGGGTCTGCATTGCGCTTCTCCTTCAGTGCCGAGCTGCCGTGGTTGGCCGTGGTCAGGACGTGCCGAGGTAGGTCTTGCGGAGGTCGCCGGACTTCTCGAGCTCGGCCCCCCGGCCGTCGTAGGTGAGCGTGCCCTTCTCCATGATCAGGGCCTGGTCGGCGTAGGGCAGGACACCGACGTTCTGCTCGACGATGAGCACCGTGGTGCCGTCGTCGTTGATCTTGCTGACGACCTCGAAGACCGTCTGCGCGAGCTTGGGCGACAGGCCCAGCGAGGCCTCGTCGATGAGCAGCACCCGCGGCCGGCTCATGACGGCGCGCCCGATCGCGAGCATCTGCTGCTCGCCGCCGGACATCGTCCCGGCCAGCTGGTCCTTGCGCTCCTCGAGCCGCGGGAAGTAGCTGAACACCTGCTCGACCGCCTCCTCGACAGCCTTCTTGCCGTCGCGCTTCCGCGTCCAGGCCCCGAGCCGGAGGTTGGTCAGCACGGTGAGCGCCGGGAAGACCCGGCGGCCCTCGGGCGACAGGCCAACACCGGCGGCCACCACCCGAGGCGCGTCGAGCCCGGAGATCGCCTGGCCGTCGAGCCGGACCTGTCCCTCCCAGGCCGGCAGCAGGCCGGCGATGGCGTTGACCGTGGTGGTCTTGCCGGCACCGTTCAGCCCGAACAGCACGGCCGTCTCGCCCTCCTCGACGGAGAACGTGATCCCTTGCAGGACAGGCAAAGCGCCGTAGCCGGTGCGTAGTCCTTCGACCTCGAGCAGAGCCATCAGGAGGCCGCCTTCTTTGCTGGTGCCTTCTTGGCCGGCGCTGAGCTGGCGGGAGACTTCTTCGCGGCTGCCTTCTTCGCCACGGGCTGCTTCCGGGGGGCAGGTACGGCGGTGGCCTCGTCCAGCGCCGCCTCCTCGGGGGTCTCCTCCGTGGCCGCCAGCGCCTCGGGCGCCTCGCCACCGAGGTAGGCCGCGACGACCTCAGGGTGGGTCTGGATGACCGAGGGCCTGCCCTCGGCGAGCAACCGCCCGAAGTTCAGGACGTAGACGTAGTCGCAGACGCTGAGGACGAGCGGCACGTGGTGCTCGATGAGCAGCATGGTCAGGCCGAACGCCTTGCGCAGGTCTAGCAGCCGCTCGCCGAGCTGGTGCGACTCCTCCGGACCCATGCCGGAGGACGGCTCGTCGAGCAGCAGCACGTCCGGCTCGGTGGCGAGAGCGCAGCCCAGCTCCAGGAGCTTCAAGGTGCCGTAGGACAGCCCGCCGACCCGCAGGTCGCGGACCTCGGTCAGCCCGAGCAGCTCGAGGATCGCGTCGGCCTTGGCTGCGAGCGCGCGCTCCTCGGTCGCCACCCGGCTGCCCCCGAGGAGGGCGGAGGCGACGTCGTACCGGACGCGGGCGTGCTGCGCGGTCTTGAGGTTCTCGAGCACCGTGGAGCTCTTCACCATGCCGACGTTCTGGAAGGTCCGGCCGAAGCCCATCGCGGCCTTCTTGTGCGGCGGCGTGCGCGTCACGTCCGTGCCCCGGTAGACCACCCGGCCGGTGTCGGGCTTGTAGAAGCCGGTGATGCAGTTGAACGCGGTCGTCTTGCCAGCGCCGTTGGGACCGATGAGGCCGACGATCTCGAACTCGTTGACGGTCAGCGTCAGGTCCTGCAGCGCCTGCAGGCCGCCGAAGCGGATGGACAGGTCGGAGACCTCAAGCACGGACACTGGAGCCCTCCACCGCAGCAGGGCCGGAGCCGCCTTCGTCGTGGAGCTCGAACCGGTGCCCCGTCATCCACCGGGCGATCGGGCGCAGCTGCGCGCCCAGGCCACCACGGTTGAAGATCAGCGTCTGCAGCAGCAGCAGCGCCCCGATGAGGGAGGCGAGGTAGCTCGCCTTCACGTCCGAGTCGTAGTAGCTGCCGAGCAGCGGGACGTGCTGCATCCAGGAGCGCACGGCGTGCCAGTAGAAGAGGTCGTCGAGCAGCTCGTTGATGAGGCCGAAGAACAGGCCGGCGACGACGACACCGAGCCGGTTGCCGAGACCGCCGACGACGCACATGACGACGAACAGCAGCGCGAGCGTGAATCCGTTGGGGTCCTGGAAGTCCTTCTCGGAGTACAGCTCGCCGCGGAACGCGTAGAGGCCGCCGGCGAGGCCGGCAATGGCACCGGACAGCGCGAACGCCAGCAGCTTGTACGCGGTGACACCGATGCCGAACGCCTCCGCGACCCGCTCGTTCTCCTTGAGCGCGAGCAGCGCCCGCCCGACCTTGCTCACCGTCAGCCGGTAGTCGAGGTAGAAGATCACGAGCAGCACGGCGACGCAGACGAGGTACCAGTCGCCGTTGTCCGCGAGGTAGGACGGCCGACTGATCTTCACACCCGAGTTGTTGTCGGTGAACCGCGCGAGGGCGAACAGCGAGCTGCTGATCGCCGAGCCGAACACCAGCGTGATGAGCGACAGGTAGAGGCCGGTGATGCGCAGCGCCACCAGGCCGAGGACCAGTGCCACAGCGGTGGTCGCGAGCACCCCGAAGGCCATCGCCAGCCAGATCGGCAGGTGTGCCTGGAAGACCACGTTCGCGGTCACCAGGGCTCCCAGGCCGAGGAACCCCTGGTGGCCGAGCGACAGCTGGCCGGTGTAGCCGACGACGATGTTGAGGGAGAGCCCCATGAGGGCGTAGATCACCGCGAGCGAGCAGGTCTTCGAGAAGTCGGTCGCGAACCAGGGCAGGAACAGCACCACGGCCAGCCCGAGGTAGGCGAGGCCGCGCGCGGCGATGCCCGTGCCCGAGAGGCGCCAGTGGCTCCCGGCGACGACGGTCTCGGTGCCGGGCTGGGTGCCGGCCTGCGCGACGGCGGTCATGTCTCGCTCCCGAGCAGGCCGCGCGGGAAGGAGAGCAGCACGATGAGCAGCACCAGTCCGACCATGACGTTCTGGGCGCCGGGGAAGCTGAAGAAGGCCTGCGTGTACTGGTGCACGAGGCCGACGAGCAGCCCACCGACGAAGGCTCCCGGCATGCTGGTCACGCCACCGAGCACGGCGGCGGTAATGCCGCCGACCAGCGCCGTCCCGGTCATGATGCCCGGCACCAGCAGCGGCGCGCCGCCGATGGACACGATGCCCGCGACCGATCCGAGGAAGCCGGCCAGCGTCCAGGTCAGCAGCGAGACCCGACTGATGCTGATGCCGACGGTCGCTGCCGCGGTCGGCTCCTGGCTGACCGCGAGGATCGCGGTGCCCTGCCGCGAGTAGCGGAAGAACGCGGCGGCACCGAGCGCCATGGCGATCAGCACGAACAGCGTCAGCACCTGCTCCCACGCGACGTTGTAGCCCGCGAAGCCGACCCGGAACGCCGGGTCCGTCAGCCCCACGTCCGTCACCGACGGCAGCGAGGCGGTGTCCTTCGTGGGGAACACCAGGTACTCGACCGCTATCGAGGCGAGCAGGACGCCGACGGTCCCGACCACCATGATGACCTTCGGCTGGTGGAACAGCGGCCTGATGACGAGCCGCTCCGTGAGCACAGCCGACAGCGTGCCGAGCAGGATGCCGACGAACACCGCGACCAGCCACGGCATGTGCCACGGGATGCCGAAGAGGCTGCCGTTGTAGCCGAAGTAGGCGGTCAGCGCCGCGATCGTGCCGAACTCGGCCTGGGCGAAGTTGAAGATGCGGTTGCTCTTGTAGAGCAGCACCAGGCCGAGCGCGATCAGCCCGTACACCGAGCCCTCGATGATGCCGAGGACCAGCGGCTGGCCGAGCTGGGTCTGCGGGTCGAGCGCGAGCAGCGTCACTTGTAGTACGGCCCGCCAGCCGTGTCCCAGGCGCCGTTCTGGTTGGCGTTGGGCTCGCGCTCGTTGCAGTTCATCCGCTGGCTCCAGGCACCGGTGCCACCGAAGTGGTTGCCGCCGGAGAACACGCTCTTCGGGTAGACGCCGTTGGTCAGCGTGGCCTTGGACAGCCCGTCGATGAAGCCGGGACGCGTCAGGCTGGTGGCCGCGCTGAGCGCGTAGTACAGCGATTGGTTCAGACCCCAGATGGACCAGTAGATGTCGTCGTAGCTGTTGTTCGCGGCCTTCTTGAAGTCCGCCGTCGCATGGTCGATGCCGGGGAACGGCGCGAGGAAGTTGGCCTTCACCACGCCGGCCGTCGCCGCGCACACGAGCTGCGCCACCGTCACCTCGGTCATCGTCACCCCGGGACCGGTGTAGGTGCCGTTGAAGCCCTGCTTGCTGGCCGTCCCGCTCATGTAGAGGAAGTAGCCGGGACTGGTGTCGAGGAAGACGGTGTCGTAGCCACCGGTCGCGATCTTGGTGCCGGTGTTGGCCGCGCGGCCCTGGATGCCGTTGTCGTTGGTGGCGTCGACCTGGATGTCGTCGTACTTGATCCCGGCCGCCTTCAGGACGCCTTCCATCGCGTCACGGGCGTCCTTGAAGTTGTTCGTGTTCGACGTGATGACCGCCCACTTCTTCAGCCCCAGGCCGGCCTTGCGCGCGTTCTGCAGCACCAACGAGGCCTGCTGCGCGTAGGTCAGCGTCAGCGCGAAGTAGTTCTTGAGCCCGTTGAGGCCGTTGGTCGTGACACCCGCCGACAGGTAGGGCACGCCCTTGCTCTGGATGTCCGGCATGGTGGCGCAGGACTGGATCTGGTCGGTGCCGGCGGCGCCGATGACGATGAAGTCACGACGGCTCATCGGGCCGCACACGTCACGGGCGGTCTGCGGCGTGTACTTGTCGTCCTGGAAGTCGATGACCACCTGACGGCCGCAGACCTTGTGCGCGGGGTCCTTCCAGTACAGCGGGACGGCGGCCTCGAACGACGGCGGGAACGGCGCACCGGTCCCGGTCTGCGGGGCGTGCACGCCGACCCGGATCTGGGTCGGGGTCACGCCGACGACGTTCTGCCCCAGGGTGTTGCACTTGATGCTCGTCGGGCCAGTGCCGGTGGTCGAGCTACCGGAGGTGCCCGACGCACCAGTGCCTGAGGTGCCGGTCCCGGAGGTGCCGCTGGTGCCCGTGGTGCCGGACGTGGTCCCGGACGTCGTGCCACCTATACCGGTGACGCCGCTGGTGGCGCCACCGGTCGTGGCGTCCCCGGCCAGGCCGGTGGTGCCGCCCAGGCCGCTGTCGACCCCGGTGGTGCCGTTCTGCTGCTGCTGCTTGAGAGCGTCGTACTGCTCCTGCTTGAGGCCGCAGGCGGTGGACAGGACAGCGACGCTGAGGAGGGCGACCAGGACGGTCGGTGGTCGGCGGCGCACGGGCTGCTCCAGGGGGTGGGGGCGGGACGAGACGGCGGGGGGACTGGGTCAGGAGCTGCGGACGGCGCGGGCGAAGCGGGTGCGACGCGGGTCGGCGGGGACCGGCACGAGCGGGTCGTTCTGCGTGATCCAGGCCAGGCCGAGGAGCACGGCGACGCTCAGGCCGGCGAGCCACCACTGCGTCGACGGGACCAGCGACCGGGGGGCGAACGCGGCGGGTCGGATCGCGACCGCCTGCGGTGCCGGGTTGGTCTGCGGCTGCGGGACCTGCGGGAGGGCTTGCGGCGCCTGCACCTCCGGCATGGGGGGCAAGTTGCCGCCTTGGCCGATCAGGGGCGGCGGGGCGACGGCTGGCACGTTCGGGCCCTGCGCGGGCTGGGGGAGGGGGGCCGGCGCGGTGACCGGCGGCGACCAGACCGCCTTGGTCGTGATCGCGTTCTTGCCCTTCAGCGCGATGCTGAACGGCCGCATGTCCGCGGCCGCGAGCAGCGTGGGAACGAGCGAGACGCCGTCAGCCGGCGCCCCCTGGCTCCAGTCGTTGGCGACGGCGGTCAGGTCGAACACGTAGGAGTTCGCGGCGTTGAGGACCCCCTTCACGCAGGTCGGCTGCGCGTACGGCGGTGCCTTGCTGATGTCCTGCGGCGCAGCGGACTCGGTGAAGACGTCGATGTTCTCGCAGGCGGAGATGTCCGCCGGGCCGCTCTGCACGTTCTCGGCGCCGGCGTCGACCGGCACGGTGAGCTGGAAGGAGCTGAAGACGGCGCCGACCGGGATCGCGGTCAGGTCGAGGTCGATGGCAGCGGTCTTGTCCCGGGCGGCGAGCTGGTCGGTGACGTAGCCGACCCCCAGGTCACCGTCCGGCACGCCCGACGCAGGGTTGGCCTGCTCTGGCAGCGTGGGCAGCGTCGTAACCGGCGTGACTGCCGTCTTCTCCGCCCAGTACCAGGCGGCGCTGACCGTCTGCGGGGAGCTGGAGTCGGCGTGCGCAGGCGCCGCCAGCCCCACCACCGGACACAGCACGACGGCGAGGGCGATCCCGCCGTGCCCCGCTGACCGCCCTGCCCGCACCGCCGACCTCCTGAGTGACCGGCATCACTGCCGGTCGGTCTTCATTCGCCGCGGCTGATCACTTTCCTGCTGAGTTCCGGAACTCGTCCGAAACGCGTTCGGATCATGACCGCGGCCGGCGGGGACCGGCAAGGGAGGTTGGGGGTGGTCCAGTACGGTCCGGCGTGTGCCCGACCCGAGCTGGCAGGTCCGCGAGGTCACCGCGGCCGAGACCGCCGAGCTCCGCCGGCAGGTGCTCCGCGGCGGACGACCGGTCGAGCTGCCCGGCGACGCGGACCCGGCCTTCCACGTCGGGGTGTTCGACGGCGACAAGCTGGTCGGGACCGGCAACGTCCGGGTCGACCCGGCCCCCTGGGCGCCGGGCGCGCCGGCCTGGCGGCTGCGCGGGATGGCGACCGCACCGAGCCACCGGGGGCAGGGCGTCGGGGCGGTGGTGCTCGACGCGCTGATGGCGCAGGCCCGCGCGCATGGCGGCGGTCTGCTGTGGTGCAACGCCCGGACGCCAGCGCGCACCTTCTACGAGCGGGCCGGCCTCGTCACGCGCGGGGAGCCCTGGGTCGACCCGGAGATCGGGCCGCACGTCGTGATGTGGCGGGACCTGTAGCGGGTTCTAGGCGGGTGGGTTGTCCAGCGTCCAGCCCCGCACCGGGTCGCCGGCCACCTGCGGCGTCTGCCGGCCGTGCGGCTGCTGCCGCAGCGTGATCGCCTGCGCGTAGTACGTCCCCCAGCGCAGCGCCTCGCCCACGGTCGTGATGCCGTTGCGATTGGCGTCGGCCTGGCCCTGCGCGAGCCCGAGGTCCCAGACGAGCCCCGACCACACCGACTCGCCCCACTGCGGGAACTCGTAGGACTTCTGCGACGCCTTCGAGCTCGTCGACACCAGCACCCGGCTGCTCGGCAGGTCCTCCATGAAGCCGCCGGCCTCGCAGCCGGCGATGTCGACCCACAGCTTGCCGGAGCCCTGGTTCAACGTGCGGGCGAGGAAGGTGTCCGTCACGAAGTCGCGGTCGTAGGGCCACAGCTTCTCGTGGCCGCCCTCCTGCTTCACGTGCCCGGAGAAGTGGAACAGCGTGAACGTCCCCGGCGTGCTCTTGCCGGCCAGCCACTGCAGCCCCGCGCGCACCGCCGCTCCGGTCGCCTGCTGGTCGGTGACCATCCGGATGTTCTCGGCCCGCCACCCGCTCGCGAGCAGCAAGGAGCGGATGAACTGCACGTCCTGCGCGCCTGCGATCGTGTCGTGCGTCGGCTTGCGGTAGTGGGTCACGCCGGCGAGGAACGCGTACCGGTTCTCCGATGCCGCGAAGGCGGTCGGTCGGGGGTCGTTGAACGGGCCGGGCGGCGCGCCCAGCGACGGCTCCGCCGGCACCCCGGTGTTCGCCCGGGTGCGCACCGGCACGACCTTGCGCTGCTGCGGCGCCGGCTGGGTCTGCTGCGTCAGGTGGGTCAGCGGGAGGGAGACGACCGGCGTCTCGCCGTACAAGGTCTGGGTCCCGATCACGCCCGACACCACGACCCCGACGCCCGTGAGCATCACCAGCGCGCCGCTCCAGGCCACCGTCTCGACCAGCCAGCGTGGGGCGCGCTTCACCTCTCGACCTTCGGCATCGATCGGACGCAGGTCAAGCCAGCGCGCGCTCGAGGTCGGCCAGCAGGTCGTCCGCGCTCTCGATCCCGACGGACAGCCGCACCAGGTCGGCCGGCACCTCCAGCTGCGACCCGGCGACGCTCGCGTGCGTCATCCGGCCGGGGTGCTCGATGAGCGACTCGACCCCGCCTAGGGACTCCCCGAGCGTGAAGACCTCGGTACGGCGGCAGACGTCCAGCGCCTTCGGCTCACCGTCCACGAGGCGGAAGCTCACCATCCCGCCGTACGCCTTCATCTGCTTGCTGGCCAGGTCGTGGCC
>JAOPVZ010000268.1 GCA_025965935.1 Frankiales bacterium | reverse complement strand
GACACGGCCGTCAGCACCACGTGCACGACCAGGAACGCGGTCGGGTCGCCGTGCGAGAACGAGCGGTCGTCCTTCCAGATGTTGCGCAGGAAGGTGGGCCAGATGACCCACTGGAACACGCCGACGGCGGTGAGGAAGGCCGCGGAGCGGCGCGAGATCAGCACGCCGAACAGTCTCGTTCAACCGAACGACCGGGTTTCGTCCGGTATCCTCATGCCACCATGCGGACCCCCCGACGACTCGCCCTCGCCGCGGCTGCCCTGGCACTCCCGTTCCTCGCCGGCTCTCCTGCGCGTGCTGAGAACCCGGCCACGATCGGTGGTGACCAGCTCGCGGCCCGCGGCGTCGTCGTACCGGCCGGGGCCCCGGCGCTGCCCGCCACGGCTGCCGCCGGCTGGGTGGTGGCCGACCTCGACACCGGGGCTGTGCTGGCAGCGAAGAACCCGCACGGGCAGTACGCACCTGCCAGCACGTTGAAGACGCTGACGGCCGAGACCCTGATCCCCAAGCTGGACCGCGCCGCGATGGTCACGCCGACCTGGGACGACGTCAACGTCGACGGTTCCAAGGTCGGCCTGGTCAACTCGGTCCGCTACCCCGTCAGCGAGCTGTTCACCTCGATGCTGGTCGTCTCGGGCAACGACGCCGCGCTGGCGCTGGCGACGGCCAACGGCGGGGTCGGCAAGACCATTCACGAGATGAACCTCGAGGCGCAGCGGCTGCAGGCGCACGACACCGTCGCCGTCAACGACAACGGCCTCGACGCCCACGGCCAGTACAGCTCCGCCTACGACCTGGCCCTCATCGCCCGGGCCGCCATGAAGCTGCCCGACTTCCGCGAGTACGTCGCCACGAAGCACGCGCACATCCGGGGCGCCAAGCCGCACACCGCGATCGCGATCAGCAGCCACGACAAGCTGCTCTACAACTACCCCGGCGCCATCGGCATCAAGAACGGCTACACGGTGGCCGCCCGGGCGAGCTTCGTCGGCGCGGCGACCCGCGGCGGCCACACCCTCGTCGTGACCCTGATGCGGACCAACCCGCGGTACTGGCCGGAGGCCGCGGCGCTGCTCGACTGGGGCTTCCGCGCGACTGCTGCCGGCGCCTCTGGGGTCGGCCAGCTCGTCGACCCGGTCGACGAGACGCAGAGCACGTCCTCGGCGGCTCAGCCGGTGCCGGCTCAGCGGGTCACCAAGGTGGCCACGACGCAGAGCGGCGACGGCCTACCCGTCATGCCGGCCGCGATCGTCGCGGTCGGGGTCCTCGTCATGGGCAGCGGCGTGCTGCGCAGCCGCCGCCGCCAACGCGGCAAGCTGAAGCTCCCGCCCCTCTAACCCCCACACGCCACCCACACCCCCCCCGCTCGCCACCCGGATCCGTTGGAACTGATCGCGCTGACGCTCGGCTCGCAACCAGTTGCGCGCGAGCCGCCGAGCTCGCAACCGATCCGGTCGGCGACCGCCATCGGGCCCGCCTCAGGAACGGGTGTAGAAGTCCTCGAGGAGCTGCTGGCTGCTAGCGGCGCAGCAGCCTGGTGACGGTCTTGGCGCCGTACAGCCCGACGCCCAGCACGATCGCGAGGGACGCCCCGGTGAGCGCACGTGCGGCCAGCACCACCTGCTTCTCCCCCGCCTGACCACCAGCGGGTACGGCGGGAGCCGGCTGCTCCACGACGGCCTCGGGCTGCTTGGACGACCAGGAGCGCTCCACCTTGGCATCCTCCCGCAGCGCTGACCCGAGCGGCGTAGGCGCACCGTCCTCGGTCAGGTTGAGGTCTGAGCCGGCGAACTGCTCCGGGATGCCGGCCTTGCGCGCCTGCTCCGGGTCCGCGGTCCCGGACGGCGGCACGTCGTCGTCATAGGGAGCGGTGACCGTGAACGCGGCGGTGTAGAGCACCAGCCGGGAGACCAGGTTGAGGAACAGCAGCAGCCCGACGACCACCGCGAACGAGCCGTACGTCGCCTCGCCCTTCGACGTCGTCCGACCGATGTAGAACGCCCCGAAGAACTTCAGGACCTCGAAGCCGACCGCCCCGAACAGCGCCCCCTTCAGCACCCGACGCAGCGGTGTCCGGACCTTCGCCAGGCGGACGAACAGGTAGAGGAAGATGCCGACGTCGATCACGGCGCCGAGCAGGTACGACGAGGCCCAGGTGAACGCCTTGGCGCCGCTGGTCTCGGAGAGCCCGAGGAAGGACAGGACGTTGTCGGTGGCCGCCGTGGCGGCGCCGCTGACCACCACTGAGGCGACGATGACGGCGAACAGGCCGACCAGCGCGATGACGTCGGCGATCTTGCGGGTGACGATGTTGCCGGCCTTGATGTTCTGGTGCCAGATCGTCCGGATGGCCTCGCGCAGCGCCTCGATCCAGCCGAGGCCGGACAGCAGCGTTCCCAACAGGCCGATCACGCCGGCCTTGCCGGCGCTGTCCTGCACGACCTTCGCGACGGCCTTCGCCGTGGGGTCGCCGAGGTAGGGGCCGAGGCCGTCGGTGATCTGCCTGCCGGCGTCCGCCCCGAGCGCCACGCGGGTGAAGAAGACCGCGATGAGGAGGATCGGGAACAGCGACAGGAACCAGTAGAACGTGACGCCCGACGCCAGCCGGTCGCCACCGTCGGCCTGGTACCGCTGGAACATGCGCACCAGGTGGTCGATGAACGGGCGCTTCCGCCGTACGCGGTCGAGCAGGTCTGGCTTGGTCACGGGCCAGCCCTACCCCGGCTCCGCGGGAGGAAGCGGACCTGGCAGCGGCGAGTCGAAGGGGAAGTCGCGCTGGGGGCGCCAGACGTTGTCGCGGCCCTTCTCGAACATCGTGAAGCCCCAGACGCGGAAGCGGGCGTCGTAGTCCGCGAGGTCCTCGAAGGCCCGGTCGAGCTGCTGCTCAGAGACCTCATGGGCCACCGTGACGTGCGGGTGGTACGGGAAGGTGACCTCCCGCTGGAGCGGTCCGGAGCGGACCTGCGCCTCGATCCGCTCACACTCGCTGATCCCCTGCACGAGCGGTACGAACACCACCGGAGAGATGGGGCGGAAGGTGCCGGACCCGCGCAGGTGCATGATGAACGGCTCGTGCCGGCAGGCGACCTCGAGCAGGTGGGCCTCGACGGCCTGCAGGTCGTCGGTGCGCAGTGCGGTCGGCGGCAGCAGCGTGACGTGCGGCGGGATCTGGGTGGCGTTGGAGTCCCCGAGGCGCTCCCGCCAGCCCTGCAGCTCACTGGTGTAGGGCTCCGGGATGCCGATCGCGACCCCGATGTCCCGGCGTGCCGACGACCGCGCCATCAGGTGGGCGCCAGCAGCCCGATCCGGTCCCTCACGGTGGTCATGGTCGCCGACGCCACCGCTCGTGCCGTCGTTGCCCCCTCCCGCAGCACCTGGTCGAGGTAGCCGGGGTCGGCGATGAGCTCGTCGAACCGCGTGCGGACCGGGGCGAACATCGCGATGACGGCCTCGGCGACGTCAGCCTTGAAGTCGCCGTAGCCCTTGCCGTCGTACTGCTCGACCAGGGCGGCCACGGGGGTGTCCGTCGCGACGGACATGATGGTGAGCAGGTTCGAGATGCCTGGCTTGCCCGCGACGTCGTAGCTGACCTCGCGACCGGTGTCGGTGACGGCGCTCCTGATCTTCTTGAGCGTCTGCTTGTCGTCCTCGATCACCCACAGGACGCCGGGGCCGCCCTTGCTCGTGCTCATCTTCGCCGTGGGTTCCTGGAGGTCCTTGATGCGGTCCGCCGACTGCTGCACGTAGGGGTCCGGGACCGTGAAGGTGTCGCCGTAGCGGTTGTTGAAGCGCTGCCCCAGGTCGCGGGTCAGCTCGAGGTGCTGGCGCTGGTCCTCGCCGACGGGCACGGCATGCGGCTGGTAGAGCAGGATGTCGGCCGCCTGCAGGATCGGGTAGTTGAACAGCCCGACGTTCCCGCTGCCCTTCTCCTTGAACTGCGTCATGCGGGACGCCTCGCCGAAGCCGGTGAGGCACGACAGGACCCAGGCGAGCTCCGGGTGCTCCGCGATGTGCGACTGTGCGAACAGCGCGGAGCGGGAGGGGTCGATGCCCATGGCGAGCAGCTCTGCGACGACCCTGCGGGACTGCGACCGCAGGTCGGCGGGGTCCGGCGTGATCGTGAGCGAGTGCAGGTCCGCGACGAAGAAGAAGCACTCGAACTCGTCCTGCATGGCCGCCCAGTGCCGCACCGCCCCTAGGTAGTTGCCGAGGTGCTTGCCTGCACCGGTCGGCTGGATCCCTGAGAGCACGCGACGTCGAGACATGCAGGCATCTTAGGTTTGGCAGGTGTACGACGTCGCAGTGATAGGCGCCGGCCCGGCGGGTGCCGCGGCCGCCCTGTCCGCGCTGCGCACCAAGCCGGGCTGCCGGGTGCTGCTCGTCGACAAGGCGGACTTCCCACGCGACAAGTCGTGCGGCGACGGCATCGCGCCGCACGCCCTCGACGAGCTCGCCCGGCTGGGCGTCGCCGACGTGCTGCTCGACCAGACCCCGGTACGTCGGTTGCGGCTGGTCAGCCCGAGGGGCACCGAGGCCGTGGCCGATGTGCAGCGCCCGAACTACGTGCTGCCACGCACGGTGTTCGACGCCCGGCTGGTCCAGGCGGCTGTCGCCCGCGGTGCCGAGCTGCGCCGGCAGACCGTGCGCTCCCTGGACGAGCTGGACGCGCGGGTGGTGATCGGCGCGGACGGCGCCAACGGCGTGACCCGGCGGCTGCTCGGGCTGCCGAAGCCGGACGAGCAGACGGTGGCGGTAGCCGTGCGCGGCTACATCGCCTGGGAGACAAGCGATCCCGAGCAGCTCATCATCATGGACGGACGGGACTGGCCGGCCTACGCATGGCGGTTCGACACCGGCCGCGGTACCGCTAACGTGGGCTTCGGGATGCTGCTGCCGAACCTGCGCGCCACCCCGCGCGGCAAGGACGCGCTGCACGAGCGGCTCGTCGAGCTGGTGCCCGAGGCGGCCGGCGCCGAGCGGTTGCGATCGCACCACCTGCCGCTGACGACGGGCCGCCCGGCCCAGCCCGACGGTCGGGTGCTGCTGGCCGGCGACGCCGCCTCGCTGGTGAACCCGCTGACAGGTGAGGGCATCTACTACGCCCTCTTGAGCGGTCGGCTGGCCGGCGCCGCAGCGGTCGGCGACGGCGACCCCGGGAGTGCCTACCGGCTGGCGCTGCACCAGGAGCTCGGCCGGCACCTGGCGCACACGACCGCGCTCGCTCGCCTGACCGCCCACCAGCGGGTGCTCGACGCCGGCGTCCGGGCGGTTCGGGACCGCCCGGAGGCGATGTACGCCCTCGTCGAGGTCGGCCTCGGCCGCGGCCTCATCACGCCCACCCTGGTCCGGGCTCTCGGCGCGGAGGCCGCGAGGTCCGTCGCCCGCCGCTGGCCGCACCCCTGACCCTTCCTGAGCTCTGACGCGTCCGCAGGCCGCGCACAGCGGCCACGCGAGCGTGCGGGCGGCGCATCGCCCGGGCGAGAGCTCAGGAGGGCGAGACCAGGGTGCGGAGGACGTCTGCCTCCGCGGCGGTGAGCTTCTCGGTCATGCCGACCGCGAAGCCCTCGGCCTTGCCGCCGATCAGCGGGATGCTCACCTTGACGGTGCCCTCGACGATGTAGCGGCAGCCGGCACCCGCCGGCTCGA
>JAOPVZ010000266.1 GCA_025965935.1 Frankiales bacterium | reverse complement strand
TACTCGGCGCGGGAGATGGTGGTCATGGTGTGCTTGTCGACGACCTTGACGCGTGGTCGTGGGCTGGGCTGGCCGTCTTTGCCGGTGACGGGGCCGAAGGCTTCGCCGAGGGCTTTCTCGTGGCTGTCGAGGCGGTACCAGCCGTCCCAGGTGGTGTAGCGGATGCCGCGGCCGTCGAGGAACTCGATGACGGCGTCCGCGCTGGGCTCGGGGGCGGGTGGGGTGCTGGGGAGGTCCTCGAGCAGGCTCTTGACGGTCTCGATGGCGTCGCCCTTGGTGTGGCCGATCAGCCCGACCGGGCCGCGCTTGACCCAGCCGTTCACGTACAGCCCGGCCATGTGGTTGCCGTCGAGGTCCAGGACCCGGCCCAGGGCGTGTGGGACGACGTGGTTGCGGGCGTCCCAGGGCAGTCCGGGGAGCTCGGTGCTGCGGTAGCCGACGCAGCGGTAGACGGCCTGCACGGGCCAGTCGTTGAGCTGCCCGGTGCCGCGGACGTTGCCGTCGCCGGTGAGCTCGGTCCGCTCGGTGCGCAAGCCCTCGACCCGGCCGTCGCCGTAGACCTCGACCGGGGACTCGAAGAAGTGCAGGAACAGCTTGCGGGGCCGCTCACCCAGGCCGTGCTCGGCGGTCCGCATCGCGTACCGCTCGAGCTCACGCACGACCAGCTTGGTCTGGTTGTCGGAGTTGATCGCCTCGACCGACCCGTCGTCGTACTCGATGTCGGCGGGCGCCACGATCACCTCGACGTTCGGGCTGTGGTCGAGCTCCCGCAGCTCCAGCGGGGTGAACTTCGCCTGCGCCGGACCGCGCCGCGCGAACACGTGCACCTCCTGCACCGGCGAGGCCCGCAACCCCTCGAACACGTTCGCCGGGATCTCGGTGACGAGCAGCTCATCAGCCGTCTTGGACAGCATCCGGGCGACGTCGAGACCGACGTTGCCGGCACCGATGACGGCGATCTGGCGGGCCTGCAGCGGCCACTCGCGGGGCACGTCGGGGTGCCCGTCGAACCAGCTGACGTAGTCCGCCCCCCCGAAGGACCCGGGCAGGTCGATGCCGGGGATGTCGAGGTCGCGGTCCTTCTCGGCGCCGGTGGTGAACACGACCGCGTCGTAGAAGCGCTGCAGGTCCTCGAGCTTGACGTCGATGCCGTACTCCACATTGCCGAGCAGCCGCACCTGCGGCTTGTCGAGCACCTGGTGCAGCGCGGTGATGATGCCCTTGATACGCGGGTGATCAGGTGCGACGCCGTAACGGATCAGGCCGAACGGAGCGGGCTGCCGCTCGAAGAGATCGATCGAGACCGCGGTCTCCGACTTCATGAGCACATCAGCGACATAGATACCCGCAGGACCCGCACCGACGATCGCGATGCGCGCCGGACGGTCGGCACTCACAGCAGGACTCCCTCTTTCGACACCTTCACGCGTCACTCACCACATGAACGGTCGCAGGTTCCACCGGTGTTCCACCACTCCTGTGAGGGACGTCACGAGCCTGGTAGGCAGAACGCGTGCGCGACAGCCAGCGGTCGAAGGTCTACGCCGCGGAGGACGCGTGGGCGCTGCGCCTGGACGCCGCACGACGTGGCGCTCCACGGGCCTTGGTCGCAGGGTCGTCCGTGCTGCTGCCCACGGAGGTGCTCTTCGGCACCCTCGAGGCGGCCCAGACGTACGCGGACGGCCACCTGTCCGGCGTACCGGCCGTGCGGTTGCGGGCCCGCAGGGGGCAGGGCAAGGCGCACTGGGAGGCACCGGGGGTGATCGCGCTGCCCGTCCCTGAGCACGGCCGGCCGTGGGCCCTGCGTGAGTCGGTGCTGCTGCACGAGCTGGCGCACCACGTCGACTTCCACAGGCACGACACCGCGGACCACGGACCGACGTACCGGGCGTGCATGCTGGAGCTGGTCGGGCAGGCGCTCGGCCCGGAGGCGACCCTGGCCCTCCGCGTCGCCTACGGGGAGGTCGGTCTTGTCTGAGGAGCGGTTGCTGGACAAGATCGGCAAGCTGCTCGCGCAGGCGGAGGGCACCACCAACGAGCACGAGGCCGAGGCGTTCGTGACCCGGGCGCAGGAGCTCGCGACCGCCTATGCCGTCGACCTCGAGCTCGCTCGCGCCCGGCAGCAGGCCCGGCGTCTGAAGGCGGTCGAGGAGGCCTTCGAGCAGCGCCGGCTCGTCATCGGCGAGCGGGGCAAGCGCGGCAACCGCCAGCAGGTGTTCCTCTACCTCGCCGTGGCGCAGGCCAACGACGTCCTCGTCAACGTCGCGCAGGACTCGACGTTCGTGCTCGGCTTCGGGTACCCGGCCGACCTCGACGTCGTCGAGCGGCTGTGGGCCTCACTGGCCACCCAGATGGCGACCGCCGCCGGCCGTCGGCTGCGAGCCGGCGAGCACACCGCTGCCCGCGTCGCTGCCGTGTCGTGGCGACTGTCGTTCTACGAGGGCTGGGTGCACGCGGTGTCGACCCGCCTCGAGGAGGCCCGGTCCCGCACGCTGTCGCAGCCGACCGACACGGGTACGACGGGAGCGCTCGTGCTGCGCGAGAAGGTCGAGCGGGTCCGTGCCTTCCACGACCAGGAGTCGCAGGCCCGCGGCACCTGGCGGGGCGGCCGCGGCGACCGGCAGGTGCACGGTCCGGCCTGGCGGGCCGGCGAGCGCGACGGGCGCAACGCCCGGCTCGGGGAACCCGAGGTCTCGCAACGCCGCCAGATCGGGTAGTTCTCGGGCAGAATGGGTAACAGCGCATCCCGCTCTTCCTCGAGGTGAACCCGTGCTCCGCCGCTCCCCCCTGCTCGCCCGCGTCGGGCTGGCCGCCCTCGTCCTGGGCCTCGCGGTCGCGTGCACGCACGGCGCGACGACGGCGGTCTCGCCGCTGCCGGGCGCGAGCGGCTCACCGGTCCCCGCAGCGACGCCGGTGCTCCAGGCCCTCCAGCAGAAGGGCACGACCGTTCCCTGGTCCAAGCCGCTGACGCTCAGCGCCACCAACGGGACGCTCACGGCCGTGACCGCGACCGGCCCCGGCGGCGCCGCCATGGATGGCACGTTGATCAACGGCACCTGGACATCGGCCGCCACCCTCGTCCCGGCCCGCAGCTACGCCGTCGCCGCGCAGGTGAAGGACGCCGACGGCAAGACCCGCACCCTCGACGAGACGTTCGTCGCGTCCAACGCCCAGCACGTCCTGCACGCCACCATCAGCCCGGGCTCGCACGCCGTCGTCGGCGTCGCGCAGCCAGTCATCGTCCGCTTCGACCAGAAGGTCAGCGGCCGCGCCAACCGGCTCGCCGTCCTCAGCCGCCTGAACGTCACGACCACGCCGGCCGTGGTGGGCGCCTGGCGCTGGTACAACTCCTACGAGGTCCACTACCACGGGGCGAAGTACTGGGCGTCGGGCACGACCGTCGCCGTGCACGTCGACCTCGGGCTGCTGCACCTCGCCGGCACCACCACCTGGGGCTCCACCCGCGCCGTCGACGACGCCTTCACCGTCGGCAAGGACTACGAGTCGATCGTCGACATCAGCGCGCACGTCATGCGCGTCTACCTCGACCACAAGCTGATCCGCACCATCAAGGTCTCGACCGGCCGCGACCAGTACCCCACCAAGGGCGGCGTGCACATCGTGCTCACCCGCGAGAAGAGCCACATCTACAACTCCGGCACGGTCGGCATCCCGACCAACGGCCCGGGTGGGTACTACGAGACGCTGCCGTGGTCGATGCGCATCTCCAACGGCGGCGCGTTCGTGCACGCCAACCCGCAGACCGTGGGGGTGCAGGGCCTGCGCAACGTCAGCCACGGCTGCGTGAACACCTCGGTCACGGATGCGAAGTGGTTCTACTACCACTCGCAGCTCGGCGATCCGGTCAACATCATCCACGCGGTCGTGAAGCCGGTGACGTGGGACGCGGGCATGGCCGACTGGAACTACACCTGGGCGGAGTGGAAGTCGGGCAACCTCGACGGCTAGGCAGGCCTTTCCGTCAGCCCCCCGAGCCGGTGCGCCGTCGCCGGCCGCCGACGAGGGTTAGGAGGCCGGCCACGAGCAGACCCAGTCCCCAGGTGAGCAGGCCGCGGGTGTCAGCTCCGGTGAAGGGCAGTTGCGTCGCGGGTGTCCTTGGAGCCGGGGTGCCAGGCACCTCGGCCGGGCTGACCGTCGGCGGCACGGCCTCAGGCGTGATGGGCAGCGAGGCAACCACCGCCACGGGTGACATGACGAGGGCACGGGCGATGACCGATCGGGCGCCGGTGGCGGGATCGGTGCCACCGCAGGAGTAGGTGCCGTATGGCACCTGAAGCAGCGAGAAGGTGCCGTCGGACGCCGCAGTCACCGTCATCTCGACGTCATCGCTCGTGCCCAGCTGGTCGTCGAAGCCGGCCCAGCGGCAGACGACCTGAGCGGCCGCGACGGGTGAGCCCGTCGTGCTGGTGAAGACGGTGCCGCCGAGCGTCCCCTTGCCGAGGCCGGCGAAGCTGGCGGAGGCCGTTTGTCCCGGCACGACGGAGACAGCGACCGACCAGTCCTTCAGGCCGTCGGTGTCCGAGGTGCGCTCGATGCCGGCGGCGCTGAGCGTCGCGTGGACGGTCCAGTGACCGGCGGGGACGCTGGTGAAGGAGTAGTGGCCGCTGGCGTCGGTGGTCGTCGTGCTCGGCCAGGAGACCTGGTGCGAGGTGCGCGACGCCGCGCCGCCCGGTGACGTGAGCGTCACCGAGACGCCCGGCAGGGGCCACTCGTGCGCGCCGCGAACACCGTCCTGGTTGCGGTCGAACCAGACCTCACCCGACACCGAGCCGAGGAGCGGACTGGCGCCCGGGGACGGGCTGGCCGGGCCGGACGACGTGGGAGACACCGACGGCGACACCGACGGCGACACCGACGGCGACACGGACGGCGACACGGACGGCGAGGGCGTCGCGGACGGCGTTGCCGACGACGTGGGAGACGACGTGGGAGACACCGACGGCGAGGGCGTCGCGGACGGCGTCGCGGACGGCGTTGCCGACGACGTGGGAGACACCGACGGTGAGGGCGTCGCGGACGGCGTTGCCGACGGAGTGGGAGACGGCGTTGCCGACGACGTGGGAGACACCGACGGCGAGGGCGTCGCCGACGGCGTTGCCGACGGGGACACCGAGGCGCTGGGTAGCGGCGTGCTTGTGCCGGCGGCCTCGGACAGGGGAGTGCTGAGGCCCGGTGAGGTGGCCGTGGCGGTGCCGCTGCCAGCGAAGCTCCCTGCCGCCAGATCGCCGGCGGTGATCAGGTGCGAGCCCGTGCAGGTGGTGCTCGTACCCGGCGCCAGGGTCGTCGTGGCACAGCTGAGGACGGGGTCGCCAAGGTCGACGGCGACGCTCGACAACGTGGTGTTCCCGCTGTTGGTGACGGTGTAGGTGACGTCGACGCTGTCGCCGACCGCAGGAGCGCCTGGGGTGCCGCCGAGGACGGCTGCGGCGGTGACGCCGAGCACGGGGACGCGAGGAAGCGTCACAGTGAGGGTGTCGCTGGCGGAGGCGGTGCCCGCAGTGCTGGTGCCGCTCACCGCTGCGCTCGCTGTGATCGTGCCGGCGTCGACCTCGGCCTGGGTCAGGCTGTGGGTGCCGGTGCAGGTGCCCACGGCGCCGACCGCGAGACCGACAGCCGGACAGGTCGCACCCGGCCCAGTGACCGTGACGCCGGTCAGCGGGAGGCTGCCTGTGTTGGTCGCGGTCCACGTCCAGGTCAGGACGTCGCCTGCGCGCGGTGTGCCGCCGGGGTCGCTGACGGCGCTGGCGAGGCTGACGCCTGGCGCGGGTGCACCGACGGTGAGCGTGACGGCGGCGTCCACCGTCCGGCCGCTCGCCGGGTCGAGGATGCGGTAGGTCCAGGAGTCGGCACCGCTGAAGGACTGGGGGGCGGTCCAGCTCCAGGTGCCGGTGCTGTCGAGGGTGAGCTCGCCCTGCACCGGTGCGCTGACGAGCGTGGTCGTGCACCCGCTGCAGGTCGGCAGCAGCGCGCCACCGACGGTCGCACCGGAGGTGACATCGCGATGGACGATGGCCGGCGCGACGAGCACGCGGACGGTGGAGGCGACCGTGCTCGTCCCGTTGGTGGCGGAGTAGTCGAGGACCGCCAGCCCGGAGAAGTCGCTGTCTGGCGCGAAGGTGACAGTGGTCCCGTCCGTGCTCGCAGTACCGCCGGTGCTGGAGGCCACGCTCACCGTGCAGCCGGGGCAGACGTCGTTGCCGAGCACCGCGACCGTGATCGGGGACGCGTGGGCGGTGACAGCCGAGTCGGGCAGTGCGTCGCTCACGCCGACCGTGACCGTGGCGGTGGCGGAGCCGACCGGGCCGGTGACCGTGTAGGCGACGTGGACCAGCCCGGTCGTACTGGAGGTGACGACGACGTCGCCGCCGGACACGACGGCCGTGCCCGCGTCAGGGATGCCGACGGTGACGCTGCAACCATCACAGCGGTCGTTCGCGAGCACGTCGATGCTCACCGGCACGCCGAGGTGGGCGAAGGCGGTGTCGTCCTGGGCCACGGGCGTGACGGTGACGGTGAGCGTTGCGGTGGCTGTGGCTCCGGAGGGAGTTGTGGCGGTGTAGGTCAGCACGTCGGTGCCGGTAAAGCCTGGCGTGCTGACGTAGACGACGTGACCGAGGACGTCGACGGTCCCGCTGCCCTGGGAGGGGTCGGCGGTGATCTCGGCGGTGCAGCCCGAACAGCTGTCGTTGGCGAGGACATCGGTGATGACGGCGCTTCCACTCGACACGGTGGCCGTGTCGTCCTGCAGCGCGGGCACCGGCAGGACCGTCACCGTGACCGCCCCTGAGAGCGGGTTGCCCAGCGCGTCGGTGGCCGCGTAAGCGAAGGTCCAGGTGCCGATGGCGCCAGGCACGTACGTCACCACGTCCCCAGAGCGCGAGGCGGTGCCCGCAGCCGGCGCCGTCAGGCCGGTGAGCGCGCAGCTCGCGCAGATGTCGTTGGTCAGCGGCATCAGGTCGACGGCCGTGCCGGCAGTTGTCGTCACCGTGTCGTCGACAGCGGCGGGGAGCACCGTCACCGTGAGGGTCGCGCTGGTGGAGGCACCACCGGAGGCGGACGTGTAGGCAACGGAGGCACGACCGCTGAAGCCGGCGGCCGGCGTGTAGTGGACCTGGTTGCCGAGGACGGACGCGGTGCCGCTGCTGGGTGCACCCACTGCGGTCAGAGTGCAGCTGGTGCAGGGATCGTTGCTCAGGACCGCCACGTCGACGGCGGTGCCGGCGGGGGTGCTGGCCGTGTCGTCGACCGCACCGCCGACCGAGATGGTCAGCGTCGCGGTCGAGCTGGCGGCGCCCGAGATCGTGCTCGTCTCCCGGTAGGTGGCGACGGCGGGCCCCATGGTCGCGCCGGGCGTGTAGGTCCAGGCGCCTGTGCCACTCATCACGAGGGTTCCCGAGGCGGGTGGGGTCACGAGCGTGACTGCGCACGTCGCCGGGCAGCTGTCGTTCGCGGTGACGTCGCCGCTCGCGGGGCTGCCCAGCAGGGTCGAGGCGGTGTCCGCGACGGCTCGCGGACCGACGGTCACGGTGACGCTCCCGGAGAGCCGCAGGCCGCTGACCGGATCCTTGACGACGTAGGTGTAGCTGTCGGTGCCTGCGAAGCCGGCCCCTGGTGCGTACGTCGACGCGCCGGTGGAGGCGTCGACGGTGACCGACCCCGAAGCGGGGGCCATCCCGACGCTGTACGAGCAGCCGCTGCACGACCCGCCGCTGGGAGGAGTCGCGGTGGCGGCGGTTCCGTAGGTCGTCGTGAGCGTGGCGGTGGGCGGTCCGACGAGCACCGTGACCGGGGTCGTCGTGCTGCCGCTGCTGCCGGTGAGGCCGTAGCCGAAGGAGTCCAGCCCCCACAGGCCGCTGGTGGGCGTGTAAGTGACGCTGGTGTTGCCCGACGCCGCCGCAGTGCCCCGCGCCGGGAGCGGGCTGAACGTGTTGTTGACGTGGCAGTTGTTGCAGGCCGGGTCGTTCGCCACCACGTTGTAGCTGCGGGCCGTCCCGTACGGCGTGGTGAAGGCGTCGGGCGCGAGGTCGCCCAGGGAGATGCTGACGCTGCCGACGGTCGAGCCGGCGTTGCTGCTCGCGGTGTAGGAGAACAGCACGGTCCCGGTCGCGGTGCTGCTCGCAGGCACGTAGGTGAAGGTGCCGTTCGAGGCCATGGTGACGGTGCCGCTCGGACTGCCGCTGATCGTCGGCCCGCTGGCCAGGGTGGCACTGACGGTGCAGCCCGTGCAGGCATCGTTGGCCAGCACGCTGCTGGCGTTGAGGGTGACACCCTTGCCGGTGCTGTAGGTGTCTCGCACCGCCACCGGCGTCACGTTCACCGTGAGCGTCGCCGTGCCGGTGGAGTAGCCATCCGTGGCGGTGTAGCCGACGGTGGCCGTCCCGGACGTGCCCGCTGCGGGAACGAAGGTGATCTGGCCGTCGCTGCCGAGCACGGCGGCGCCGCTGCTCGGCGTGCCGACCGCGCTGACGGTCAGCGGCAGCCCCGACGGGCTGGGGTCGTTGGACAGCACGTCGACCGTGACGGGGCTGCCGGCCGCGGTCGTCGTGCTGTCAGCGACCAGAGGGAGACCGCCGGAGCCACGAACGTTCACGCTCGCTGCCGCGACGTTCGTGGCGGTGACGTCGCGGCTCTCGTCGTAGGTCACCGACCCGAAGTCGGCGTAGGCGGTGTTCGTGCGCGTGCCGGACGTGCCGCCGAGCACCGCCGAGTACGTGAGGACCGAGGTACCGGAAGGAGGTACGACCAGAGGACCCGGCACGATGAGCGTGCGCCCGCTGAGGAGCGGGTCAGGCAGGGAACGCCCGTCCAGGGTCAGCGTCCCCGGCGTGTACGTCGCGTCCGATGGCAGCGTGTCCGACACGTCGTCGACGCTGGTGGCTCCGGTGCCCACGTTGGTGAGGGTGACCGACCACGAGGTCGTGCCCCCGCCAGCGGCGAGCACGCCGCCGCTCGGGCTCAGCAGCGTCTTGGCCACGGACACGTTCGCTGTGCTCGAGACCGGAGGCAGCGAGAACAGCGGCGTGCTGCCGGCGTCGGTGTGCTTCACCTGAGTACCGCTGGCGATGTACTGGATCGGCTGCACGGCCGCTGCACCGGTCGTCGGACCGATGGCCCGGAACGTGTAGTGCGCCGTGTAGGGACGGTCGGGCCCGCTGGCGCCCGGGAGGTACAGCTTGTCGGTGTAGGTGGTGGCCGGCGCGACGCCATCCGGGCTGATGACGATGTCGGTGCGCTCGAGGCGCCACGCGTCGACGGGGAAGTCCGAGAGCGCGCCCGGGGTGAGGCTGAGCACCCCCGGGTCGTTGCCCGGGCCGGCGCCGAGGGTGCCGGTGTGACCGGCGACGGTGACCGTGACCGTGCTGCCGATGGCCACGGCACTCGCGGGACTCGAGCTAGACAGGCTGTCGACCTTGTTGGCGAGCGCCTTGATGGTGTCGCTGACATCGGCGTAGGTGAAGGTCCGGCTGCAGACCGCTGCGCCGGCGCTCGGCGGTCCGTCGTACAGGGTGAGGGTCTGGGTTTGCGGCGTCGTGGTCGTGCCCGTCGCGGTGAGCAGGCCGTACTGCGCGCTGCTGCCACCGCTCGGCAGGTCAGGGACCGCGACCGCTGCCGGTTGAGCCGAGGCACGAGCGAGCACACCGCCCGAGACGGCTCCCCAGCCGAGCCACAGGTGGCTGCGCGCCGCGCCCCCCGCGCGCACGCTGTAGCCGGCGTACCCCGACAGCAGGTTCGCGGTCGCCGCGGTGTCGACATAGAAGTGGCTGTCGTGCAGCGCCACGAGCGCAGGGGTGCCGCTGTCGCCGCAGCGGGTCGCGCTGGTCGTCGCTCGTGCGGGGGCAGCCGCTAGCAAAAGCCCGGCGAGCAGCGGGAGCAACGCCAGCACCGCTCGAGGGCGGACCGTCCGGCCGAGTCCCACGTTCTGTGTCGGCACCGGTGCAGGCTCGGACGACGACATTGCGATGATCGGGTTCCCCCCAGGGCGCGCCGGTCCAGCGCAGCGCAGGACCCTCCACCGAGGCTTCGGCAGCTAACCCAGACCACCACATGCCTCGATGTGTCTAGACACTTCAGGCCAGAGCGGGCATTGCCCCGGGGAGCGGCTGGGCGACAGCTAGGCGTTCCCGACGGCGACGATGCCGGTCGTGGTGCCCACCAGCGCCAGGGTGCCGGACAGCGCGGGCGTCATGAAGCGGGTCATGGTGCCGACGTTCAGCGAGGTCCGGACCGCGCCGTTCGTCTCGTTGAGCGCGTAGAGCACGCCGGCGCCCGGGTTGATCGTCCACACCACGCCACCGCCCACGACCGGGCTGCCGGTGATGCCCGACGAGGCCTTCCAACCGAGCTGAACGGTGTTGCCCGACACGGTGATCTTGCGGATCCCGTCCGTGCATGGGAGGTAGGCCGACGAACCATGGACCGCGGAGCCGCCGAACTGCGTCGCACACGCGCCCGTCACCCGCGCCAGCGGGTGCCCGACGCCGCCGAGGGCGGTCTTGTCGAGCAGGTAGCCGGTCGACGTCTTGCCCTGGATCCAGATGCGGTTGCCGATGAGGGTGGCGCCCGAGCTGCCCAGGTCGCTGTCGGTCCGGTTGCCCTGCGCCCAGTCGGACGGGGCGAAGTAGGAGTACCGCCCCGCCGTCACCGGACTGACCCGGTGCACGGCGTTGCCGCCGTCCCACGCGCCGCTCGTCCGGCTGCCGTTGCCGGTCACGACGTAGACGCTGGTGTCGCTGCCGACCGACGGCCCGGACGGCTGCCACATGCCAGCCTCGGTGCCGGTCCCGGTCTTGTACGTCGCGATGGCGCCGCCCGCGATGGGCACCTCGAGCAGGTAGCCGTGGTACGGGCCGCAGTCACCCGCGTGCCCGCCGTAGGTCACCAGGACCCGACCACGCGTGATCGACAGGGCACCGCGCTGGTTCTCGTAGATCGCGTTCTGGCCCGGGATGTCGACGTTGCGGCGGGTCACGACGTGACCGGTCCTGACGTCGACGCCGATGAGCCAGTGCCGGATGCTGCTGCCGCTCGGCGTCGTGACCACCGCGTAGACGCGGTGAGTGCCCAGGTCGTACACCGGTGTGCCCGTGATCCCGAGCGGGTCGATGTTGCCGCACGGCAGCTGCGACTGCCGCACCGCCGGGAGGTCGTGGTGCTTCCAGACCAGCTTCCCCCCGCGCGTGAAGCCGTAGACCGAGTTGTTCTCCGTCGCGACCACCACGATGCCCTGCGCCACCAGCGGGCTGGCGTAGACCGGTCCGTCGAGCCGCACCGACCAGGCCCGCTTCAGCGTCCCCGGCGCTGGGATGCTCGCGCCGTACCCGCTGTGGGCGACGTCGTAGTGGTACCGATGCCACTCGATCTGCACTGTCGCCGCCCGAGCGGGCTGCGCCGGCGCGACGAAGGCGGCCAGGAGGACCAGGACGGGAGCCAGGCGTCTCATGCGCCGGACGCTACGTCCGGCCCGGGCCGCCGTCACCTGCTCGCCGCGCCGCCCCCCGTCCCGAAACGTCTCCCAAGACGTTGTGTCGACGCTCAGCTCTCACGACGTTGTGCGCGAGTCACCGGCACTCGCAAGGCGTTGTGGCGCCGGCCGCAGGCCGTGAGCCCGCGGTCAGCGGGTGGTGAGGATCAGCTGGGTCGGGTGCTGGGCGTCGTGGAAGAGCAGGTTGCGCCCCGCCGCGGGCACCGGCTCGTGGGTGGGCGAGTCACCGCTGGCGAACCACAGCCGCAGGCGGTGGCCCTTGGGCAACGAGTACGCGGTGTCCCAGATGTCGAGGCGGTACTCGGTGCTCAGCCCGATGGTCACGGGGTCGTGCCGGTCGTCGGTCAGGTACGGCGAACCTGGCCGTGACCTCTTCGGGTCGACGTGCCGGAAGGAGGCCCGGAGCCAGCCCTGGGTCACAGGCGTCTCCGAGCCGTCGGGCGCGACGTCGGACAGTCGCACGACCCAGGCCATGTCGGCTGCCTCGGTGATCGCCCAGAACCGCAGCTCCGACGGGCCGGCGAGGCGCAGCGGCTTGGTGAGCACAGGAGTCGTGTAGGTCAGCCCGTCGGCGTCGTCGAGCCGCTGGTCGGTGTGCACGTAGGGCGCGAACCCGTCCGGCCCCTCCTTGCCCATCGGCACCGACGCCCCGGACGCGGGGTTGTAGACGTAAGAGTCCTGGTAGGAGTCGCGCAGCTTGGGTTGCGCCGTCGTGAGCGAGCCGTCGTTCAGCGACGCGGCCGACCCGGAGGTGGCGCCGGAGAGGTAGAAGCTCGTGAGGTCCGGACCGGCGGCCCGCCACGACGAGGCGGTGCTCCAGGTGCGCGAGCCCTTGTCGAAGTACGTCACCCGCGGCTGCTTGTCGACGCCGTTGGTCTTGCCCTTCACGTAGTGGTCGAGCCACTTCAGGACCTGGCCGGCGGGCGGCGAGGAGTTGAGGGACGGCGACAGGGACGTCGGCCCACCGCCGTACGGGGCTCCGACCTCACCCACCTGACCGGTGCCGTGGTGGGTGGAGGCGTCGATCCAGAGCTGGGCCGGGACCTTCAGGGAGTCGATGAGCCGCAGGTCGCCGCGGCTGTACATGTCGTTCCAGCCGGTGAAGACGTAGACCGGCACCTTGATCTTCGACACCTTGGAGAGGACGGAGCGCTCGTCGTACAAGGGTCCGTCGAGGTCGTTGAAGCGGGTCTCGAAGGCGAAGAGCTGGTCCTTGCGGTCGAGGTACTGCGGCTGCGGGCCGAGCCCGACGGCCTGGGTCGCGGTCTGGCCGGCGAACCACTGCTCCACGAAGCCCTGGTCGTAGAGGCCGTTGTGCCAGAGCACGTCGCGGTAGGGGTCCGTGGGCGGGTGGCCGACGATGACGGTGGTCAGGTGCGGCGGCTCCAGCGCCGAGCCGAGCAGCGCGGTGATCGCGGAGTAGGAGTAGCCGTAGAGCACCACCTTGCCGTTCGACCACTTCTGGCGCGCGACCCACTCGACCACGTCGTAGACGTCCTGCTGCTCGCGGCTGCAGAGCAGGCACAGCGCGCCGCCGCTCTTGCCGCTGCCGCGGACGTCGGTGTTGACGTGCGCGTAGCCGTTCGCGAGGTAGGTCGTCGCCGTCGAGCGCCCGTAGGGCTCCAGGTCGACGATGGCGGGGAACCTGCCGGTGGCGGCGGGCAGGTGAACGTCGCCGACGAGGTGGACACCGTCAGACGCGGTGATCGTCACGTCGGACAGCGTGGTCGGCGCGGCGTGCGCAGGGACGGCGAGCAGGCCGCCGACGACGGCGACCAGGGCGAGGGCAGGGCGGAGACGCACGGGGGGCCTTCCGGGCAAAGGGGCGTTGCCCACACGTTTCGCCAGCGACGTGGTCATTCCTGCCGACGGAGTGACTCTCCCGTAGCGCTAGTGACGGCGACCGCCCGAGGTGCCACCCTCCGCTCACGCCCAGTGACTCCCTCACGGCTCGAGAGAAGGACTGCATGCGCCGACCCCTGATCGTGGCCCTGGCGGCCGCGTCCTTGATGGCCGTCTCCGGCCTCGGCACCGTCGCGACGGCGGCCTCCAGCGATGACACCGCGGGCAGCAAGAAGGTGTGCAGCGCTGCCAAGACCGGCGACGCTGCCTGCTTCGCCCAGGTCCGGACCGAGGGCGCGACACCGGCCGCCACCACGAGCTGGGGCGGCCGTGGGTACTCCCCCGCTCAGCTCACCACCGCGTACGGCCTCTCCGGCGGCAGCTCCGCGCTGGTCGCGGTCGTCGACGCGTACAACAACCCGAACGCGGCGGCGGACCTGAACGCCTACCGCACGCAGTTCGGCCTCGGGCCGGCGAACCTCACGATCGTCAACCAGAACGGCAGCACCACCGGACTCGCGGCGGGCGACACCGGCTGGGGCCAGGAGGAGATGCTCGACCTGGAGATGGTCTCGGCCATCTGCCAGGCCTGCCCGATCCTCTACGTCGGAGCCAAGTCGGCGTCCTTCACAGACCTCGGCACCGCGGTCAACACCGCCGTCGCCAAGGGCGCGAAGGTCGTCTCCAACTCCTACGGCGGCAACGAGTCGAGCAGCGAGATCTCGATCCAGTCGCAGTACTACACGCACCCCGGCGTCGCGATCACCGTCAGCTCGGGCGACAGCGGCTACGGCGTCCAGTCCCCAGCCGCGTTCAACACCGTCACGGCGGTCGGCGGGACCTCGCTGACCCTGAACGCCGACGGCACCCGCAAGGCCGAGACGGTCTGGAGCGGGGCCGGCAGCGGCTGCTCGGCCTACATCAGCAAGCCGGCCTGGCAGCACGACACCGGCTGCAGCCGCCGCACCGTCTCTGACGTCTCGGCCGTCGCCGACCCGAACACCGGTGTCGCGGTCTACGACAGCTACGGCTCGACCGGCGGCGCCAACTGGTACGTCTTCGGCGGTACGTCCGTCGCGGCGCCCATCATCGGCGCGGTCTACGCGCTGTCCGGCAACACGACCGGGACGCCGGCCTCGCTGGCGTACACGAACCCGGCTGCTCTGTTCGACGTGACCAGCGGGACGAACACCCGGAAGTGCCGCTTCGGCTACCTGTGCTCCGGTGTCGTCGGGTACGACGGGCCTACCGGTCTCGGTACGCCGAAGGGCACCGCCGCCTTCTGAGGGCTGCCGTCGAAGGGCGTCGCGGACTCGACCGCGGCGCCCTTCGTCGTACCTAGAGCCGGCCGTCCCGGACGCGGGCGGTGACGGCGCGCTCCGCGACGAAGGACAGGAACGGGATGGTGCCGGCGAGCGCCACGTAGATGATCCAGTGGATCGGGAAGCGCCGGCGGAACGCCAGGTTGGCGATGCTCACGAGCAGCACCATGTAGAGGATGCCGTGGACGAAGCCGATCGCCGCGGTGGGCTCCCGGTGGTAGTGCGCGGTCCAGTAGCGGTACGGCAGGCTGGCGAACAGCAGCACCAGACCGACGCCCACGACGTTGGCCATGACCCGGTAGATCATGAGGGGTCGGTTGGATCCGAGGTCCCCGCCGTGTCGTGTGCGCGTGCGAGCGACGGGCTGGGGTGAGGTCACACGTCTTCCTTCTGGTTGAGGCCCGCCAGGTACCGGTTGTAGGCGGCGAGCTCGGGGTCCTCGTCGTCGGTCACGGGCGCGGCCTGCGGCAGGTAGACCGGCTCGGCCGGCTCCTCGGGGCGGGCGTCCGGGCCGCCGCGGAGGTCGTCGCGGAGGTACCAGCCCCAGCAGACGACCGCGAACAGCGCGAACAGCGACCACTCGATCGCGTAGGACCAGTTGAGCACCGAGTGCCGGTCGACGGCACGGCCGAGCTGCCAGCGGCCGAAGCCGTAGCAGGTGCCGACAGCGACGACGAGCAGGACGTGCCGGCACAGCCACTTGGGCGAGAACAGCACGCGGAGCACGTGCTCCAGGTTAGTCGTCGAGGTAGTCGCGCAGCGACGCGGAGCGGCTGGGGTGCCGCAGCTTCGACAGCGTCTTGCCCTCGATCTGGCGGATCCGCTCGCGGGTGAGGTTGAAGTCCTTGCCGATGTCGTCCAGCGTGCGCGGCTGGCCGTCGACCAGGCCGTACCGCATCTCCATGACGCGCCGCTCACGGTCCGTCAGGGAGGCGAGCACGGCGGAGAGCTCCTCGCGCATGAGCAGGAAGGCCGCGGCCTCGCCCGGCATGACCGCGTGCTCGTCCTCGATGAAGTCACCGAGGGAGGCGTCGCTGTCCTCGCCGATAAGCGCGTCGAGGGAGGCTGGGTCGCGGTTGTAGGACCGGATCTCCTCCACGCGCTCGGGCGTGAGGTCGACCTCGACGGCGATCTCGGCGGCGGTGGGCTTGCGGCCCAGCTGCACGACGAGGTCGCGCTCGACGCGGCGGATCTTGTTGACCTGCTCGACCATGTGCACGGGAAGCCGGATGGTCCTGGCCTGGTCGGCCATGGCGCGCGTGAGCGCCTGCCGGATCCACCAGGTGGCGTAGGTCGAGAACTTGAAGCCCTTGGTGTAGTCGAACTTCTCGACGGCACGGATCAGGCCGAGGTTGCCCTCCTGGATGAGGTCGGTGAGACCCATCCCGCGGCCGGCGTACTTCTTGGCGACCGAGACGACCAGGCGGAGGTTGGCCTCGAGCATGTGCTGCTTGGCCCGCTCGCCTTCGCGCACGAGGGTCTGCAGGTCGACCTTCATCGTGATGTTCATCTTGCCGCCCTGCGCCAGGCGCTCGGCGGCGAACAGCCCGGCCTCCATGGCGCGGGCGAGCTCGACCTCCTGCTCGGCGGTGAGCAGCGGGACGCGGCCGATCTGGTTGAGGTAGAGCCGCAGGACGTCGACGGACAGCGTCGCGCCGGCCTCGATCTCGGCCTGCTCCTCCGCCTCCGCCTCGGCGGCGAGCTCCTCGGCGGTGGGCTCCTCGTTGCCGGGGTCGAGCGGGTCGATGCCCGCGGCGGCGACCGCCCCCTCCACGACCTCGACGTCGTCCAGGACGACCTCGTCAGCGAGGACGCCGCCGGGGGCGGCGCTCGCGTCAGTCGCCTTCGCCTTCGCGGACTTCTTGGCGGGCAACGTGTCCTCCGCGACCTCCACTGCTGCAGCCTTCTTGGAGCGGCTGCGGGCGGCGGGGGGCTGCTCAGGTACGGCAGCGCTCATGCTCGGGTGATCTCCTCAGATCGGGGCGTCTGATGATTGTCGCACCGTCCGGGCTGGGGCGTGGCACGAGTCACCCTGGGTAGGGGGCTGTATACCCCCGATCCTAAGGAGAGAGAGCCGTGACGCACCCCGCAGGCGAGGGCCTGACCGACGCCGAGCTGGCCGAGCAGGTCGCCGGGCAGACCTCGAGCGACCTGAAGGCGGAGCCGGCCTTCGAGGAGGAGGCCGCCGGCGCCACGTCCGACACCGAGGCCGCCAAGGACCCCGGCAAGGAAGCCGAGCTCGAGCCCTGACAGCGGGGACCGTTACAGCCCGATCCGCTTGGCGATGACCTCGTTCATGATCTCGTCCGTGCCACCGCCGATGCGCAGGATCCGGCTGTCGCGGTAACAGCGCTCCACCTCGGACTCGCGCATGTACCCGAGGCCGCCGAACAGCTGCACCGCCTCGTCGACGACGTGGTCGGCGACGGCGCATGCGGTGTTCTTGGCCATCGACACCTCTGTGACGGCGTCCCCGGTGTCGAGCCAGGCGTCGTAGGCGGCCCGGGTCGTCGTCCGCGCGACCCACACCTGGCGGGCCATCTCGGCGATCTTGTGCCGCACCACCTGGCGCGAGGCCAGCGGCCGCCCGAACGTCTCGCGGTCGCGCACCCACTGCACCGTCAGGTCGAGCGCCCGCTGGGCCAGCGCCCAGGCCTGCGTGGCCAGCGACAGCCGCTCGGTCTGGAACTGCCGCATGATCAGCAGGAAGCCGTCGCCCTCGGCGCCGACGAGCTGACTCGCCGGCACCCGGACGTCGGTGAACGACAGCTCCGCGGTGTCGGAGGCCCGCCAGCCCATCTTGTCCAGCGGCTGCGACACGGCGAACCCGGCCAGCCCCTTGTCGATGACGAGCAGCGAGATCCCCGCGTGCCCAGGCCCTCCGGTGCGCACCGCCGTCGTGACGAAGTCCGCCCGGATGCCGCTCGTGATGTAGGTCTTGGCGCCGTTCACGACGTACCCGTCGCCCTCCCGCCGGGCCGTCGTGGTGAGGCCTGCGACGTCGGACCCCCCGCCGGGCTCGGTGACGCCGAGCGCGCCGATGAGGTCGCCGGCGAGCGTCGGCCGGACGTACCGGTCGACGAGGTCGGGGGTGCCGGCGAAGGCGATGTGCGGGCAGGCGATGCCGTGCGTGAACAGCGACGCGACCGTCCCGCCGGACGCTCCCCCGAGCAGCAGCTCCTCTGTCACGATCGCCGCGTCGACCGCGTCGCCGCCCTGACCGCCCACCTCGAGCGGGAACGCGATGCCCAGCAGCCCGGCAGCAGCGAAGGTCTTGTGCAGGGAGCGAGGGAGCTCCCCGGCGCGCTCCCACTCGTCGACGTGCGGGGCGACCTCCTTGGCGACGATGTCCCTCGCCAGCTCCCGCAGGGCCAGCCGCTCCGGTGTCTCCCACCTGCTCATGCGAACGCACGTTAACCTGCCTCGTGACCACTCGCAGGGAGCAGCTGCTCGAGTCAGCCGCAGACCTGTTCGCCGAGAAGGGCTTCCACGGCGTCGGCATCGACGACATCGGCGAGGCCGCCGGCATCACCGGACCCGGCGTCTACCGGCACTTCCCGTCCAAGCAGGCGCTGCTCGAGACGCTCGTCGACCGCACGATGGACCGGATGCTGGAGCTGGCCGAGCACGCGGCGGACCTCGACACCCTCGTCGAGCTGCACGCCACGCTGGTCACCGAGCAGAAGCAGCTCATCAGCGTGTGGGTCCGGGAGCAGTCGTCGCTCGCCGAGGAGGTGCGGCGGTCGCTGCGCATCCGGATGCGCCGCTACGAGCAGGTGTGGCGCGACGCGACCGCGCCGCTGCGCCCGGACCTCAGCCAGCAGGAGCTGTCCCTGGTGGTCGGTGCCACCCTGGCCATGCTCAACACCTCGAGCCTGATCGAGGCGCCTCTCAAGGAGAGGCGGGCCGTGCTCTGCCGGCTCGCCCATGCAGCACTGCGGGCCTGATCGGGGCTAGCGTCGGGGACGTGCGTCCCCTGCTCGCTCTCGTCGCGGCCGGCGCGCTGCTCGCGGCGTGCGGCACCCGGCTCCCTGACCGCTCGTTCCCGTCGCCGGGCACGGTCACGGTCACCCAGCTGCCCGGCGGCTCGGCGGGTACGGCGACTGCCGCGCCCACCGCGACGGGGACCGCCGGGCCTGGCGGGACGTCGCAGCAGCAAGGCACGGCGGGTGGCCTCGCCTCGCCGCCGCCGGGGTCCGGCGTGACCAACGGCAAGCCCAACACCGCCTCGGACGTCGGCGTCACCCCGACGACGATCACCCTGGGCCAGATCGTCAGCCGCTCCAACCCCTTCGACCCGAAGGCGTTCGTCGGACCGCTCTACGGGGCCGCCGCCTTCGTGGCCGACCTCAACTCCCGCGGCGGCATCAACGGACGCACCGTCCGGCTGGTCACCTGCGACGACCACGGCGATGCGTCGCGCAACACCTCGTGCGCGCACAGCCTCATCGACAGCAGCCGGGTGTTCGCCCTGGTCTCGCAATCGATCTTCAGCTACGGCGGCGCGTCCTACGTGCAGTCCAAGGCCGTGCCGGACGTGGGCAGCCAGCCCATCGACACCGCCTACGACCGCTGGTCGCACCTGTGGGACATCTACGGCGAGACCTATCCGCGCAACGGGACGGTCGGCTACAGCGGCAAGCTCATCGGCGGCACCGAGGTCTACCAGTACTTCAAGAAGCGGTTCGGCGGAGCCCTCAAGGCCGGCGTCGTCTACTACAACGTCGCCGACTCCGAGCGCTTCGGGAAGAGCATCGCGACCGGGTTGCGCGCCGAGGGCTACGCGGTGGTCGAGAAGCAGATCAACTTCGCGCTGCCCGACTACGACTCCGCGGTCCTCGACATGAAGAGCCAGGGCGTGAAGTACGTCTACGACAGCCTCGACACCGGCGGCAACGTGTCGCTGTGCCGAGCGATGGACGCCGACGGGCTGTCCTCGCAGATGACCGCCAAGGTCACCACCACGCAGGGCTGGGTCGACTCGATCAAGGGCGACTACGCCGACTCCCCGGGCTGCCGCAACAAGCTCTGGGCAACCGGGAACGACCTCAACTACGACGACACCGGCCGGCCGCAGGTGAAGCGGTTCCGGGACGCGATGGCCCGGCTTCACCTCGACGGCACCGACCAGCTCTCGGAGTGGGCACTTGAGGGCTGGGCGGGCGCCCAGTGGCTCACGGACGCGATGCGCTCCTGTGGCTCGAGCCTCACCCGGCGCTGCGTCGAGGCGTACATGGGCAGCGGAAAGCCCTACACCGCAGGGGGTCTGCTGACCGCCAGGTCGTTCAAGGAGTTCCCGGTCCGGAAGACCGTCTACACGTGCATCAACGTCGCCCGCTGGCAGGACAGCGCCGACGGCGGCCATGGCGGCTGGGTCTCGCAGGTCGCCGACATGAACAAGAACTGCTTCGACGCCAAGCAGATCAGCTACGAGCCCTGACCGGTCGCGTCACTCCCGGCACACCGTCGCTCAGCTCGCCGGGCTCTCCTGAGAACAGCACCGAGCCACGGCCGAGCACGTGCACGTGGTCGGCGATGGCGAGCGCCTCGGCGGCGTACTGCTCGACCAGCAGGACCGTGGTGCCGTCGTCGGCAAGCCGCCGCGCGAGGGCCAGCAGCTGCGCCGCCACCTGGGGCGCGAGTCCGGAGGACAGCTCGTCGAGGAGCAGGACCTGCGGCCGCTGAAGCAGCGCGCGGCTCATCGCGAGCATCTGCTGCTCGCCCCCCGACAGGCTGCCGGCGCGCTGGCCGAGCCGCTCCGCGAGCACCGGGAAGGCCTCGAGCGCCGCCGCCGGGTCGCCGCCCCGCGCGAAGACGCGGAGGTTCTCCTGCACGGGCAGGCCGGGGAAGATGCCGTGGCCCTCGGGGACGAGGAGCATGCCGCGCCGGACCCGCTCGCCGGCCGAGCAGCGCGTGACGTCGCGGCCCTGCCAGCGCAGGACGCCGGCGCGCAGCGGCACCAGGCCGGCCAGCACGGACAGCAGCGTCGTCTTGCCGGCGCCGTTGGATCCGAGCAGGGCGGTCAGCCGACCGTGCGCGACGACCAGGTCCACGCCGTGCAACGCCTCGACCGGCCCGTAACCGGCTCGCGCACCCCGCAGCTCCAGCTCGATCATGACGGCGCCCGGTCGAGGTACGCGCGGCGGACTGCAGGGTCGGCGGCGACCTCGTCCGGGGTGCCGGAGCTCAGCAGCCGCCCCTGCGCCAGCGCGTACACGTGGTCGGCCACGTCGAGCACCAGCCGGACGTCGTGCTCGACGAGGAGCACCCCGACCCCGTCGGCGGCGACGGCGCGCAGCACCGCCCGCAGCCCCTCGGTCTCGGCGTCGCTGAGCCCACTGGCCGGCTCGTCGAGCAGGAGCACCCGCGGCTCGCCGCACAGCGCCCGGCCGAGCTCCACGAGACGCAACCTGCCGGTCGACAGCGTCCGCGCCTCGACGTCGCGGAGCTCCTCGAGGTCGAGCAGCGCGAGCACCCGTTCGACCCGCGACGCGTCGCCCGCGGCCCGCGGGTCCGTCCGTCCGAGCAGGCCGCGCCACAGCGGGGTACGGCGGGTGGCCTCGGCGCCCACGAGCAGGTTGTCCGCCACCGTCATCGAGCCGAACACCGAGACCCGCTGGAAGGTCCGCCCCAGGCCCAGGCGGGCGCGCGCGTCCGCACCGAGCGACGTCACGTCGGCGCCGTCGAACACCACGGCGCCGGCGTCGAGCGAGGACGCGCCGGTCAGGCACGAGAACAGCGTCGTCTTGCCCGCGCCGTTGGGACCGATGACGGCCGCGACGGCACCGGCGTCGACCGAGATGGAGACGTCCTCGACGGCCACCCGTCCGCCGAAGCGCTTGGTGATCCCGCGCCCCTCCAGGACGCTCATCGCCGTGCCACCAGGGCCTTGCCGGTGGGTGACAGCTGCCGGACGACCACGGGTGCAGGCGCGGTACGGCGGAGGGCGACCAGACCGTTCAGCACGCCGCCCGGGAAGCGGCCGAGGAGCACCGCGAGCAGTCCGATCGGGAGCAGCGCGGCGTCGCTCGTCCCGGTGAGCAGCTCCATCGCGACGAACAGGCCGGACGCGAGCACCGCGCCCGCGGCGCTGTCGGCCCCGAAGACGACGACCGCCGTGAACCAGACGAGGCTGCTGCTGACCGGGTCGAAGGCGCGGGACTCGAACGCGAGCGCGGTCTGCGCGAGCAGCGCGCCGCCGAGACCGGCCATCACCGAGCTGATGGTGAACGTGAACAGCGTGAGCCGTCCGATGTCCAGACCGCTGGCGCGGGCGCCGTCCTCGCTGTCGCGGGCGGCGACGAGCGCGCGGCCCAGCGGTCCCGAGCGCAGGTTGCGGACCACGAGCAGCGCCACCACGAGGCAGACGAGCTCGAACGCGTAGAAGGTGTGGTCGCCCGCCAGGGAGAGCCCGAACAGGCTCGGCCTGTTGACGTCGACCCCCGCTGTCAGCGACGGCGACTCGAAGACGAACCTGCTGACCGTCACGCCCACCGCGAAGGTCGTGAGGGCGAGGAACAGCCCCCTGCGCCGGATGGCGGGATACCCAGTGAGGACGCCGATGGCACCGGCGGCGAGCATGCCGCCGACCAGCGCGATGAGCTCGGGCGCGCCGGTGCTCAGCTTCGCGAAGAACAACGCACCCAGGCCGGCGAAACCGGCCTGGCCCAAGGAGATCCGACCGCCGTAGCCAGTCAGCACGACGATGCTCACGAGCACGACGGCCAGCCCGGGGACCGCCTGTGCCTGCCGCAGCTGCTCCGCCGGGTAGGTGAGCGGAGACGCCAGCAGCACCACAGCCGTGCCGTAGAGCAGCGCGCTCCGGCGAAGCGACGTGCGGCGCACGTGCCGGCTCGAGAAGCTCCGCGCGGTGCCCGCGTCACCGACCTCGCGCAGACTCGGAAGCAGCAGCAGCCCGCCGAGCAGCGCCACCACGAGCAGGTTCGACTGCAGACCCTGCAAGGCGGTGGCGAACGGCTCGGCGGTCACGTGGACCTGGCTCAGCTCGGCCTGCGCCACCCCGAGCGCGAGGCCGGCGACGGTGGCGACGCCGAGGCTGGACAGTCGCGCCAGGACGGGGATCGCGAAGGTCTCGAGGACCACCAGGGTCAGGCCGTACGGCGTCAGCGACAGACCCGGGGCGAGCAGCAGCCCGGTGATGGCCGACAGCGTCGTGCCGATCGCCCAGCCGAGCTCGTTGACGCGGTCGACGTCGACGCCGGAGAGCAGCGCGAGCTCGCGCCGGTCGACGACCGCGCGGACGTCGGCGCCCAACCGGGTCGGGCCGGTGAGCACCGCGAGGACGATCGCGACCAGGCCGACGACGCCGAGCTGCACGACGGTGTCGGAGCGGATGGTGAGGTCGCCGACGTCCCACCTCGCCGTGGCGAACACGGAGGGCGCGCGCTTCGCGGAGTTGCCCCACAGCACGGTCGTGAGCCCGACGACGAGGACGAACAGCCCCAGCGTCGTCACGAGCGCTTCGGCCGGAGTGGCGTCGCGCTGCTGCAGCGGCCGGAACACCGCCCGGTACCCGAGCACCCCGAGCACCGGCGCCAGCACGAGCACGCACAGCGGCGCCGCCACCACCTCCGGGACGCCCTGGCGCGCCACCAGCTCCCAGTGCACGTAGGCGATGAAGGTGGCGACGGCACCGTGCGCGAGGTTGAAGACCCCGGTCGCCCGGTAGGTCACCACGAGCCCGATGCCCGACAGCGCCGCGACACTGCCGAACGCGAGTCCGGCGAGGGCCAGCTGCAGAGTCAGCAGCACGCCGGCCCGACCCTCATGCCGCTGCCGGCTGGCAGACGTCGCACGGTGTCAGGGCCAGCCGGTCGGCAGGTCCCAGGGGGGACGTCTCCTTGCCGGCCACCAGCGGGCAGGTCGGCCGGTGGTACGTCGATCCGCCGGGCACCCGGACGACCTCGGCCGCGTCGGTGGCAGCCGGGACGAGCTCCTCGACGAGAAGGTCGTAGAGGGTGGTGACGCGCTGCTCCATGCGGTCCAACCGCTCCAGCTGGCGGCGGACGTCCTGGGTGGTGAGGAGGGCTGCGGCGAGCACGACGAGGGCGATGCCACCCAGGCCACCGGACACCAGGTACGGCAGCTGCTTCGCGGTGAGCGACTGGCCGCTGACGCCGTACCAGCCGAGGACGAGCAAGGCCGCCCCCGCCCCGGCGAGGCCCCAGGCGAGCGCGGGTTGGAGCCGTCTCATGACCAGGCCCTCCTGGTCAGTGCCCGCGAGGCCGCCAGACCGAGGACGGCACCGAGCGCCAGCACGGCGTAGAGGTCGGCGAGGTCGAGGTCGTCGAGGCGGAGGGACCGCAGCACGACGGTGGCGGCTGGCTGCGCGGGCGCCACGGCCGGCGGCAACGGGTTCGCGACCGGGCGGGTCAGGTCGACCGGCGCCTGCAGCACCGGCTGCTGCTGGCCCGGCGGGCCCGAGGTCGGCAGCTGCGGGAGCGGCAGGGCCGGAAGCTCGAAGGCCCCGTCGCGGGCGGCGACCACGGCGACCTGACCGAGCACGAAGGAGCCGACGTAGGTGCGGTCGAGCGTCGGGACGCCCGGCACCGGTGCGCCGGTGCCCGACACCGGCACCGAGACGTCGACCCGGACGCCGGTGGCGCCGCTGCGGGCAGCCGCGGACTCGGTACCGAGCAGGCGCACAGAGAGGCCTCGCTGCGCCAGACCGGGCACCGGCGTGGACCCGAGCTCGACCGGCGTACCCGCAAGTGTGACTCCGCTCGCGACGACGTGCGGGGAGGCGTGCAGGGCGCCGTCCGGGTGCACGACGACGTCGTCCCAGACGTGCAGGCTGTCGATGCGAAGCGGTCCGAAGGCGACCCGCTGCAGGCTGCTGGCGACGTGCACGTGCACGCCGTCGGCGCGGGTGGTGGTGCTCGTGGAGGAGGTGGCGCCGCCGAGCGTCAGACCCCCCGAGCCGCCGCCCGCGACGCTGGTGGAGGCAGCGTTGGCCGCCTCCGTCGCCGACGCGACGGCCCTCCCGGCAGCCTCGCCCGCAGGGTCGGCGGTGGCGTGCTCGACGGTCGGCCAGGACGCCTCGGCGAGCAGCGGGTACGTCGGCGGGTCGACCGGGCAGGGGCCGAACTGGCCGCAGATCAGCTGGCCGGCCTGCGCCAGGAGATCACCCGGGTAGTAGCTGGCGGCCCGGGACTCCGACATGCTCGAGCCGTAGCTGCTGGAGACCAGTCCGAGGGTCTGGTCGACGAGGTCGCCGGTGGCGATGGAGAACGCGGGCTGCTGCGTCGACACGACGCGGACCGCGGCGCCTGAGGTCGTCACCGAGTACCCGACGGGCATCGGGCTGGGAGTCGCTGCTGGAGTGGCAGCGGCGCGCGAGGGAGCGGCGAGCGCGACGAGCGCACCGGCGAGGGCGGCGACTGCTGGAGCAGCCTTCCTGCGGGCCAGCTCCCTCACCTCCTCCCCCCAGTGACGCTACCGCTCGAACGGGGGGAAAGCGGTCATGCCCGCGACCACATGAGGTGGCCAGTTGCACACCGTCCCGCATGCCGGCCGTTCCCTCAAGGCGGCTACGGTGAGACGAGGGCGGCTCACGGACTGAGGTCCGCCCGGGGAGGAGGGGTGGTGGCTGCCTGGCGGCGGTGCGTCCAGTGCCGGAAGGTGCTCCAGGAGGACGCGTTCGAGGGAGACTCCGAGACCTGCTCGGCCTGCGTAGCAGGACCTCCGCCCAAGGCTCGCAGCACCCGCGCGTCGGCCGTGAAGACCGTTCGTGCGGCGGCACCCCCTGCCGAGCGCGCGCCACTGCTCGGCGTGGTCGGCTCTGGCGACCTGGAGGTCCGCGAGCGGCGGGCCCGCAAGACGGCGGCCGACCAGCTCGCCGAGCTGCACGCCGAGGACTTCGCGCAGCTCCTCCAGTCCGCCCGCCGTGCCGAGGGGCTTCGCTAGTCCCGGCGAGGCAGCAGGAGCTGGCGCACGGCAGACCCGGCGGCGAGGTCGTCGAGAGCCCGAGGCGTGTCCTCCAGCGACAGCACCGCGGAGGTGAGCCGCTCGACCGGCAGCCGGCCGTCCTGCCACAGCCGGACCAGCCGTGGGATGTCGCGCTGCGGTGCCGCCGAGCCCATGTAGGAGCCCAGCACCTTCCGCGCCTCCGCCACGACTTGTACGGCGGGAACGGACAGCATCCGGGACGGGTGCGGCAGTCCGACCAGGACCGTCGAGCCACCTCGTCCGGTCATCGCGAACGCGTCGGCCATCGCCTGCTCGTGCCCGACGGCCTCGACGACGTAGCGGGCACCGCCGCTGGTGAGGTCGCGCACCTCGTCGACCGAACCGGGCTCAACGGCGTGCGAGGCGCCGAGGGACAGTGCCAGCGCCCGCTTCGCCTCCACGGGGTCCACCGCGACCAGCGGGTCCGCGCCGGCGAGGGCCGCACCCATCACCGCGGACAGCCCGACTCCCCCGAGGCCCACCACCACGACGCTGTCGCCGGGCCGCACCTGGACCGTCGACTCGACCGCACCGGTGCCGGTCAGCAGCGCGCAGCCGAACAGCGCCGCCGTCTCGCCCGGCACGTCCGACGGCACGACGACGGCGGAGCCGCGGTCCACGACGACGCGGCTGCTGAACGCGCTCACCCCGAGGTGGTGGTGCACCGGCGACCCGTCGCGCGACAGCCGGCGGCCGCCCTGCAACAGCTCGCCGGCGGTGTTGCTCGCGGCGCCGCGTCGGCACAGCGCCGGCTGGCCGCTCGAGCACTCCGGGCACGACCCGCACGACGGTACGAAGACGAGCACCACCCGGTCGCCGACGGCGACGTCGTGCACGCCGGCACCGATCTCCTCGACGATGCCGGCGGCCTCGTGGCCCAGCGCCATCGGCAGCGGTCGCGGTCGGCTGCCGTCGACGACCGACAGGTCGGAGTGGCAGAGCCCGGACGCCTCGACGCGGACCAGCAGCTCGCCGGCCTGCGGCCCGGACAGGTCCAGCTCCATGACCTCGACCGGCCGGGAGTCGGCGTACGGGCGAGGCAGTCCCATCGCGGTGAGGACGACGCTCGTGACCTTCAACGCGACGGCTCCCAGGGTTGTGGCAGGGTCTCGACGTGCCTGTGACCGAGGATCCTAGGGACCTGCGCCGCAGCGACTTCCCGGTGCTGCGCGAGGTCCCCACCCGCTGGGCCGACGTGGACGCCTACGGCCACGTGAACAACGTCGTGCACTACGCGGTCTTCGACACCGCTGTGAACGCCTGGCTCATCGAGACCACCGGCGAGGACGTCCGGCGCTGGCCCGCGCTGGGTCTCGTCGTCGAGACCTCGTGCCGCTACTTCGCCGAGCTCGACTTCCCAGCGCCCATCACGTCCGGCCTCGACGTCGAGCGGCTCGGCAACAGCTCCCTCACCTACCGGCTCGCGCTCTTCGGCACGGCGCACTCGCCGGCCGCCGTGGGTCGCTTCGTGCACGTCTACGTCGACCGCGAGACCCGTCGCCCTGTCGCCGTACCGGAACCGGTCCGCGCCGCTGTGCAGGCGCTTCGGTAGGCCGCGGCCGTTCACCGCCCGTACCGTGGGACACTGAGCTCACCTGAGCGTGCTGGATTCATCCGGTCCTTGTGCTTTCTCGCCGCCTCGTGACTCGCAGCTGTAGGGCGGCTGACCATGAACGATGCTCGCGATGACGACCAGGCCTCGCCGGGACTGTCGGCGGGTCCCCCGTGCCCGTACTGCTGGAGCCCCATCCCTGCCGACAGGTTCTCCTTCTGGTCGGCGGCCCACCGGCTGCTGTCGGCGGACTGCCCGCAGTGCTCGCGCCGCGTGACCTTGCGGACGTCGACGTGGCGACGTTGGCTGGAGCCGGAGGCCCGTGGCCAGCACTGAGCGGCACCTTCCCCGCTGACAGCCATGTCACGGGAGCCCTTCGAGACGAGGACCGTCGAACATGCTTGGTTTCAGGGTCATCCGCCAGTACGAGCAAGGCATCGTCCTACGTTGGGGCAAGGCTCAGGAGCGGATCCGCCAGCCCGGACTGATCTGGGTGAACCCGGTGAGTGACCGGCTGTACAAGGTCAACCTGCAGATCGTGGTCTCCGGGGTGACTCCGCAGGACGCCATCACGCGCGACAACGTGACGGTGATGGTCGACGCCGTCGTGTACTACCGGGTCATCGACGCGATGAAGGCCGTCCTCAACGTGCAGAACTACCACGAGGCCGTCGCGCAGGTGGCCCAGACGTCACTGCGGTCGGTGATCGGCAAGAGCGACCTCGACGACCTGCTGTCCAACCGGGAAGCGCTCAACTTGCAGCTCAAGACGGTCATCGACGAGCCCACCGAGGGCTGGGGCGTGCGCGTGGAACGAGTCGAGATCAAGGACGTCTCGCTGCCCGAGACGATGAAGCGGTCGATGTCGAGGCAGGCCGAGGCGGAGCGGGAGCGCCGGGCCCGGGTGATCGCGGCCGACGGCGAGTTCCAGGCGTCGCAGAAGCTGTCGGCCGCGGCCGCCGTCATGGCGGCGACGCCCAGCGCTCTGCAGCTGCGGCTCCTCCAGACCGTGGTCGAAGTGGCATCGGAGAAGAACAGCACCCTGGTGATGCCGTTCCCCGTCGAGCTGCTGCGCTTCTTCGACCGCGCGATTCCTGCCCCTCAGCCGAACTCCACACCAGCGACCGTCAACCAGCCAGCGAGCGGCACCGCCGACGGACCTCTCAGTAGATGAGCCGTGCGCCCGTGAAGAAGCGCAGCGACTCGGCCATGCCGATCGCACCCAGTCCGCTTCCGCCCCACATGCTCGCCACGGCGTCCGGGGTCGGTGGTGCCAGCAACGGCTGGATCTTGTTGACGCCGACGATTCCGGCGCGCAGTCGCTGACCCACAGCCAGCGCCGATTCCCACTCCGCGGAGAAGACGTAGGCGGACAGCCCGAACGATCCGAGGTTCGCCCTTCGTACGGCGTCATCCAGGTCGCCGTACCCCTGGAACGTGATGGCCGGCCCGAAGATCTCGTCCGCCACGCCGTCCGTTCCCGTGCCAGTCACGACAGCCGGCGCGAAGAAGTGACCCGAGCCGTCGGGCACCTCGCCGGCCCGGTGCACGATGGCGCCCCGGGCCGCGAGCTCGATGAGCTGCCGCTCGAGTGCCGCCTGGTGCCGGGGATGCGCAAGCGGTCCGAGCTGGCTGGCGGAGTCGGTGGAGGGCCCGATCCTGGTGGCCGCCAGCCGCTGCAGGACGGCGTTGCTGAGCTCGTCCACCGCGCCCTGTGGAGCGATGATGCGGGTCGGCCCGGCGCACCACTGACCGTTGAGGAAGAGCATGGCGCTCGCGATCTCGGCCGCGGCTGCCTCGAGGTCGGCATCCGGCAGCACGACGACGGGGTTGGAGCCGGACAGCTCGAGGTCGAGTGGGCGAAGGTGCGCTGCGCTGGCCGCGGCGACCGCCCGTCCGCCACCACCGCCGCCGGTGTAGGAGATGGCCGCGACGCGCGGGTCGGCGGCCAGCTGCTGCCCGACGGCAGCCCCTCCGTGCACGACCTGCAGGACGCCGTCCGGCAGCCCCGCGGCGATGGCGGCCCGGCCGATCAGCGATGCCGAGTGCTGCGACCACTCCGAGGGCTTGAGGATCACCGGCGCACCTGCGGCAAGCGCGAAGGCAGCCTTGCCGACGGCCGTCGTGGTGGGTGCGTTCCACGGTGCGAAGACCGCCGCCGGCCCCCACGGCAGCCAGCGCTGGGCGACCGGCCCGGAGACCCCTTCGGCGTCCGAGGCGAGGACGCTGGGGGACAGCTGGCCCAAGCCGGCGGGCATGGCCGCTGACATGGCGCAGAGCTGGCGGGTCGTGCTCAGGAGCACGCCGCTGTCGAGCGAGTCCGCGAGGGCCAGGGCGTCGGCCACCTTCGTGAGCTCCTCGCTGAAGGCCTGCAGGTGCTGGCCACGCTCGGTGCTGCTCAGGTGCTGCCATCGGCCGTCGCGGTGGGCGTCGTCTGCCGCGGCGAGTGCGGCCTCGACGCTCTCTCGAGAGCTGGCTCTCGCCCGGTCCAGGCGCTCGCCCGTGTCGGAGTTGGTGTGCCAGTTGTCGAGCTCCTCGGAGGCTTCGCTGACGACGCCGGCGACGAGCTGCTCGGTGCGAACGGTGGTGGGTCGCGGCGCGGTGGTCGTCATCGGGTCGCCGCCCGCATGTCGTCGGCTATCTTCTCGCCGACCAGGATCGCGGTGAGGTGGGTGTTCGCCCTCGGCACCCACGGGACGATGCTGGCGTCCGCGACTCGGAGCCCCTCGATGCCGTGCACCCTGCCCTGTGCGTCGACGACGCTCGTCGCCGGGTCCAGGCCCATCGGACAGCTGCTCGTGCAGTGCTGGGTGTCGGTGACGTTGCGCAGCGCGTAGCCGGCGAAGTCGCCGTCGTTCAGCTCCCCGCTCAGGAGCTTGGTCTCCGGCGTGATGACGAAGCCGTCGAGGTTGTCGGCCAGTCCGCTCTCGCTGCTGACCTCACCGAAGGCCGACTGCCGGGCGATGGCCTGCATCTCGTCAGCGACCCGCCGCATCCGGCGTCGGTCGAGCTCGGCATCGAGCATGTTCAGCTCGACCACGGGATCTGCGGCAGGGTCGGTGGACATCAACCGCACGCTCCCCCGCGACTCGACCCGGTTGACCCACCCGACGAGCACGCCGGCGTCCGGCAGGTGATGGGACGTCATCGCCACGATCATCCCGTCCTTGGGGTCGTCGCTGACCCCGAGATCGAAGCGCATGCAGAAGCGGCTGTGTCGGCCGTCGTTCGGCCGCGACCGTCCCTGCTCCGTCAGCGTCGCCCCGAGCACCAAGGCCGCGTGGTCCTGGATCCCCTTGCCCACCGGCAGATCAGCGATGACATCGATACCGAGCTGGCGCAGGTCCTCGGCCGGTCCGATCCCGGACCGCAGCAAGATGGTCGGGCTGTGCACAGCGCCGGCCGAGAGCACGACCTCGGCCGCGCGGTACTCGACGGTCTCTCCCCCGCGGATCGCCGCGACTCCGACGGCCCGGTCGTTCTCGAAGAGAACGCGGTCCACGACGGTGTTGCCGACGACGGTCAGGTTCGTCCGGTCCCGCGCCGGCTCGAGGTACCCGTCGTTCGTCGAGACGCGGCGACCCCCTGAGGCGTTGAACGCGTACGGCGAGACCCCGCTGGCACGAGGAGCGTTGTGGTCGGGGGTGAGCTTGTGCCCCAGTGCCTGAGCGGACTCGGCGAAGGCGAGGTCCAGCGGCTGGCAGGTCTCTGGAGTGGGACGGACCACGGGGATCGGGCCGCTCGCACCGTGGTAGTCCTCCGTCCCGAAGTCCTGGTCGTTCTCGATGCGGTTGAGCAGGGGCAGCAGCTGGTCGTAGGACCAGCCATCGAGGCCGGCCGACTCCCAGTCGTCCAGGTCCTCGACAGTGGGACGGATGGCGAAGAGCCCGTTGATGGCGGAGCTGCCGCCGACCCCACGGCCGCGCAGGTACGGCTTCGGCGCCCTGCCAGCAGCATGGGTCGCCGTCAATGACGGGTAGTAGAGCCGCTGCCGGGTCTGCTCGTCGTTGGACATCGGCATGACGTCGATGGCGGCGACGAGGGGCGAGGTCGCGTCCGAGCGGTAGTCGGGCCCGGACTCGACCAGGAGAACGCGGCGGCTCGGGTCCTCGGAGAGCCTGGCGGCGAGGGCGGCACCCGCCGACCCTGCTCCGATGACGATGGTGTCGAAGCTCGTCGACGGGGCGGGGTGCGACATCTCAGTGCTCTTCTCTGGCGTGCGGAGGGTCAAGGGTCTGTACGGCGGTCTGGCGCCGGATCACGACGCCCACTGCGGGGGGTGGTGCTGCCAGCCGACTGCCTGCTCGAGCGCGGCTCCAAGGGCCAGGACAGCGGCATCACTGCCGGGGCGGCGGCCGCAGAGCTGTACGCCGACCGGCAGCCCGTCCCGGCTCATCGCGATGGGAAGTGCCAGGGCCGGGGCGCCGGTCATGTTGGCCCACGGGGTGAAGGCTGACCACTCGAGCATCCGTCGCACGGCTCCCTCGAGACTGCCCGCGTCGAACGCGCCGATGGTCTGCGCCGGTCTGGCCGTGGTGGGGGTCAGGACGACGTCGTAGTGAAGCGCCGCGGCTGCGTGCGCGCCGGCTGCCTGCGCCAGGACGGCCTGCGCCAGCGCGAAGTCGGCGCTGTCCAGGCCCGCGGTCGCCTCGAGGCACCACCGGGTGAACTGCCGCAGCTCCGGCCACTGCTCCGGCGGGACGAGACGGCGCGAGGTGGCCGTGACGGTCGTGGCGAACACGCGAAGCATCGCCTCGACCAGAGCGTCGTCCCACGGCCGCGGGTTGGTGGCCACGTCGACCTCGTGCCCGAGCGCCTCGAGTGCGGCCACGGCCGTGTCGAAGGCTGTGAGCACGTCGGGGTCGCAGGCTCCGATCCCGGTGTCGGCATAGGCCAGGACCCGAGCGGGTCGGGGTGCGGCCGGCCCGTCGAGGCCGCACTCGATCCGGTAGAGGTCGTGCGGCGAGCCGTCCGTGAGGACGCCTGTCAGCAGCGCCGCGTCGGCCACTGTCCGGGTGATGGGACCCTCCACGGTCCAGCTGATGAAGGTCGACGCCGCGACGGGGACCGCTCCCCTCGACGGCTTGAACCCGACGAGCCCGCAGACGCTCGCGGGCGTCCGGATCGAACCGGCGCCGTCGCTGGCATGGGCGGCCGGGAGGAGCCCCGCGGCGACCGCCGCGGCGGCCCCGCCGCTGGAGCCGCTGGCGTACCGCGAGGTGTCATAGGGCGTGACAGCCGGGCGCACCCCCAAGTCGCTCTCGGTGTAGCAGGTCGGCCCGAACTCCGGCGCGTGCGTCGTCCCGACGGTCACGGCACCAGCGCGACGGAACGCGGCGACGCACTCGCCGTCCAGGTCCGAGACCCGGGTGCGGAGCGGCCGAGAGCCGAACGTGCCGACGACGCCCTTGACCGGGTGGAGATCCTTGTAGGCCAAGGGAAGTCCGAGAAGGACCGGCAGATCGCCGTCCGGCTCCGAGGCTCGTCGCCGGTCTGCCGCGACGGCCTCCGCGGAGGCGAGCTCCGGCGTCAGCGTGACGAAGGCACCGAGGGACTCCCCGTGCGCCGCGATCCTCGTCTGGTAGTGCGCGAGCAGCTCCTGTGCGCCGACGGTCCGGGCCTGGAGGTGCCGGCACTGCTCGACGACGGTGAGGTCGTGAAGCTCGCTCATCGCTGACGTCCGGTGCTTCCAGACACCGGAACGGGCCAGCCGAGTCCGCAGCAGACGAGCAGGGCGACCGTGGCGAGGCCGGCGAGCACGAGCGCGGGCCTGGAGAACGGCCGGAC
>JAOPVZ010000253.1 GCA_025965935.1 Frankiales bacterium | reverse complement strand
GTTGACCCCCTCTCGACCACAGGTCTAGGGTTTGCGGCTGAGTGGAGCCCGGGAGCGCCCAGTAGAGAACGTGCAGGGTCGGGGAAGACCTGGACGGAGCCAACAGCGCTTCCGGGCTCTGCTTTGCGCAGGGTCCGGTCTGACGGGGCTCGCTCCGCTCTCAGTCCTCGCCGAGGTAGGCCTTGCGGACCTTCTCGTCGGTCAGCAGGTCCTTGCCGCTGCCGGAGAGCACGACCTTGCCGGTCTCGAGCACGTACCCGAAGTCGGCCAGGGCCAGCGCGGCCGATGCGTTCTGCTCGACGAGCAGGATCGTGGTGCCAGCGGTCTTGAGCTCCCCGATGGTGTCGAAGATCAGCTGCATCATGATCGGCGACAGACCCATGGAGGGCTCGTCGAGCATGAGCAGCCGCGGCCGGCTCATCAGCGCCCGGCCGATGGCGAGCATCTGCTGCTCGCCGCCCGAGAGGGTGCCGGCCTTCTGCGCCCGGCGCTCCTCCAACCGCGGGAACCGCTCGAAGACGCCGCCGACGTCCGCGAGGTAGTCCTGGCCCTTGCGGCTGTAGGCACCCAGCTCGAGGTTCTCCTCGACGCTCATGAGAGGGAAGATCCGGCGACCCTCAGGCGCGTGCGCGATGCCTCGGACCACGACCTCGTGGGCGGGCACCCCGTCGAGCCGTTGCCCGTCGAACCTGATGGTGCCGGCGGTCGGCTTGAGCAGGCCCGACAGCGCGCGCAGGGTCGTCGTCTTCCCTGCGCCGTTGGTTCCGATGAGGCTCGCGACCTGGCCCTCCTCGACCTCCAGGCTGATGCCCTTGATGGCCTCGATGGCGCCATAGCTGACCCGCAGGTCCGTGACTTCGAGCAGGCTCATTCTGCCGGCCGCCCCAGGTAGGCCGAGATCACGCGCTCGTCGGACTGCACCTGTGCAGGGCTCCCCTCAACCATCTTCTCGCCGTGCACGAGGACTGCGACCCGGTCGCACAGGCCGAACACGAAGCGCATGTCGTGCTCGATCAGCACGATTCCGATCCCCCTGGCCCGGATCGCCTTCACCAGCGCGATGGCCCCGGCAGTCTCGCTGGCGTTCATCCCGGCGGTGGGCTCGTCGAGCAGCAGCAGGCCAGGGTCCGTGGCGAGGGCGCGCGCGATCTCGAGGCGCCGCTGGTCGCCGTACGACAGCGACTTCGCGAGCTCGCCGCGCAGACCGTCCAGCTTCACGAACGACAGCAGCTCACGCGACGTGCTCTCGGCCTTCCTCTCCTCGCGCTTGTACCGCGGACCCCGCCCGATGGCGGACAAGACACCGGCGCGGCTGCGAGGGTGCGTCCCGACGAGGACGTTCTCCAGCACGGTCATGTTGTGGAACAGCCGGATGTTCTGGAAGGTCCGCGCCACCCCGGCGACCGTCACCCGGTCGGGACGTGTGGGCAAGGGGGCGCCGCGGAACAGGATCTCGCCGGAGGTACGAGTCTCCATGCCGGTCAGGCAGTTGAAGAACGTCGTCTTGCCGGCGCCGTTGGGCCCGATGACGCCGACGATCTCGCCCTCCTCCACCGTCAGGTCGACGTTGGAGAGCGCGCGCAATCCACCGAACTGCTTGGTGACGCCGGTGGCTTGCAGCAGCGGCATCAGGGCACCGCCCCAGCGAACCCGGGCGGTGCGGACAGCGCGTCGGACCCGCTCGCCTCGGTGTCGTGGAACTCGCGCTGGCGTCTCTTGCTCGCGATCATGCCCTCCGGTCGGAAGCGCATCACCAGGATCAGGAGGACCCCGAAGATGAGCAGGCGGTAGTCGCTGAACGCCCGCAGCTTCTCCGGCACGGCATAGAGGATCGCGGCTCCGACGAGTGCGCCCGGCACCGTGCCCATGCCACCCAGGACGACCGCAGCGAGCAGCAGCACCGACTGCATGAAGACGAACGAGTCCGGGCTGACCTGGGTCGCGACGTGCGCCTGGATCGTTCCCGAGCCGCCAGCCACGCTGGCGCCGATGCCGAACGCCAGCAGCTTGTAGGCCACCGTGTTGATGCCCATGGCCGCTGCAGCGAGCTCGTCCTCGCGGATCGCTACCCAAGCCCGTCCGATGCGGCTCCTGTCCAGCCGCGAGAAGACGAACACGACGATCGCGATGAGCACGAGCTCGGCCCAGTAGTAGTTCGCGAAGCCCTGCAGGGTGATTCCGAAGACCTTGTGCGGCAAGCCGAAGTTGAACGACCCGAAGGCCAGGTCTGGGATGTTCGCAAGCCCGTTCGGGCCACCGGTGAACCCGTCGTAGGTGTTGACGACGATGCGGAAGATCTCACCGAAGCCCAGCGTCACGATGGCGAGGTAGTCCCCACGTAGTCGTAGCGTCGGTGCCCCGATGATGACCCCGATCAGCCCCGACACCAAGGCTCCGAGCGGGACGATGAGCAGGAACGGGATGTGCCCACGGCTCGGGCCGAGCCCCGCGTTGCCGTAGAGCGCGGCGACGTACGCCCCGACGCCGAAGAAGGCGATGTAGCCCAGGTCGAGCAGGCCGGCAAGGCCAACGACGACGTTGAGCCCGATCGCGGCGGCCGCGAGCACGCCGACGTTGGCGCCGACCCGCAACCAGTAGGACTCGCCGTTCTGCGTGAACGGGAACGAGATGGCCGCCAGCCCGATGAGGGCCAGCGACAACCCCTGCTGACGGGCGTAGAGCGCGCCGAGCCAGGCGAACAGGCCCAGCCGGTTCAGCGCTGCGAGGCCGCCGATGAGCGCGATGACGAGTCCGACGAACTGGTTGGCGGGGTCGACGCTCAGCCCGTAGACGAGCAGCAGCATGGCCGCCCCGATCCCGGCGACCACCGCGAGGCCGTCGAGCACCCGGGGCAGCCGGGGCCAGCTGCTCGGCAGCGGAGCCCCGTCGTCCGGCAGGGCGACGAACGCGATGATTCCGAGGATCGTCCCGAGCAGGGTGATCCAGGCGCCCGCGCTGACGTTGACGAGTCCGCCACCGTCGCGGCTGATTGCGATGAGCGTCTGGAGCGTGAGGGCAAAGCTCGCGAGGCTCGCCCAGATGCCCGCCTGTCGCCGGCGGGTGAACCGCACCGCGACGAGCGCAAGAGCCACCGACAGCGCGAGGACGTAGCTGCGAGCACCCGCGGGGTAGAACGACAGCGACATGAGGCCGGGGAACCCGGTGTACGTGGCCCATGCCAGGTTCGTCCCGACGACCTCCAGCACGAACGCAGCAGCCGCCATCGCCTGGCAGGTGCGCAGGGGCAGGTTCCAGGTGTGCTGGATACGCAGTGCCCGTTGCAGCATCGGGATCATGCGCGCGCTCGCACGGACTCGCCGAGCAGACCGGTGGGTCTGAAGACCAGGACGAGGATCAGCACCACGAACGCGAAGGCGTCCTTGAGAGCCGAGCCGTTCGGGACGTACTGGGTGGCAAGTGCCTCGACGATCCCGAGCACGAAGCCGCCCAGCACCGCCCCTGTGATGTTGCCGATGCCGCCGAGCACAGCTGCGGTGAAGGCCTTGAGACCGGCGATGAAGCCGATCTGGAAGTCGATGGGACTGGCGACCATGCCCTGGAGCGTGCCCGCGGCGCCGGCGAGCAGCCCGCCGAGCACGAACGTCGTCACGATGATCCGGTCGATGTTGATGCCCATCAGCCGCGCCGTGTCCGGGTCCTGTGCGGTGGCGCGCATGGCCCGGCCGGTGGCGCTGTGCAGGACGAAGGTCCGGAGGGCCAGCATGAGGACGACCGACAGGACGACGAGGAAGCAGTTGACGTAGGACTCCGACACACCACCGAAGTGGACCTGCCCGTTGGGGAACAGCTGCGGGAAGGGCTCGCCGCGATCGGCGTTCGGGTAGAACAGGCGGATCATTTCCTGCAGGGCGATCGAGACGCCGATGGCGGTGATCAGCGGCGCCAGTCGCGGTGCGTTGCGCAGCGGTCGATAGGCGAGTCGCTCGACGATCGCGGCCAGCACGCCACTGGTGATCATCGACGCGACCAGCACGATGGGGAGCGCCACGAGAGCAGGCATGTTGTCGGGGAGCAGGTAGTGGTAGATCGTGTAGCCGCCGAAGGCACCCACCATGAAGATCTCGCCGTGCGCGAAGTTGATGAGCTGCACGATGCCGTAGACCATCGTGTACCCCAGCGCGATGAGGGCGTACAGCGCACCGAGGACGACGCCGTCACTGAGCTGCTGGAAGAACTGCGTCACATGACCTCCGACGACCTTGGCAGCGGAAAGAGCGAGGGACGCGGCCTGCCCCGCAGGCCGCGTCCCTCGTGAGGACTATCCGCTGAAGGTGCCGGTCACGACCTTCTTGAAGTCGCCGCCCTCCACCTTGTACATCGTGATGATGCGGTTCGTCGTGTCGCCGTACTGGTCGAAGGCGACCTTGCCGGTGATCCCGGCGAAGTCGGTCCCCTGAACGGCGGACTCGACGGCCTTGAGCACAGTGGCGTCGATCGACGACTTGCCCGGCAGGACCTTGGCAAGAGCGTTGATGATGGTGTTCGTGGCGTCGTAGGTGTTCGGGCCGTAGGCCGAGAACGCGTCCTTGTAGCCCGCGTCCTTGTACGCCTTGACGTAGTCCGCCGCAGCCGGCAGGTCCTCGACGGCCGCACCGACGTTGGTGGCGTAGTCGTTCGCCGTCTGCACGCCCAGCGTCGTCACGAAGCTCTTGTCGACGAGGCCGTCACCACCCATGAAGGCGGCCTTCACGCCGGCAGAGGTGAGCTGCTTCGAGAACGGGGCGCCCTCGGGGAACTGCCCGCCGTAGTAGACCAGGTCGGGCTTGGCCTGCTTGACCTTGCTCACGAGCGAGCCGAACTCCTTCTGGCCGCCGGTCACGAAGTCCGTTGCGAGGACCCGGCCGCCCTTCTTCTTGAACTCGTTGCCGAACGCCTCGTTGAGACCCTGGCCGTACACGAGCTTGTCGTTGACCAGGTACACCGTCTTCGCGTGCAGGGTGTTGTAGGCGTAGTCCGCGGCGAAGGCGCCCTGGATGAGGTCGGTCGTCGCGACGCGGAAGTAGCTCGCGAAGGGGCGCGACTTGGTCTTCAGGTAGTTCTGGCCCTGCGTCAGGCTCGGGTTCGTGTTGGCCGGCGAGACCATGACGATGTTCTGCTTGTTCAGCTGCGGCGCAGCCTGCAAGGCGATCGAGGACTGCAGGGTCCCGACGACACCGGCGACCTGGTTGTCCGAGGCCAGCTTGGCCGCGGCAGCACCACCGGTGTTGGCGTCACCTGTGTCGTCCTGCGGGTCGAACTCGATCTTCCAGCCCTTGATCTTGCCGGCCGCGTTCGCCTGGTTGATGGCCAGGTCTGCCGAGTTCTTCATGCCGAGGCCGAGAGCCGACAGGCTGCCCGTCAGTGGCGCGATCATGCCGATCTTGACGATGTGAGTCCCACTCCCACCTGAGGAGGACTCCTTCTTGGATCCACATGCGGTAAGAGCGAGGGCACCGACGATGATCGGTACCGCTACTCGAGCGAGACGGGGTGTGAGCACGTACGACCTCCTGCAGGAGGGCACCGGAACGTTCCGGGCCTCGGGTCTGGCTGGCGCGCCCGAACCTACTCAGCCCAACGGCCCATCACCAAGCACCACGACCCGGCGCAACATCGCCGTTGCGCGACCGTGATCTAGCGGAAGGCCCTCAGTCCTGGGCCTTTACGGGCGTCTCGGGCGTACCGAGCACGCCCTCCAGCTGGCCGTCCAGCACGTCCTGGGCGACCGCCCGCATGCTCCTGCGCTGGTCCATGGACGCCCGCTGCACCGCCCGAAACGCCTGGGGCTCAGTCATTCCGTGATCGGTCTGCAGGACGCTCTTTGCCCGGTCGACGAGCTTGCGAGCCTCCAGCCGGCCGTTGAGGTCGCTGACCTCGCCCTCCAGTGCCACCAGCTCCTGGAACCGCGACACGGCCATCTCGATGGTGGGCACCAAGTCCTTCTTCTGGAACGGCTTCACGAGGTATGCCATGGCACCGGCCTCGCGCGCCCGCTCGACCAGGTCGCGCTGGCTGAACGCGGTGAGGATGATGACGGGCGCCAGCCGGGCCGCCACGATCTGCTCGGCGGCGCTCAGCCCGTCGAGGACCGGCATCTTCACGTCGAGGATCACGAGGTCCGGACGCAGCTCGATGGCGAGCCGCACGGCGGTCTCGCCGTCACCGGCCTCACCGGCGACCTCGAAGCCCTCCTCCTCGAGCATCTCCTTGAGGTCGAGGCGGATGAGGGCCTCGTCCTCGGCGAGCAGGACCCGTCGCTTGCTCGTCGGCGCGGCGGCAGGGGTTTCGGACACGTCGCTGAGCCTAGCGATCTCCTAGGCTGGGTCCCGCCGGCCCCTGTAGCCCAACCGGCAGAGGCACGCGACTCAAACTCGCGCCAGTGTGGGTTCGACTCCCACCGGGGGCACTGCCGGGTGCGCGCGCTCACCGCCGTAGCCGCTCGTCACAACGCCTTACGAGCGACGGCCCAGCGACCACAGCGCCTTTCCAGCCGAGCGTCGCCACAGCGTCTTGGAAGACGCTTCGGCGGTGGGCGGATCAGACAGGGGGCTTCGGGAGCGGGTCGCCGAGGCGCCAGACCCGGAGCGCGTTCGTGGCCCCGCTGGTCATCGGCGGGCTGCCCGCGACGATGGTGACGAGCTCGCCCGCCTGCATGCGGCCGAGCTCCAGCATCGCCGTGTCGACCTGCCGCACCATCTCGTCGGTGTGCTGAACCGCCGGCACCAGGAACGTCTCGACGCCCCACACGAGCGCCAGCTGGCTGCGCACCGACTGGGTCGGCGTGAACGCGAGCAGCGGGATGCGCGACCGGTTCTCGGCCAGCCGCCGGGCGGTGTCACCGCTCTGCGTGAAGGCCACGAGCGCCCGGGCGCCGACCTGCTCCCCCACCTGCGCGGCGGCCCGCGTGATCGACGACGGGATGCTGTCGGGCTCCCGGTTGACGGGCGGGACCTGCTCGAGCGCCTCCTCGGCCGCGCTGACGATGCGCGCCATCGTCGCCACGGTCTCGACCGGATAGGCACCCACGCTCGTCTCGCCGGACAGCATCACGGCGTCGGCACCGTCGAGCACCGCGTTGGCGACGTCACTGGCCTCCGCGCGGGTGGGCCGGCTGTTGCCGATCATGGAGTCGAGCATCTGGGTCGCGACGATGACCGGCTTGGCGCACTCGCGGGCGGCGCGGATGGCGCGCTTCTGCACGAGCGGCACGCGTTCCAGCGGCATCTCCACGCCCAAGTCGCCGCGCGCCACCATCAGCCCGTCGAAGGCCTCGACGATCTCGTCGAGGTTGTCGACGGCCTGCGGCTTCTCGATCTTCGCGAGCACCGGGAGCCGGACACCGGACTCGTCCATGATGGCGTGGACCAGGTCGACGTCCGCGGCGTTGCGCACGAACGACAGCGCGATCATGTCCGCGCGCAGCCCCATCGCGAAGCGCAGATCGGCCTTGTCCTTGTCGGACAGCGCCGGGACGTTGACGCCGATGCCGGGCAGGCTGAGGCCCTTGTGGTTGCTGACCGGTCCGCCCTCGGTGACCTGGCAGCGCACCACCGGGCCGTCGATCGCGACGACGCGCAGCCCCACCTTGCCGTCGTCGACGAGCAGCCGCTCGCCCACCGACACGTCGTCGGCCAGGCCCTTGTAGGTCGTCGACACCAGGTCGTGGTCGCCCGGGACGTCCTCGACCGTGATGCCGACCGTCTCGCCGGTGGCCCACACGACCGGCCCGTCGGCGAACGCCCCCAGCCGGATCTTCGGTCCCTGCAGGTCGACGAGGACGCCGACACCGCGGCCGCTGTCGTCGCTCGCCTGGCGGACCCAGGCGTAGGCCTGCTGATGGTCCTCGTAGCTGCCGTGGCTGAAGTTCAGGCGGGCGACGTCCATCCCCGCGTAGACCAGTGCCCGCACCCGTTCGTAGGAGTGGGTGGCCGGGCCGAGGGTGCAGACGATCTTGGCGCGGCGCTTCACCAGGTCACCCTATGACCCGGCCTCCCAGGCGCTCATCAGCCACCGCCCGTCGTGGACGTCGGAGGTGCACACAGCCTGTACGGCGGCAGTGACCGCCATCGCGATCCCGTGCGCCTCCGGACCGGTGCTGGCGCCCGACAGCCGCAGCGCGCGGGCCGCAGCGAGCTGGGCACGAGCCACGGCCACGAGCCGGTCGGCCTCGAAGGCGGCGCGGCAGGCCGCGTGCATGGCGGCGCTCCACGCGAGGGTCCCGCGATGGGCGCCATGCGCGTCGGCCGTGCGCTGCCACTGCCGCGGCCCGCGGCGGGCGATCTCGTCCAGCAGCTCGCTGAGCCCGTCGAACTCCGGTGGGGTGGGCGGGACCGGGTCGACCGCGTCGGCCCAGGGGGCTCGCAGCAGCTGCAGGTCGTGCAGGTCCGCCTCGCGTCCGGCCCAGGCGACCGTGACCGCGTCGAGCGCGACTTGGCACGCGCCCTCGTCGGCCAGCATCCGGTGCAGGTCCTCGAGGCCGCCGAGCGGCGTCTCGGTGAGCGCGGCCAGCAGGACCTGGCTGGTGCGGCTGTCGGGCAGGCCCTCGGCGAGCGTCGCCGTGACGCCGTCCATCAGCCGCGACATCCGTGGCGCACCCGCGAGCGAGGCCAGTACCCGTGCGCGGACGGCCACCGGTGCCGCCGTACCGAGGTCGGTGCCGCCCAGGGCGAGGACCCGGTCGACCACGTCGGCGACCGCGGCACCGGACGGGTGCCGCGCGAGGTCGCAGGCGAGGACCGAGGCGCTCACGAGCGAGTACACGCCCCCAGCCTGCCCGTCCCCCCGGATGAATGGATACCGCGCTGCTCAATTCCGCCCGAAAAGAGCAGCGCTGTATCCATTCATGCGGGTGGTGCGGGTGGTTACGTGGGGCGGTCGGTGGGGCGGACCGGGTTGGGCAGCGTGGTGGTGCCCATCAGGTGGGCGTCGACCGCGGCCGCGCAGGAGCGGCCCTCCGCGATCGCCCACACGATGAGCGACTGCCCGCGGCCCATGTCGCCGGCGACGAAGACGCCGGGCACCGAGGACTCCCACGACGACGACCGCTCGACGTTGCCGCGGCCGTCGTAGGCGACGCCCAGCTCGTCGAGCAGCCCCTCGTGCTGGGGGCTGACGAACCCCATGGCGAGCAGCACCAGCTGGGCCGGGATGGTCCGCTCGCTGCCGGGGATCGGTTGGAAGGAGGCGTCCACGTCGGTGAGCCGGATCGCGTCGACGGCGCCGTCCTTGCCGACGTACTCGGTGGTGGAGACGGCGAAGACCCGCTCGCCGCCCTCCTCGTGCGCCGACGAGGTGCGCAGCATCAGTGGCCAGGTCGGCCACGGGGTGGAGCTGGCCCGTTGGGCGGGGGGCTCCGGCATGATCTCCAGCTGCGTCACGGACGCCGCGCCCTGCCGGTGCGCGGTGCCGAGGCAGTCGGCGCCGGTGTCGCCGCCGCCGATGATGACGACGTGCTTGTCCTCGGCCGTGATCGGCCAGTCGGACCGGGTGCCTTCCTGCACCTCGTTGGCCGGGACGAGGTACTCCATGGCGAGGTGGATGCCGGCGAGCTCTCGACCCGGAGCGGGCAGGTCGCGGCCGACGGTCGAGCCACCGGCAAGTACGACCGCGTCGAACTGCGCGCGCAGCTGCTCGACGGTGACGTCGACGCCGACGTTCACGCCCGCCTTGAAGGTGGTGCCCTCCGCGGCCATCTGCTCGAGCCGGCGGTCGAGGTGCCGCTTCTCCATCTTGAACTCGGGGATGCCGTACCGCAGCAGCCCGCCGATCCGGGGCGCCCGCTCGAAGACGGTCACGGCGTGCCCGGCGCGGGTCAGCTGCTGCGCCGTCGCGAGCCCCGCCGGGCCGGAGCCGACGACGGCCACCGACTTGCCTGAGGACTCCTTCGCCAGCGACGGCAGAACGTGCAGCTCGTCCCAGGCCCGGTCGATGATCTCGACCTCGACCTGCTTGATGGTGACCGGGTCCTGGTTGATGCCGAGCACGCACGAGGCCTCGCACGGCGCGGGGCACAGCCGCCCGGTGAACTCCGGGAAGTTGTTGGTGGCGTGCAGCCGCTCGATGGCCGATGACCAGTCGTCCTTGTAGACGAGGTCGTTCCACTCCGGGATGAGGTTCCCGAGCGGGCAGCCGTTGTGGCAGAACGGGATGCCGCAGTCCATGCACCGGGAAGCCTGGCCTGCGAGCGATTCCTTCGGGAAGTCCTCGTAGACCTCCTTCCAGTCGCGGATCCGGACGTCGACGGGACGTCGCGTGGGCGTCTGGCGGTCGAGCTTGAGGAAGCCCTGGGGGTCGGCCATGTCTAGTTCCCTGCCGTCTGCAGCAGCTGCTCGGCCGAGTCCATCTCGGCGAGCACCCGCTTGTAGTCGCGCGGCATCACCTTGGTGAAGCGCTCCAGCTGGTCGATGAGTGCGGCGGCGACCGGCGAACCGGTCTCCTCGGCGTGCTCGGCGAGCATCTGCCGCAGCGTCTCCCGGTCTCCCTCGTCCAGCGGGTCGAGGTCGACCATCTCGCGGTTGACGCGCGCCGGGTCGAGGTCGACGACGTAGGCGACGCCGCCGCTCATGCCGGCGGCGACGTTGCGCCCGGTGGGGCCGAGGATCGCGACCCGCCCACCGGTCATGTACTCGCAGGCGTGGTCGCCGACGCCCTCGACCACCGCGGTGGCACCCGAGTTGCGGACGCAGAACCGCTCCCCCACCCGCCCGCGGACGTACAGCGAGCCCGCGGTGGCGCCGTACAGCAGGGTGTTTCCGGCGATGACGTTGTCCTCCGCCGGGAACGACGCGTCCAGAGCAGGGCGTACGGCGATCCGGCCGCCGCTCAGGCCCTTGCCGACGTAGTCGTTCGCATCGCCCAGCAGCCGCAGCGTCACACCGCGCGGCAGGAACGCCCCGAACGACTGGCCTGCCGACCCCGTGAAGGTGATGTCGATCGTGCCGTCCGGCAGCCCGCCGCCACCGTGCCGACGGGTCAGCTCGGCACCGAGCATCGTCCCGACCGTCCGGTTGACGTTGCGCACCGGCAGCTCCAGCTTCACCGGCGTGCCGTCCGCGAGCGCGCCCTCGCACAGCTGCAGCAGCGTGTTGTCGAGTGCTGCGCCCAAGCCGTGGTCCTGCGCCACCTGCTGGGTGAGCGCGGTGCCTGCGGGCAGGTCGGGCACGTGCAGGATCGGCGACAGGTCGAGGCCGGCCGCCTTCCAGTGCTCGATCGCGCGCTTGGTGTCGAGAACCTCGGCGTGCCCGACGGCCTCCTCGATCGACCGGTAACCGAGGCGGGCCAGGTGCTCGCGCACCTCCTCGGCGATGTACTCGAAGAACGTCACGACGAAGTCGGGGTTGCCGCTGAACCGCTTGCGGAGCTCCGGGTTCTGCGTCGCGATGCCGACCGGGCAGGTGTCGAGGTGGCAGACCCGCATCATGATGCATCCGCTCACGACGAGCGGTGCGGTGGCGAAGCCGAACTCCTCGGCGCCCAGCAGCGCGGCGATGACCACGTCACGGCCGGTCTTCAGCTGGCCGTCGACCTGCACCACGATGCGGTCGCGCAGCCCGTTGAGCAGCAGCGTCTGCTGCGTCTCGGCGAGGCCGAGCTCCCACGGAGCACCCGCGTGCTTGAGCGAGGTCAGGGGCGAAGCGCCGGTGCCGCCGTCGTGGCCGGAGATGAGCACCACGTCGGCATGCGCCTTCGAGACGCCGGCGGCGACCGTGCCGACACCCACCTCGGCCACCAGCTTCACGTGGATGCGGGCGTCCTTGTTGGCG
>JAOPVZ010000234.1 GCA_025965935.1 Frankiales bacterium | reverse complement strand
TGGTCTCGAAGCCCCAGATCCGCTGCTGCGGGTCGAGCATCGCGTCGTCGTAGCCCTCCGGGTCCTCCATCTCGACGCTGAGGCAGTGCGCGACCACCTGGTCGCCGGCCTTCCACTTCGAGACGCCCGGGCCGACGGCGAGCACGACGCCGGACAGGTCGGAGCCGACCACGTGGTACGGCAGGTCGTGCCGCTTGCTGTACTCGTTGAGCCTTCCGTAGCGCTCCAGGAAGCCGAACGTGCTGACCGGCTCGAAGATCGACGTCCAGACGGTGTTGAAGTTCACCGAGCTCGCCATGACGGCGACGATCGCCTCGCCCGGGCCGAGCTGCGGGGTGTCCACCTCGTCGAGGTGCAGGCTCTTGCGCGGGTCCTTGTCGCGGGTCGCGACGCCCTCGAACATGCCCACCTCGTCCTTGCGGACGACGACACCCTTGTACGTCGAGGGCACCGGGCCCTCCGGGGTCTCACCGGCCAGGATGGCCTCGAGGATCTCCTTCAACGTCCACACTCCCTGCTCTGAAACGTTCCGAGAAGGCTACCGACCAGTAAGTGCACCTCGGGCGGCGGGCCATCCCTTCGCGCGGCGTTCATCCCCGCGTCGCCCTGCGGACGGCTCCGGTCAGTGCGGGCTCAGCAAGGTCACGCCCATGAGACGACACAGCAAGAGAGCCCTCTGCGGAGGGGCCGCGGCAGCACTGGCCTGCGGAGGGCTGCTCATCGCAGCACCAGGGACCGCGTCCGCGAAGGACAACGGCGCCTTGACGATGGCGATCTTCGGGGACGCGCCCTATGGCACGAGCAACGCCGATACCGCCGAGTTCGGCGACACCCCGGCCTTCATCGACCAGATCAACGCCGACCCCGATGTCTCCTCGGTCGTCCACGTCGGTGACATCCACTCCGGCAAGCAGTACTGCACGCAGGCCTACGACCAGTCGGTGGCGAACCTCTGGACCCGCTTCCAGGACTCCCTCGTGTACACCCCGGGTGACAACGAGTGGGCCGACTGCCACAAGCCTGCCGAGGGCGGCCATGTCGCGGCGAACGGCAGCCCGGTCGACTACGCCGGCGGAGACCCGGTCGCGAACCTCGACCTGGTCCGCTCGACCTTCTTCAGCAACCCCGGCCAGACCCTCGGGCAGGGCAACCTGACGGTGCAGTCGCAGGCCACGGCCTACGACCCAGCGCACCCGGAGGACGCCGCGTACGTCGAGAACGTCCGCTGGCAGCGCAAGGGCGTCGAGTTCGTGACCGTCAACGTGCCGGGAGGCAGCAACAACGACGCCGACCCCTGGTTCGGCGCGCCGCTCACCGACCGCCAGACCGCCGAGCGCGTGGCCCGCACCGCTGCTGACCTGCGCTGGCTCGACGCCGCCTTCGCCGAGGCGGCGCAGAACGACGCCCACGGTGTCGTCGTCATCACGCAGGCCGACATGTGGGACGTCGACGGCAACACCGCCGCGCACCTGACGAACTACGAGCCGATCGTGAAGAGCCTCGCCGACCACACCAACGCCCTGGGTCGCCCCGTGCTGCTGTTCAACGGCGACTCGCACGTCTACCGCTCGGACAACCCGTTCTCGGCTGCCGCCCCGTGCGAGACCGAGGGAGCAACGGCCGGTTCCACCGTGGCCTGCGACCCGACGCAGCAGGCGAACGAGGCGGCCACGCACCCGGGCTACACGGTCCCGAACTTCCACCGGATCACCGTGCACGGCAGCACGTTCCCGCTCGAGTGGCTGAAACTCACGATCAGCCCGCGGCAGGCCGGGACCTTCGGGCCGTTCTCATGGCAGCGGATGACGACCAACCTCGGCAGCTGACCGCCGTACCAGCCTCTTGATCCACAGAGAGTTGGCGCGCTTTCGGGGCTCCGGGAGTGCGCCAACTCTCCGTGGATCAGCGCGAGGTCAGTGGCCCATCCCGCCCGGGCCGGGCTCGACGAGCTCGACGAGCACGCCACCGGCGCTCTTGGGGTGGATGAAGTTGACGCGCGAGCCCGCCGTACCGGTCCGGGGCTCGTCGTAGAGGAGTTTCATGCCCTCTGCGCGCAGGTGCTCGGACAGCGCGTCCAGGTCGTCGGTGCGGTAGGCCATCTGCTGGATGCCTGGGCCGTTCTTGTCCAGGAAGCGCCCGATGGTGGTGTCCGGGTTCAGCGGGCTGAGCAGCTGCACGTACGAGCCCGAGTGGCCCACCTCCATCATCGCCTCGCGGACGCCCTGCTCCTCGTTGACCTCGACGTGCACGCACGTCATGCCGTAGGCCTTCTCGTAGAGGGCGATGGCCGCATCGAGGTCGGCGACGGCGATTCCCACGTGATCGATGTGCGTGATGCTCACGACAGTGACTCCCTGTAGAACGCGGTTCGGGCTGGACCTATCGTTGCAGGAACGTCACTCGATGCAGGAGGACCCCCACATGACCAGCGTGATCGTGGCCGGCGCCCGTACGCCGATCGGCAAGCTCTCCGGAGCGCTCAAGGACTTCACGGCCATGGACCTGGGCGGCGTCGCCATCAAGGGCGCGCTGGACAAGGCCGGCGTCAGTGGTGACCAGGTCGACTACGTGATCATGGGTCACGTCCTGCAGGCGGGGCAGGGCCAGATCACGGCCCGCCAGGCGGCGGTCAAGGGCGGCATCCCGATGAACGTGCCGGCCCTCACGATCAACAAGGTCTGCCTCTCCGGGCTGGACGCCATCGCCCTCGCCGACCAGCTCATCCGTGCGGGTGAGGTCGAGATCGTCGTCGCCGGCGGCATGGAGTCGATGACCCAGGCGCCGTACCTGCTGCCCAAGGGGCGCAGCGGCTACCGCTACGGCAACGCGGAGATCCTCGACGCGACGTTCCACGACGGCCTGTTCGACGCCTTCGACAAGGTCGCCATGGGTGAGGCCACCGAGAAGGTCGCGGCCAACTTCGCGCCGCAGACCCGCGCGGAGCAGGACGAGTTCGCCGCCCGCAGCCACGAGCTGGCCGCGACTGCCATCAAGGACGGCACCTTCAACGACGAGATCGTCCCGGTCTCCATCCCGCAGCGGAAGGGCGACCCGATCCTCGTCACCGAGGACGAGGGCGTGCGTCCGGGGACGACCGCGGAGTCGCTCGGCGCCCTCAAGCCGGCCTTCGTCAAGGACGGCACGCTCACCGCCGGCAACGCCTCGCAGATCTCCGACGGCGCCGCGGCGGTCGTCGTGATGAGCAAGGAGAAGGCCGAGTCGCTCGGCCTGTCCTGGATCGCCGAGATCGGCGCCCACGGCATCGTCGCCGGCCCGGACAACTCCCTGCAGGAGCAGCCGGCCAACGCCATCAAGGCCGCCCTCGCCAAGCAAGGCGCCGAGATCGGCGATGTCGATCTCTTCGAGCTCAACGAGGCGTTCGCCGCGGTCGGGATCGCCTCCACCAAGGCGCTCGGCATCGACCCGGCCAAGGTCAACGTCAACGGCGGCGCGATCGCGCTCGGCCACCCGATCGGCG
>JAOPVZ010000227.1 GCA_025965935.1 Frankiales bacterium | reverse complement strand
GCGTGGCCGCCCTCGTGGTAGGCGGTGACCTTCTTCTCCTTGTCGTTCATCAGCCGGCTGCGGCGCTGCGGGCCGCCCATGACGCGGTCGATGGACTCCTCGAGCGTCTCCAGCGTGATCTGCTTCTGGCCGGTGCGCGCGGTGAGCAGGGCGCCCTCGTTGACGACGTTGGCGAGGTCAGCGCCGGTGAACCCGGGGGTACGCCGGGCGATGACCTGCAGGTCGACGTCCGCCGCCATCGGCTTGCCCTTGGCGTGCACCTCGAGGATCTGCCGGCGGCCGGCCATGTCCGGGCGGTCGACGGCGATCTGGCGGTCGAAGCGGCCCGGGCGCAGCAGCGCCGGGTCGAGGATGTCGGGCCGGTTGGTGGCCGCGATCATGATGACGCCGCCCTTGACGTCGAAGCCGTCCATCTCGACGAGCATCTGGTTGAGCGTCTGCTCGCGCTCGTCGTGACCGCCGCCGAGGCCGGCACCGCGGTGCCGGCCGACGGCGTCGATCTCGTCGACGAAGATGATCGCGGGGGCGTTGGCCTTGGCCTGGTCGAACAGGTCGCGCACGCGGCTGGCGCCGACACCGACGAACATCTCGACGAAGTCCGAGCCGGAGATCGAGTAGAACGGCACGCCGGCCTCACCGGCGACCGCCCGGGCGAGCAGGGTCTTGCCGGTGCCGGGCGGGCCGTAGAGCAGCACGCCCTTGGGGATCTTGGCGCCGATCGCCTGGAACTTCCCTGGGCTCTCGAGGAACTCCTTGATCTCCTGGAGCTCCTCGATGGCCTCGTCGACGCCCGCGACGTCGGCGAAGGTCGTCTTGGGGGTGTCCTTGCTGACCAGCTTCGCTCTGCTCTTGCCGAACTGCATGACGCGGGACCCGCCGCCCTGCATCTGGTTCATGAAGAAGAACAGCAGCCCGACGATCAGCAGGATCGGGAAGACCGAGAACAGGAAGCTCACGAAGATGTTCTCGTGGCTGACCTTGACGTCGTAGGGGACGTTGGCGGTCTTGAAGGCAGCGGCGAAGTCACGGCCCTGGTCGACCAGGAAGGACGCCTGGTACTTGTTGCCGTTGTCCAGCGTGACGCGGACTTCCTGCTCCTTGTCGAGCAGCTGGTTCTTCACGTGCACCGAGTCGGTGCTGACCTGGCCGGAGGAGATGTAGGAGAAGATCTGCGCCGTGCTGGCGGGCTTGTAGTCGCTGCCCCGCAGACCGGCCGTCACGGCCACGACCAGGACGAGTGCCAGCACGATGTAGAGCGCGGGGCCACGGGTGAAGCGCTTGAGGTTCATCGACGCCGGGGCGGGCAGCCCCGTCCCTCCTGTCGGCAGCGTGTGAGGACACCAGGGTGTCCTGCTTCGACGGTACACCGGTGCGGTGAGCCGCCACAGCTGACAACGGGTGGGCATCGATCGGTGTTCCGATGCGTGACCGGGGTCACTACAGCATCACCCGCGCATCACCCCGGGCATCACTGCTGGCCGGCGTACACCTCGGCCTTGAGGCGGCCCACGAACGGCAGGTCGCGGTACCGCTCGGCGTAGTCCAGGCCGTACCCGACGACGAAGGCGTTGGGGATGTCGAACCCCGTGTAGCGCACCGCGACGTCCACCTTCGCGGCCTCCGGCTTGCGGAACAGCGCGCAGACCTCCACGCTCGCCGGGCCTCGTGAGCGCATGTTGCGCAGCAGCCAGTTCAGCGTCAGGCCGCTGTCGATGATGTCCTCCACGACGAGGACGTGCTTGTCGGTGATCTCGCGGTCGAGGTCCTTGAGGATCCGGACCACGCCGCTGGAGGAGGTCGCGGAGCCGTACGACGAGACGGCCATGAACTCCATCGACACGGGCGTCTCGAGGGCGCGCGCCAGGTCGGCCATCACCATCACGGCGCCCTTGAGGACTCCCACCAGCAGCAGCTCCTGGCCGCGGTAGTCCTCGTCGATGGCCTTGGCGAGCTCGCGCACCTTGTCCTGGATCTCCTGCTCGGAGTACAGGATTTCCTCGATCTCCGGGGGGACCAGCGTCACGAGGTGAAGGCTAGCCGCCCGCCGAGGCGGGTCACCCGGCCGCCGCCAGGAAGGGCCACCGGGCCCTGGCCGCGCCAGTCCTCGACCAGCGCCCGCAGGGCGTCGACGTGGGCGCTGGTCACCGCCCGGCCGCACTCCTGCTCGGCCCACAGCTTGAGGGATCGGGACCGCAGAGCGGCCGGCAGCGCGAGCAGGGCGGGTACGTCGCACAGCGGGACCGCCAGCGCGTCCAGGGCATCGGCGTCCTCCCTGAGCAGCCGAGCCGTCCGGGCCAGGCCGGCCGTGGGCAGCTCCGCGAGCAGCTGCCGGAACCGCACCCGGGAGAAACCCGGGTCGTCGTTGTGGGGGTCGTCCCACGGCGTCAGACCGGACTCGAGGCAGGCGGCCCGCGTCTGCTCTCGGGTCAGGTCGAGGAAGGGCCGCCGGTAGCGGCCGCGGACCGGTGCCATCCCCGCCAGCGCCCTGGCACCGGAGCCCCGCAGCACCCCGAGGAGCACCGTCTCGGCCTGGTCGTCGCGGGTGTGCCCGAGCAGGACGGTGCCCTCGACCGCGTCGAGCAGCTGGTAGCGCAGCTCCCGGGCTGCAGCCTCGCCCGGCGCCGAGCGGCCGCTGAGGACGGTCGCCGTCAGGCCGAGCGACTCGCACTGGGCGGCGGCCTTGGCCGCGACCTCCTCCGACCCGGCCTGCAGGCCGTGGTCCACCACCACGGCGGCTGAGCCCGGGCGCTCGAAGGCTAGGGCTGCCGCCAGCGCGAGCGAGTCCGCACCACCGGAGACCGCCGCCGCCACCGGGCCGGCGACGTCGGCCAGCGACCGGCGTACCGCCACGCGCGTGGCAGCAGTCGCCGGCGGCGGTCCGCTCATCCGATGCGGGCGATCCAGGCGGCCGGGTCGGTGATCTCGGCCTTGGAGGGCAGCGTCTCGGGGGAGGTCCAGACGCGGTTGAACCCGGCCATCCCGACCTCGTTCACGACGGCACCGACGAAGGCCCGGCCCTGCGAGTACTGCAACGCCTTGAGGTCCAGGCCGAGCAGCCGCCGCAGCAGCCGCTCGAACGGCCCGCCCCTGTCGAGCCGCCGCTGCTCGAAGCGCGCGCGGATGTGGTGCACGGTGGGGACGACCGAGGGGCCCACGCCGTCCATGACGTGCTCGGCATGGCCCTCGAGCAGGGACATGAACCCGGTGACGCGGTCCATGACCTCCTTCTGCTCGGGGGTCTGGATCAGCTCGATGAGGGAGCCGCCCCGCGGGCCGGCGGCGAGCTGCTTGATCCGGGCGACCAGCGCCTCAGGGTCATCGAGCTTCGAGGCCCGTACGAGGTTCTGCACCTCCTCCCGGACGTGCGCGTGCAGCCACGGGACGGCGGTGAACTGGGTGCGGTGGGTGACCTCGTGCAGGGCCACCCACAGCCGGAAGTCGTGCGGGTCGACACCGAGCTTGCGCTCCGCCTCGACGATGTTCGGGGCAACGAGCAGCAGCCGCCCCTCCTGCCCCTCGGGCTGGAACGCCTCGTACTGGCCGAGGACCTTGCTCGACAACCAGGCCAGCAGCGACCCGATCTGGACGCCGGTGACCTTGGCCGTCGCCGCGACGGTCACCTTGTTCTGCTTGCGCGTGAGCAGGTCGCTCAGCGGCGCCAGGACGTTGTCGAAGCCCTCCGCGTTCGCCTCCGCCCATCCCGCCCGGTCGACGACCGTCGCCGGCCCGACCCGGCCGTGCAAGCCGGTGACCTCGCGGACGTGCGCCTCCGCCGCGTCGGTGAGGTCGCGCAGCATGACCACGACGTCCGCCGCCTCGACCAGCGACAGCGATGGCCCCGGCGGTGCGAGCCGCGCCGCGATGCTCGCGGCCAGCCCCGTGTCGACCACATGACGGCTGGCGCTCATCAGTCGACCCTATGCCGCCCCTAGGGCCTCCGGCC
>JAOPVZ010000142.1 GCA_025965935.1 Frankiales bacterium | reverse complement strand
CGAGGACCAGCAGCTCCGGATCGCCGAGCAGCGCGGCCGCGATGCCGAGGCGCTGCTTCATCCCGAGGGAGTAGCTGCGGTACTGGTCGCCGCCGCGGCCTGACAGGCCGACGATCTCGAGCACCTCGGGGATCCGCCGATCGGGCAGCCCACCGAGCATCGTCTGCACCCGCAGGTTCCGCTCCCCCGACAGCCCGGGGTAGAACGCCGGGCTCTCGATGAGCGCGCCGACCTTCGGCAGGTACGACGACGGCTCGCTCAGGTCGTGCCCCAGCACGGTCGCCGTGCCCTCCGTGGGGCGCACCAGACCGAGCAGCATCCGCAGGGTGGTCGTCTTGCCCGCGCCGTTGGCCCCGATGAAGCCCGCGACGACCCCCGAGGGGATGTGCATGTCGAGGCCGTCGACGGCGGTGCGCTGTGCGTAGCGCTTGGTCAGGCCGTGTGTCACGACGACGGGTTGAGTCATGAGCATCAGCCTCGACGGCGCAGCCGCGCCCGTCGTCGTACCGCAGGGGGCAGTTGGCCTGCTCCCGTGGGACTACGACCAGCCGGGCTTGACGAGCCCGGACTCGTAGGCGAGCACGACCAGCTGTGCCCGGTCGCGCACGCCGAGCTTCACCATGGCGCGGGACACGTGCGTCTTGGACGTCGCCGGCGACACCACCAGGCGCGTCGCGATCTGCTCGTTGGTGAGCCCCTCGGCGGCGAGGGCGACGACCTCGCGCTCGCGGTCGGTCAGGCGGCTCAGCTCGGCGGCGAGCGGGGCCGTGCGCGAGCGCGTGGCGTACTCCTCGACGAGCCGCCGCGTGACCGACGGCGAGAGCAGCGCCTCGCCGGCCGCCACGACCTGGACGGCGCGCAGCAGCTCGACGGGCTCGGTGTCCTTGAGCAGGAAGCCGGAGGCACCCGCTCGCAGCGCCTCGAAGACGTACTCGTCGAGCTCGAACGTCGTCAGGATGACGACCCGCACCTCGGCGAGGCGGGGGTCGGCGGCGATCCGCCGGGTCGCCTCCAGCCCGTCCACCGACGGCATCCGCACGTCCATGAGGACGACGTCCGGCAGCAGCTCGACGGCCAGCCGGACGGCCTCGGCACCGTCGGCCGCCTCACCGACGACGGTGATGCCGGCGGACGCGTCCAGGAGCGCGCGGAAGCCCGCGCGCACCAGTGCCTGGTCGTCCGCCAGCAGGACCCGGATCGCGGCGCTGCTCACAGCGGGAGCACCGCCTCCACGCGGAACCCGCCCTCCGGGCGAGGTCCAGCCGCCAGCGAGCCGCCCAGGGCGACGGCGCGCTCACGCATGCCGGTGAGCCCGTTGCCCGCGGGTACCGATCCGCCTCCGCGGCCGTCGTCGGTGACCTGCACGGTGACGCCGGTCGCGCCGTAGGACACGACGACGTCGGCGCGCGTCGCCGATGCGTGCCGGGTCACGTTGGTGAGCGCTTCCTGGACGATGCGGTAGGCCGCGAGGTCGACCGCCGCAGGCAGCGCCCGCTCCATGCCCTCGACCCGCGAGCGGACGTCGAGTCCGGCGCCGGCCACGCCGGAGACCAGCGACGGCAGCGAGGCGAGCCCGGGCGTCGGGCGCAGCGGCGCCTCCTCCGCGGGCACGCGCAGCGCCCCGACCGTCGCCCGCAGCTCCGTGAGGGTGTCCCGGCTGGCGTCGCGGATCGTCTCGAGCGACGTCCGGACCTGCGCCGGGTCGCTGTCGAGCAGGTGCAGAGCGACCCCCGCGTGCACGCTGATGAGGGAGACGCTGTGCGCCAGCACGTCGTGGAGCTCGCGGGCCACCATGAGGCGCTCCTCCGACGCGCGCCGGCGGTCCTCCTCCAGCCGCGCGGCCCGCCGTTCGACCGCCTGCTGGCGCCGGGTTCGGATCTGCTCGGCCACTGTGACGAGGACCACGAGCCAGGCCGTCCCACCGAGAGCCGGCCCGAGCGTGTGGGCGCCCACGGCCCAGGCGACCCAGAGGGCGACGCCGCCCGCGGCGACGGCGACCCAGGCCTGGACGCGGTGCCCGTGCAGGACACTGCTGATGACCGCGGCGACGAACGCGGCCGGCACCGGACCGCCCGGGTAGCCGAGCGCGAACCACGCGACCGCTGCCCCCAGCGACACGCCCAGCGCGACCCACGGCAGCCGCCGCACGGCGAGCAGCGCGAGCGGTCCGGCCACTAGCAGCACGCCGGCCCATGCGGGGAACGTGCGGTCCTGCCCGTGGGCGGCCCCGACAGTGCCCACCACCTGGAAGGCGGCAAGCAGCAGGACGCGTACGACGGCAGGCACCTGCCGACCGTACGGGCGCACCGCTTCGAGGGCATCGTCCTGGGGACGACGACGGCCCTGCTCCGTGGGGAGCAGGGCCGTCGGGACGAGCACCGGCTAGTGGTACGCCCAGACGTAGACGTCCGCGATGGACATGCGGACCTCGTTGGTGGTGCTCGGCGAGCTGGTGGCCATCGTCTGGATGGCGAGCTTCATCGCCTGGTGCGGCACTGCGGCCCCGCCCATCGTGGCCCAGCCGACGCCGTCGATGGTGAAGAGCAGCCTGGTCGGGGTCCACTCGACGCCGTAGGTGTGCCACTGGGTCATGTCGATCTTCTTGAAGGCGTGCGTCTGGGAGT
>JAOPVZ010000130.1 GCA_025965935.1 Frankiales bacterium | reverse complement strand
CGCCTCGAGGAGCCGGAGCTCCGGGTGTCGGAAGTCGCCCCCGGGATGGTGGCGACCCCGGAGTTCTCGGTGAACAGGTTCGAGGGCGACGCCGCCCGGGCGGCTGCGGTCTACGAGGGCGTCGAGGCGCTCACGGCCGAGGACTGCGCGGACGCCATCGTGTGGGTCGCCACCCGGCCCGCGCACGTCAACATCGACCTGGTGCAGATCACCCCGCAGCAGCAGCTCGCGTCGCACAAGGTCGTGCGGCGATAGCTCCTGAGCCAGCCCGCGAGAAGCGGTACGCCGCAGGGCGGGCCCGGGCACTCGGCCTCCCGACACGCGGAACGACGAACCCCAACAGGCTGAGGCGGGTCGACCGGCACCTGGTCGAGGTGCACCGCTCGCTGCTCACGACCGCACCCGAGCCGCTGCTCGTCGACCTGGGCTACGGCGCCACGCCGATCACTGCCGTCGAGCTGCACGCCCGGGTCCGCGCGATCCGCCCGGAGGCGCGGGTGGTCGGTGTCGAGATCGACCAGGCCCGCGTCGACGCGGCCCTGCCCGCGACGTGCGAGGGGCTGTCGTTCGTGCGCGGCGGGTTCGAGCTCGCGGGGCTGCGACCGCTCGTGGTCAGGGCGCTCAACGTGCTTCGCCAGTACGACGAGAAGGCGGCCGAGGACGCCTGGCTCACCATGCGAGAAGGCCTGCAGGACAAGGGGATCCTGCTCGAGGGCACGTGTGACGAGGTGGGGCGTCGGGCGGCCTGGGTGACGCTCACGCGCGACGGTCCGCAGTCGCTGACCCTGGCCGGGGCGGTCGAGCACCTGGACCGCCCCTCGTCGCTGGCCGAGCGGCTCCCGAAGGCGCTGATCCACCACAACGTCCCCGGCTCACCCGTCCACGCACTGCTCAGCGAGCTGGACCGGGCCTGGGACGCCGCCGCGCCGGTCGGCACGTTCGGCAACCGGCAGCGCTGGGCCGCGATGTGCGCCGGCCTGGAGTGGGAGCAGGTCGGGCGCCGTCGCGACGGCGAGGTCACTGTCCCCTGGGCAAGCGTCGCCCCCTGACGCTTCCCTGCTCCTCTTCGACCTGACGGCCTCAGGCCACGCGGCCCCGCCGGCGTCGGCGCCGGCTCGTAGGCTCGACCGTGTGAACGCGGACGACATCACCGTCAACAACGGCAAGCGCGACCTGACCCTGAACGAGCTCGCGCGGATGCAGCCAGGCATGGACCGCCTGATGGCCGAGGTGGGGCCGCGGCTGCACCGCTGCTACCACGCGGCGAAGGCCGGCAACTGGCCACTGGCGGCGTACTTCAGCAAGTCGGCGGTCAAGCAGCTGACGCTGTCCGCGGAGTCGCGGCCGAAGTACGAGCCGGAGATGACGGCCTACCTGGCCGAGGACTACGCCCCGGTGACGCAGGCCATCAAGGCGCAGGACGTCGAGGCGTTCGAGACGGCGTGGACGCACATGGTCGACCGGGCCAACGTGCTGCACGGCTTCTTCGGCAAGCCCTACATCGGCTGGAAGACGCCGGAGCAGCCACCGGACGACCTCGACCTCCGGGCCGGGATGTGAACTACGCAGAGGTCATCGCCGAGGAGAGCGCCGCGTTCCTGCGCGCGGTCAACGGCAACCTGCCGGCTCGGGTGCCGAGCTGCCCGGAGTGGACGGTCGGCGACCTCACGGCGCACCTCGGAGGGGTGCAGCGCTTCCACGCGCTGCACCTCGTGCGCGGCGTCACCGATCCGCCGACCGAGCACACCGACGTCCCGGAGGACGACGACGCCCTGCTGCTGTGGTTCGAGGAGGGGACGAAGCTGCTGCTGGCCGCGCTCGACCGGCCGCTCGACGGGCCGGCGTGGAACTGGGCGCCGCACACCCCTCAGACGGTGGCGTTCTGGCGGCGCCGGATGGCGCTCGAGGCCGCGGTGCACCGCTGGGACGCGGAGTCGGCGCGCCACGACGCGCAGGGCTTCGTGGCAGGGCTCGCCGAGGACGGCATCGACGAGGTGCTGACGGTCCACCACGAGACGATGCCGGGCAACGTGCTGGTCCGGCTCACCGACAGCGAGCGGACGTGGGGCAACGAGAAGACCCCTGACGCTGTCCTCGAGGGGACAGCATCAGGGGTCTTCCTGGCCCTCTGGGGCCGGGTGCCGCTCTCGTCCCTCACCACCGAGGGGGACGAGTCGCAGGTCGCCGCGCTGCGGACCGGCTGACCAGCAGAGGTCGCTAGAAGGGTCGCTAGAGCGACAGCAGCAGGGCCAGCTCGGCATCGAGGTCGACGACCTCGTCCTCCGCGCCGGTCGGGACGGCCTCGTAGGTCTGCTGCAGGAACTCGACGAGCCCGTCGCGGTCGATCTCGAACAGGGCGGCGCCGGACGGCGAGGCCATCGCGAGGTTGACCACGCGGTCGGCGCCGTGCAGGGCGGGCCAGACGCGGACGTCGCCCTCGCCCACCGCGGCGGCAACGCCGTCGGTCAGCAGCTGACGGGCGAACATCCACTCGACGATGCCGTCGCCCTCGCCGCCGGTCTGGAAGGCGACGCGGACGGCCCACGGGTCGATGACGTCGTAGCGGAGGTTGGCGAGTACGGGCAGGGACGGGCCGCCGGGGACGACCAAGCGGAGCTCGATCTCGGCGTGCACGCTGGCGATGGGGTTCATCTGGGTGCCGATCCTTCTGGGTCCGGTGGGGTACTGCGGCGACAGTCCAAGCAACGAGTCCCGGCAGGGCTGGTGACGGCCTGTGCTGCGCTTCACTCGGCTGGGTGAAGCTCAGATCTGGACATCTCGGGTCAAGCCCTGACCAGATTGTCCACCACATCGGGGCGATGCGCATCGGCCGGCCGCCGTCACCCGGCTTCGCCCAGATGGCCCACGACCAGTGAGCGCAGCCGCGCGCGCTCCCGCCACAGCACTCCCGGGCTGTCGAACACGACCAGCGAGGAGTTCGGCAGCGCTGCCGCCAGCTCGCGCCCGACCTGAGCCGGGTGGACCGGGTCGCCCTCCTGGGCCAGCACGAGCACGTCCGTGGTGACGGCGGCCAGCGCGGTGCGGTCGGGCACGGGCGCTTCGGTGAGTCCTGTCAGCAACGCGAGCAGCCCGGGAGACGACAGCAGGTACGACGAGCGCGCGGCCGCGTACGCCTCGGTGTCCCGGTCCGGCGGCAGCTCCCCGCGCACCCAGTCGAGCACCCGCTCGCGGTCGCCGGCCGCCAGCGCATCGGCGAGCCCCTCCCGCCGTACCGGGGGTCTGTCGAGGGCGGCCGGGAGGAACAGGACCGCCTTCGCGAAGCGGTCCGGCCGGCGGCAGAGCAGCCGCAGGACGGTGTGGGCACCCAGCGATACCCCGAGGGCTTGCGTGGCGCCGGTCTCGGTCGCGATGCGGTCGAGGTCGTCGGCCAGCTCGTCGTAGCCCACCTGCTCGGGCGGCGGAGCTGACCCGTGGCCGCGCGCCTCGTAGAAGACCTTGGTGCCCGGGACGCCCGACAGCAGTGGTCGGGTCTCCGCGATCGAGGCGCCGAAGCCGTGCGCGGCGACCGTGACCGGGACCCCGCTGCCCGTGACTACCAGTTGTTGGTCCCGGAGAGCGCGGGCTTCACGTCGACGAGGTAGACGATCGCGGCGACCAGCGCGAGGGCCCCGATGAAGGAGAAGAAGCCCAGCAGCAGCGCGACCAGGATCGCGCCGACCAGGATGCCGGTCCAGATCGGCTTGGTGAGCTTGCCGTGCGCGACGAAGGCCGCCGCGGGCCGGCGAACCGCGTCGACGAGCGCGTAGAGGCAGGTGCCGAGCACCACCAGGTTCAGCAGGGTGAGGAACCATCCCTCGACAGCGTTCACACTCCCATCCTCACACGCCGACGACCCCCGCGGCTCAGACCTTCGGTCCGGGCGCGGGGGTCGCGGGTGGTGCGGCAGCGGTGCTGCAGGATCAGCCGAGCTTCTCGGCCGCGTCCTCGGTGGCCTTGACGGCGGACTTGGTCGCCTTCTTGGCGGCCGTGGCGGAGGCCTCGGCCTTCTTCACAGCGGCCTTGCCCTCAGCGATCGTGGCCGTGGTGGTGGGCTGGCGACGGATCTGCGCGACCAGCTTCTCGCCGCGGGCGGCGAGCTTCGTGTAGTACGCGGTGGCCTCGGTCTGCGCCTTGGTGACGCGAGCGGTGAGCTCGGCCTGCAGCTTCTTGGCGTCGGTGGGCAGCGCCTTGAGCTGCGCCGGGACGGCCTTGAGCTGGGCGGCGCGCTCGGTGCGAGCGGCCTCGAACTTGGCGGTGAGGTCGGCCGGCAGCTTCTTGGCGTCGGTCGGCAGCGCCTTGACCTGCTCGACGTAGAGGTCGACGACACCGGCGGCGGCGAACGCGGGCTTCTTCGCCTCGTCGAGGTCGAGCGCCTCGGGCAGCTTGATCTCGGGGAGCTTGGGGAGCTTGGCGGTGAGGGTGCTCATGCAGAGTTTTCCTTGTCTAGAGGGGGGTCTACTGGGGTGGTGGAGGGCATCCGCCTCGGCGCGGACGCCCTGCCGGAGGTTGCCTTCTTGGTGACCTTCTCGACGGCGGCGACAGCCGTCTTCTCCAGCGCTGCTGGAGCGTCCGCCGGGGCAGAGGCGGCAGCGTTCTCCTTGCGGAAGCTGTCGTGGATCTCGAGCAGCACCTGCTTCTGCCGCTCGGTCAGTGCCTCGTCGGCGAGCAGCGCGTCGACCACGGGGCTGGCCTCTCGCTGGTCGAGGATCCCCGCTTGGACGTAGAGCGCCTCGGCCGAGATGCGCAGCCCCTTGGCGATCTGCTGCAGGATCTCGGCACTCGGCTTGCGCAGCCCCCGCTCGATCTGGCTGAGGTAGGGGTTGCTGACACCTGCCGACTTCGCGAGCTCGCGAAGGCTGATCTTGGCGCTCTCCCGTTGCTCACGGATGTACTCGCCGAGCTGACCGATAGCCGGCACCTGCGATGCACCTCCATACGTGACGACGGACTGACAGGACGAACGCTAACGCGGGGTGCTAGCAGTTGCAAGCGCCCTGCTAGCACTCGCTGAGGTGACCTGTCCCACACGCGCGAAGTCGCCTTGCTTGCCGGCGAACACTGTCACGAGCCCCGAGCTCGCACCGGCCTCGGTGAGAGCTTGGCTGTCACCGCGCTGCCACTGGGCGGTGTAGCTCGTTGGCCCGTACGCCGCGAAGCCGTAGGTGGCGACCACGACGAGGAGGACGTTGGCGGCGGTACCTGCCTTGGCATCGCTCCATGAGGTGACGATCACCGCCTGGGAGAGCAGCGCGGCGACCGCGGCGGCGACCCACCATCCAGACGTGGCCGTGGCCAGGAGAGCGCTGGTGAGCACGACAGCGGCGGCGGCTGCGAGCCACGCCCAGCCACCGGCGGTCGAGATGGGCTCCTTCAGCTGAGCGACCTGGGCCCAGCCGAGACCCTTTGCAGCGCCGAGCAGGTGGATCAGGCCGTGCCCGAGCAGGACCGCCGCGACGACGACGCGCAGCCAGGTCGTCATGCGCGGGCCACCGATGGGGCGGTCCGCGTAACCAGCCCCGGTTGCGACTCGACGGCGTGCCGCTCGGCCAGTGCCAGGCCGGCGGCCCATCCGGGTGCACGGCCACCCTGAGGAGGCGCGAGCGTCGACAGGTCGTGGCCCGTGCGTGCGAGCAACCAGGACACCAGCGAGTTGGAGTTCCACATGTCGCCGAGGTGCTGCTCGTCCCTGCCCCATGTCGCTGGAGGCACGTGGGCGACGAGCTCCAGCACCCGGTGCGCCTGGTCGGGATTGCTGCTGAGGCGTCGGGACCCTCCGATGGCGTCGGCCACGTCACCGATCTCGCCGCCTTGCCACCGCCGGACCTCGTAGCGAAACAGTCGTGACCGGCCCAGCAGGCGCGACCCGACCGCCCCTTCGCAGACCACCCCGCGGGCGGCTGGGTTGCGGCCCCAGGCCGGTGTCATCTCGACGACGAAGCTGTCTGCGCCAACGCGCACGTGCAGCGCCGAGTGGAACAGCTGCTGAGGTCGACGGTGGCCGTACTGGGCCGCCAGCGCTTCATACGAGCGGCCGCTGTGCCGCACACAACCGCTTCCAGCACCCAGTGGCAACCAGAACAGGTCTACCGACCCGGCTTGCTGCTGTGTCCATGAGTCACCTACCTCCCCGGCAAGCCTCAGCCGGCGTGGTGACGACGGGCGGAAGCGTTCGCTCCCCGGCGCCATGGTCGTCAGCTGCTCGTCGTCGTGCGGCTGAGGACGACCTTGAGTGCACCGGTGTCGCCGGCCCGGGAGAAGACGTCGTACGCCTCGTCGAACTCGTCGAAGCCGAAGTGGTGCGTGACGAAGCGGGCAGCGTCGATCTGGCGGCCGGTCAGGAGCTTGAGCAGGGTCGGAGTCGAGTAGGTGTCGACGAGGCCGGTGGTGAGCGTGAGGTTGCGGTCCCAGATGCGCTCCAGGTGCAGAGTGGCGGGGGCTCCGTGCACGCCGATGTTCGCGACGTGTCCACCAGGCCGGACCAGGTCGACGGCGAGCTCGAACGTCGCGGGTGCCCCGACGGCCTCGATGGCGACGTCCGCCCCGAGGCCACCGGTCAGTGCCTGTACGGCCGCGACGGCGCTCTCGACGGCGTTGTTGATGACGACGTCGGCGCCGAAGGCCTTGGCGGCGTCCAGCCGGCTGGTCGCCAGGTCGATCGCCACGACGAGGCTGGGGCTGAACAGGCGGGCGCCTGTGATGGCCGACAGGCCGATGGGGCCTGCCCCGACGACGACGACCACGTCCCCGGGGCGGACGGTGCCGTTGAGGACGCCGACCTCGTACGCGGTCGGCAGGATGTCGGCGAGCATCAGCAGCTCGTCGTCGCTGACGCCTGCCGGCACGGGGTAGGTCGAGTTGTCCGCGAAGGGAACTCGGACGTACTCGGCTTGGGTCCCGTCGATCTCGTTACCGAGGATCCAGCCGCCGCCGCCCAGGCACTGGCCGAACGCGCCCTCGCGGCAGTAGCGGCACGCACCGCAAGCGGTGACGCAGGAGACGAGCACGCGGTCGCCGAGCATCAAGTTCTTCACGCCGCTGCCGATCTCGGTCACCGTCCCGACCGCCTCGTGGCCGATGATGCGACCGTCGGTCATCGCCGGGACGTCACCTTTGAGGATGTGCAGGTCGGTGCCGCAGATGGTCGTGGTGTCGACCTGCACAATGGCGTCGGTGTCGGCCAGCAGGGCGGGGTGCGGGACGTCCTCCCATGCCTTGTTGCCGGGACCGTGGTAGACGAGGGCCTTCATGTTGATCTGCCTTTCGGGCAAGGGGTGGAACGCCGGCGCGCATGCGCCGCGCCGGTGCTGGTCATGTGCTCACGCTGTCCCGGTAGCTGACGGCTCACCAGGGCAGAACGTCCCGCAAATCTCGTGCCACACGTCCCTTCGCGGTCCGGGCATGCCAGCGCCCCCGGCCACGCGAGCGGCAGGGGGCGCAGCATCGAAGTGGTCAGACGACGGGCTGGCTCTCCGGGTGCCATCCGGGGACGTGCAGGGCGACCTCGGTGCCGGTGCGTCGGGCGTGGACCATGCCCATCGCGGCCAGGACGAGGAGCAGCAGGCCGCTTCCGAGAGCGATCCAGAACGCCACGAAGGCAACGGTGGCCATGGTGCCGAAGGCGTAGGCGTTCAGCAGCAGACCGCGCAGGGTCTCACCCTTGAAGACCGTGGCGACCTTGCCCGCGAGCACGGTGTCGTTCGGGCTGGCGATGGACTGCGCGGACAGCTCGGAGTAGGTCTTGCCGCCTGAGATGCCCTTGAGGTGCACGGCGATGAAGTGGTCCGCGTAGGCCTTGGCCTGCTCTCCGTTGACGAGCTGCTGGCCGGCGTATTTGCTCAGGTAGGGCTTGATGGCCGGGTCGTTCAGCGCTTCGGACCCCTTCGCGGGGAAGAAGATCTTCTCGCTGGAGAGCTGGGTGCGGACGTTGTCGGAGACAAACGTGTGGGCCCACAGAAGCAGGCCGGAGGCGGACAGCAGGACCGCGGCGAGGACGAGAGCCGCCGAGGAGATGAGGGTGTCGAAGCTCTTGCGTCGCATGAGATTCCCTTTCGGAGGACGGCCTCGGTGACCGCCTGCGACCATGGCATCAGCCACGCCCTTCTCGTGGCAGTGAGGAAGGTCCCTGATGCCAGGGCCCAAAGACCCGAGCGACGACCGCGGCCGCGTCGATCGGCTGCTCGAGGCGGTGCTCGCGGTCAGCTCCGACCTGGATCTGAAGCTCGTGCTGCAGCGCATCGTGGAGGTCGCGGTCAACCTGGTCGACGCGCGGTACGGGGCGTTGGGAGTCGCCGACGAGGCAGGGCGGGGGCTGTCGCAGTTCATCACTGTCGGCATCGACGAAGCCGGTGTTGCCCGAATCGGGCCTCCCCCCACCGGTCACGGTGTGCTGGGAGAGCTGCTGCGCGCACCGCAGCCGCTACGCCTGCACGAGCTGGCGCAGCACCCGACCTCGGTCGGCTTCCCGGCCGGGCACCCGCCGATGGCCAGCTTCCTGGGCGTCCCGTTGCGCGTCGGCGAGACGGTGTTCGGCAACCTCTACCTCACGGAGAAGCGTGGGGGGCAGGACTTCACGGCTGAAGACGAGAGCGTCGTCGTCGCGCTCGCCGGTGCGGCAGGAGTGGCGGTGCAGAACGCCCGCCACTACGACGTGAGCCGGCGACGCGGGGCCTGGATGGAAGCGGGCCGGGTCGTCTCCACCTCCTTGCTCTCCGGCACCGAACGCGAGGACGTCATCGGCCTGGTGGTCGAGCGGACGCGCGAGGTGCTGTCGGCCGACGTCGCGTTCGTCGCCCTGGCGCGGGACGGCGAGCTGCACGTCGAGACGGCGAGCGGCTGCGACGGACCGGCCCTGCTTCGTGAGCTCAAGGAGCCTCTGCACCACGTCACCTCCTCCGGCACCACCACTGATGTCACGACGTCGGACATGTCTGGCACGGCAGTCCCGCTGGGTCCGGAGGGCCATTCCTGCCAGGGGGTGCTGGTCGTGCTCTGGGGCCAGCGGCCCGACGCCTGGGACAGCACCGAGCTCGCCGGCTTCGCAGCGCACGCGGCGGTGGCCCTGGAGCTGGCCGAGAGGCGTGGGGAAGCGGAGCGGTTCGCGATCATCCAGGACCGCGATCGCATCGGCCGTGACCTGCACGACCTCGTCATCCAGCGACTGTTCGCCACCGGCATGCAGCTGCAGAGCGCCGTACGGCTGGTGGACCAGAACTCTGACGAGGTCAGGAACCGGATCAACCGAGCCGTCGACGAGCTGGACGGAACGGTTCGGGAGCTCAGGTCCACGATCTACGGCCTCCAGGCACCGCTGGAGGGCAGGCCGTCGCTGCGCGCGCAGGTGCTCCAGGTCATCGACAGCGCGACCTCCACCCTCGGCTTCGCGCCCACGCTCCGGCTCGACGGCCTGCTCGACACGCTCGCGACGCCGGAGGCGGCCGAGCACATCCTGGCGACCTTGCGGGAGGCGCTGTCGAACGTGGCGCGGCACGCTCACGCCTCGCGCGTCGAGGTCCTCGTCGCCGTACGCGGGAGCACACTGCAGCTGCACGTCGAGGACGACGGCGTAGGGATGACGGAGGACGGCGCGCGCAGCGGCCTGATCAACCTGGCCAGCCGCGCCGCCGAGCTCGGCGGGTCGCTGAGGGTGACCTCCGACAAGGGCACCCGGCTGGTCTGGCAGGTCCCGGTCTAGGGGAGCTAGGGCTGCCGCAGCTCGGTCGCGAGCACGGCGACCTGGGTGCGGCGCTGCAACCCGAGCTTGGCCAGAACGTTGCTCACGTAGTTCTTGACCGTCTTCTCGGCGAGGAACAACCGGCCGGCGATCTCCCGGTTCGTCAGACCCTCTCCGATGAGCATGAGGATCTTGCGCTCCTGCTCGGACAACCCGACGAGCGGATCCGCCTTCGCGGGTGCGCGCAGCCGATCGAGGACGAGGGACGCGCCCTTCGGGTCGAGCAGGGAACCTCCTGCAGCCACGGTGCGGATGCCCTCCACGAGTGCGTTTCCTCGCACGTCCTTCAGCACGTAGCCCGCCGCCCCGGCGAGAACAGCATTCAGGAGCGCCTCGTCGTCGGCGAACGAGGTGAGCATCAGGCACGCGAGGTCCGGCACCAGGTCACGCAGATCCCGGCACAGCGCGACCCCGTTGCCGTCGGGAAGCCGCACGTCGAGCACTGCCACCCGTGGCCTCGCGGCCGGTATCCGCGCGAGTGCCTCAACCACGCCCGAGGCCTCGCCGACGACCTGGAGGTCGGGTTCTGCCTCCAGCAGCTCGCGCAGCCCTCGTCGCACGATCTCGTGGTCGTCGACCAGGAAGACGCCGATGGGGGTCACTGGCGAAGCATGTCAGGCGCCGGAGCAAAGGGGATGAGGACTTAGGTCCCGTCTTCTTCAGGGCGCGGGACTCTGGGAGGCTGCCCGTCCATCGGACAGCCTGTAGAGGTGATCGACAACGCACCAGCGCCACTCGGCCAGGCGACCTGCCGCGACCGACTTGCCAGCAGCCGCAGGGGATTCCTCGCCTGCGCGCGCGGAGCGCTGCCCGCCGTCCTCCCCGTCGACCTGCGCACACAGGACGGACAGTTGCTGGTTGCGGTCCACGCGGTGGACGGCCAGGCGCAGCTCGCGGGCCAGGTCGTCGCGCTGACGGTTGGGAAGAACGCCTTCCGCTACTGCCGCGGCTGGTCGGTCACTGCCCACGGTCGGCTGGGCGAGGTCCTCGCGGACGGCTCCTTGCCGCTCGAGATCGCTCAGCTCGACGGGGTCACCGTCGTCCACCCGAAGCAGAGGAGCTACCCGTGAGTGCCGTGCGCTCGGACCAGATCGAGCACCTCGTCATGATGGCAACGCGCGCGCCGAGCGTGCACAACACTCAGCCCTGGCGCTTGACGCCGTCGGTCGACGGGCTGCTGCTGTCCCGGGACCGGACCCGCCAGCTCAAGGCCGTCGATCCGGACGGACGGGAGCTGCTGCTCAGCTGCGGCGCGCTGCTCCACCACCTCGAGGTCGCAGCCCGGGCGATCGGCGTCGACACGCAGGTCACCCTCGACCTGCGCGGTGATGCTGTCGCGACCATCGGCCTGACGCCGGGTGCGGACCCGACCGAGCAGGAAGTCGCCGCCGCGGTCGCGATCCTGCAACGTCACACGTACCGCGGACGGTTCGACGAGCAGAGCGTCTCGCAGGACGACCTCGACAGTCTGGGGGCGGCTGTCGAAGCTCAGCACGAGCTGCTGCGCGTCGTCCGTCCCGAGGAGATGACCTCGGTCGCGGTGCTCCTCAGCCGAGCCGAGCACGCGCTGCACGACGTCGACGGGTACGACGAGGAGCTCGCCCAATGGGTGTGGCACAGCCAGGCCGACGAGGGCCGCGCGGATGGGCTGCCGCGGGATGCGGTGGAGCACGGCGACGGTCGTGCAGAGAGCCTTGCGGGACGTGAGTTCGGCGGCGCCGTGCCCCGTCCAGAGGAGCCGCCGGCTGCTGAGCACCCGACTGCTGTCCTCCTGTCGTCGCTCGGAGACAGCCCTCCCGACTGGGTGCAGTCGGGCCGCGCGCTGAGCGCCCTGCTCCTCGCCGCTACTGAAGCCGGTCTGCTGGCACAGCCCCTCGGCCAGGTGATCGACCTGCCGGCCTCGCGCTATGCGCTGCGAGACCTGCTGGGCACCGTCGGCTCACCCCAGCTGCTGCTCCGCATCGGCCACGGGACGAGTCATCCCACCACTCCACGCCGACCCGCCACCGACGTGCTGGCCCAGTAGTCACGCTCATCTCGAGCCGCCGCGTTGGCGTCCGCTCATGGCGAGTTGGCAGATGTCAATGCCGGGCAGGGGATCGCGCCAGCGCGTCGAAGTCGTGCAACAGGCCGGCAACAGCCCCGGCCCAGACCAGCGGCGAGGAGACGGCGTGCGGGCACGATGGGTACGGCGGTCGGTGGTCGTCCTGGCTCTCGCGGCCCTCGCCCCGGGGGCCGCCGCCGACCCACTGCCGACGACGGGCATCGACAGTCGTTGCTTCGCACCGACCACCCACATCGACCCGCAGGTCAGCGCGACCGGCGTCCCGACCAACCCGGCGTGGCTCGCCCGCGACGCCCTCAACCAGTACTGCGCGACACTGCGCATCCGCGACCAGCTCGCCAGCCCGGCGTACGGCACGGCGAACGTCACGGAGGGCGCGAAGCTCTACGCCGCCCAGGCGCAGGAGCAGCTGGCCGACGGGCCGGGCCATGTGCACGGCGGCGTCACGACGCTGGTCCCGGGCTCGCAGGCCGCCGACGCGTTCCGCACCATCGAGGCATGGGAGAAGGCGACCGGCGGCACGGCAACCCGGGTGACCTTCACCAGCAGCGACGGCGCGCGGCTGCACGGCCACCTCTGGATGCCACCGAAGAAGGCCGCGAAGCCGCGCGCCGGCTACCCGGGCATCGTCATCACCGACGGCTCGGTGCAGGCCTACGAGCAGCTCTACTACTGGGCCGCGCAAGGCCTCGCGCAGTACGGCTACCAGGTGCTCACCTACGACGTGCAGGGCCAGGGCGACTCCGACCTGCTGCCGGCGGGCTGTGCGCCGTCGAGCTGCCCGGGTGTGCCGTACCAGCAGGACTACAACTTCTACCAAGGGACCGAGGACGCGCTGTCCTGGTTCGACTCGGCGAAGAACCCCGGCTTCCGGTCGCTCGACAGGAGCCGGCTGGCGATCGCCGGCCACTCGCTCGGCGCCGCCGCGGTCAGCTGGGTGGGGCAGTGCGACAACCGCGTCAAGGCGATCGTGGCCTGGGACGACCTGCAGCCGGTCACGATGGCCGACTGCCCCAAGAACGTCAGTGTTCCCAAGGCTTTCCGCGCCACGAAGCTGCACACTCCGGCGCTCGCCACGACCAACGACTACGAGTTCAACGTGCAGCCGGCAACCGCCGTACCCGACCCGCACGGCGACGCGAACGCAGG
>JAOPVZ010000209.1 GCA_025965935.1 Frankiales bacterium | reverse complement strand
CGACGTCGACCAGAAGGACCTGTTCGGCAGCACGGTGTCGAGCCCGCTCCCGTCCGTGGTGCGCGTGAACTACGCCGACAGCGAGAGCGCTGCCGGTGGGCTCACGTACTTCCTGCGCACCTTCGAGGACCCGCAGCAGACGCTGCACTCGGTCCGCGGCTACGACACCGCGACGGGTGTCGGGACACCGAACGGGAACGGCTTCTTCACGGCCCTCCTCGCGGTTCACTGAGAGCGCTGAGCCGATGAGGTGGAGCAGGTCGTCCTAGACGGCCTGCTCCACCTCGTCGCGCGGGATCCCCAGCAGGAAGAGCACGGCGTCGAGGAACGGCACGGACAGCGCGGCGTCGGCGGCATCGCGCACGACCTGCTTGGCGTTGAAGGCGATGCCCAGCCCTGCGGCGGCGAGCATGTCGAGGTCGTTGGCGCCGTCACCGATGGCGACCGTCTGCTCCGGCAGCAGGCCCTCCTCCTCGGCGAAGCGGCGCAGCGCCGCGGCCTTCGCCGCCCGGTCCACGACCTCCCCGACCACCTGGCCGGTGAGCCGGTCGTCGACGACCTCGAGGACGTTGGCGAGCGCGTGGTCCAGCCCGAGCTCGGCCTGCAGGTCGTCGGTCACGGCGGTGAAGCCGCCGCTGACGATCCCGACCGTCCAGCCGAGCCGCTTCAGCGTGCGGACCAGGGTCCGGGCCCCCGGGGTCAGCCGCACCGCTGCCCGGACCCGGTCGACCGCCTCGACGGGCAGCCCGGCGAGCAGCTGCACACGCGCCCGCAAGGACTGCTCGAAGTCGAGCTCACCGGCCATCGCGGCGGCGGTGACCCGCGCGACCTCGGCCTCGCAACCGGCCTCCGCGGCGAGCATCTCGATGACCTCGCCCTGCACCAAGGTGGAGTCGACGTCCATGACGACGAGCCGCTTCGCCCGCCGGTAGATCGACGCGCGCTCGACGGCGACGTCGACCTGCTGCTCGACGGCAGCCGCCGCGAGTCGGGTGCGCAGCTCGGCAGTGTCGCCGCCGGAGACGACCAGCTCGAAGGACTGCGCCGGCCAGCTCGACAGCCGCGTCACCCGCTCGATGTTCGCGCCGCAGGTCGCGAGCGTCCGCGTCACCGCAGCCAGGGCCGCCGGCGGTAGCGGGGCGCCGAGGACGACGACGTGATGACGCTGCTGCAGGCGCGGCTCGGCGTCGTCGAGCGGCGTGAACTCGACCTCGACGTCGAGGTCCTTCGCCACCTGCACGAGGTCTTGGGTGACCCGGAACCCGTCGCCTTCACCTGCGATGACCACACCGAGCAGCAGCCGACCGTGGACGACCACCTGCTCGACGTCCTCGACGGTGGCGCCGTGGGCGTCGAGCACGTCCATCAGGGCGGCGGTGACACCCGGCTGGTCGCGACCGGTCACCGTGACCAGCAGGCTCACGCCGGCACCGCGTTGTAGGCCGCTACCCGTGCTCGCCGGACGACCCGGGCGAGGTCGCGCAGCACCCGGTCACGGGCGTCCGCCTCGGACGCGTCGACGGCGCCGCCGACGTCCTGCTGCGCCAGCGAGATGACACCGGCGAGCTGCCGCGCGGTGACGAGCACCTCCCGGGCCCGCGGCGGCCAGGACCCGGGCAGCTCGTCCTCGTCGATGCCGCGCCTGGCGGAACGTCGCAGGTCCTGCAGAGCGTCTCCGATCTCGGGGTTCCAGCGGGCCACGTCGAGGTCCGCCAGCGCGCGGGCCGCTTCGACGACGCCGAGCCGGAGGTCGTGCTCGGCCTCGTGCAGGAACGGTCCCTGGTCCGGACCGGCGACCTCCACGCCGTACACGCTCCAGACGACCGTCGTGACCGTCCCGTCGAGCTCCGAGCCGTGGGACGTGGCCGCCGGCACGAGCCCGAAGCCACTGCCGCCCTCGCGGACCGCCAGCACGCCCTCGCCGGCTGTCAGCGCGGCCTGCGTGAACGCTCCCGGTCCCGGCAGGCCGAGCGGGTCGCCGGGCGCGGGGAGGACCAGCCGCGCCCGCGTCACGCCCTCGGCGCGCAGTCGCGCGACTCCCTGGTCGAGACCGAGGTCGTCGACCCACAGACCGGTCACGGTGTGCGCGTCGTCGTGCGCGGCGACCCTGTCGACGAGCTCCGGCAACGACGCCTCGCCGGCCAACCACGCTGTCGTCCAGCAAGCCAGCAGGGCGCTGCGCGGCGGGAGGCTCGGTGACACGCCGCCAGCCTAGGGAACCGCTCTGAGGGCCGACATCGGCCTAGCGTTCCAAGGCATGTACGAGGGAATCGACCTGGCGCCTCCGAAGCGCGTACCGCCGCCGGCGACGCCGGCCGAGCCCGGACTCGTGGTCGAGGAGGTGCTGACCGGTTGGTGCGGCGCCGTCGTCGAGTGCGACAAGGAGAACGTCAGCCTCGAGGACCGGCGCGGCAAGGTGCGGGTGTTCCCGCTGGGCGTCTTCCTGCTCGAGGGCAGGCCGGTGACGCTGGTCCGGCCCGCCGGGGCGCCGGTCCCGAGGCGCACCACGACCGCCAGCGGTTCGGTGGCAGTGCAGGGCCTGCAGGCGCGGGTCGCGCGTGGCTCCCGCATCTGGGTCGAGGGCAAGCACGACGCGGAGCTGGTCGAGCGGGTGTGGGGTCACGACCTGCGGGTGGAGGGCGTCGTCGTCGAGCCCCTGGACGGGATCGACGACCTGGCCGCGCACGTCCGGGCCTTCGGGCCGGGACCCCAGCAGCGGCTCGGCGTGCTCGTCGACCACCTGGTGCCGGGCTCCAAGGAGAGCCGCATCGTCGCGGAGATCAGCCACCCGCACGTGCTGGTGCTCGGTCACCCGTACGTCGACGTGTGGGAGGCGGTGAAGCCGGCCTCCGTCGGGATCGGGCGCTGGCCCGCGGTGCCTCGCGGCCAGGACTGGAAGACCGGCGTGTGCCGGGCGCTCGGCTGGGGCGAGTCGTGGGAGGGCTGGAAGCGCGTGCTGTCGCGCGTCGACAGCTACACCGACCTCGAGGTGCCGCTGCTGCAGTGCGTCGAGCACCTCATCGACTTCGTCACCGCGCCTGACGGCTGAAGGTCCCTCGACGGGAGCCCGCGGACGTGAAATGTTCTCATGTATGAGGATGCGCCTGCTTCTGGCGATTGCTGTGGGATTGTCCGTGGTCACCATCGCGCAGGGGCAGGCGGCGTCGCCCGGCCAGCTGCAGGTCGGTGTCGGTCGAGCCGACATCACCAGCCCGACCGGCTACTATATGCAGGGCTGGGTGCGCAGCGATGCCGTGCTGCGCGGTGTGCACACCCGCATCGAGGCCCGCGCGATCGTGCTCAAGCGGGGAAGCCAGAAGCTGGCCCTGGTGGCGGAGGATCTCAACGGCATCGCGGGCGGGGTGGTGAAGGCAGCCGCGCTCCGGCTGGCGAACCGCGGCTTCAGCGAGAGCAACATCATCGTGTCCGCGAGCCACACGCACGCGGCGCCCAGCGGCTACTACCCCTACAACACCTACAACACGGTGTTCATGACGCCGAGCACCCTCACCCAGCAGAACGTGACGGGTGCCCTCGACCCTCAGCTGTACTCCTTCGAGGTCCGCCAGCTCGTCCTGGCGATCCAGCGCGCCGACGACGACCTCGCCCCCGGCAAGGTCGGTTGGGCCACGACGACGCTGCTGGGTCTCACCGCCAACCGGAGCCTCGAGGCGCACCTGCGCGACTACGGGATCGTGAAGGGCTACGGCCAGGGGAAGGTCAGCGACGACCCGAAGGGCTACGCCGACACGATCGACCCCGAGGTGCAGGTGATGCGCGTCGACAAGGACGGCGTGGGGCCGGTCGGGATCTGGTCGACCTTCGCTGACCACGGCACCGTGAACAAGTACCAGTTCGGCTTCTACAACGCCGACCACCACGGGGCCGCCACCCGCCTCGTCGAGCAGCGCATCCGTCAGCTCGGGCACACGCCTGCTTCGCAGGACATCGTCAACGCCTATGGCAACACCGACGAGGGGGACCAGTCCGCCGGTCTCACCCGCTCCGGGCCCGCGGCCGCGGACTACGTCGGCCGGGTCGAGGCCGACGCGATGATGAAGGCCTGGGAGCAGGCGGGCAAGCACCTGACCAGCAGCCCGACGCTGGCCACCCGCTGGACCCGGATGTGCTTCTGCGGCCAGGAGACCGCCGGCGGTCCGGTGTCGAAGACCGCGACGCCGGGCCTTCCGCTGTTCACCGGTTCGGAGGAGGGCCGCGGGCCGCTCTACGACATCACCAAGGTCCCGTTCGAGGGCGTCAGCTCCCCGACCACCGACCCGCTCGACCCGGCCCAGGGGGACAAGGTCGTCGTCCCCACCGGCATGTTCAGTCCCGGGTCGACCCCTCCCGCCGTACCCCTGACGGTGGCCCAGGTCGGTGACCACCTCATCGCCACCATCCCGGGGGAGATGACGGTCGACATGGGCCGTCGGGTCCGTGGCGCCCTGGCCTTGATGGCGGCCGGTCACGGCATCAACGGCGTCCAGCTGTCCGGCCTGGCGAACGAGTACCTGAGCTACTTCACCAGCCCCCAGGAGTACGACGCGCAGCACTACGAGGGCGGCTCGACGATGTACGGCCGGGAGTCCTCGGTCCTGCTTCTCGAGCAGCTGCAGCTTTTGACCAAGGCCCTCGTGGGCGGTACGCCGGCAGCGGCCCCCTACGACAGCGACCCGCGCAACGGGGCCAACGACCACGCCGCCCCGTTCGGCACCGGCGCCACCTCGGCGACCGCGACCGCGCAGCCGCAGACGACGCAGCGGTTCGAGCGCGCGACACTCTCCTGGCAGGGCGGGGTCAAGGGCCTCGACATGCGGGTCGGCAAGCCGTTCGTGTCGGTCGAGCGCGTCGGCCACGGCACCTACACCAACGACTTCGGCCTCGAGATCCTCTGGAAGGTCGACGACAACGGGCTCTACACGGCCGAGTGGGAGGTGCCGCGAGACGCGCCGGTCGGCAGCTACCGGATCGTCGTGCAGGCCAACCACTACACCTTGCGGTCCGCGCCGTTCCGGGTCACCGTCGCGACGACTCTCTCGGTGCAGGGCAAGGAGATCCGCTACCCGGACGCGGTCACGAACGTGGACCTGACGTACCGGCCTTCACTCGCCGAGGGAGCGAGGCTGCCGAGCGGGACCAGCATCGCAGCAGGCGCCGCGCACGACCGTTACGGCAACTGCAACGGCGCGCCGGCGACCACCTCGGGGGCGCGGACAGGTGCCGACGCGAGCGCCGACCCCGCCGTATGTGCGCAGTCCGTCTCGCGGCCACGCGTGGTGCCTGTCCACCAGTCCGGCGGGCACCTGGCGAGCACCGGCGCCACGCCGTGGCTGGCCGGGCTCGGGCTCGCACTGCTGCTGAGCCTCGGGGTGCTGCGCAGCAGGACCTGACGGCGGGCCTTCGGCGGTCCGAGCGCGGCGAAGGCCCCGACCGTCGTCGTCGACACGACGTCTGTCGGAGCCTTCCACCAGCACTGGTGATGGGGTCTGCTAGGTCACCAGACGCGTCGGCGCGAACCGCCCAGCGGCACGAAGTTCAGGACCAGTCCCACCAGCAGAACGATCACTCCGATGGTGAAGAGGACATGGGCCGAGGAGATGATGAGGCCAAGGATGATGAGTACGAGTCCGAGCGCGATCACGGGGGGTCTCCTTAGTCGCAAGAGCGTTGCGTTGGGGTGCCGTACTCCTTCCCCGCCGCGCTCATCTCAACCGAGTGTGACCTGTCTCAACTGCTCGTCATCGACGCCTGTCATGAGCGTCCGCCACAGGTCCGGGTCGTGGCTCGCGGGCTTGGTCGAGGCGACGAAGGTCGTGACCGCCTCGGCGAACCCGGCCGGGCTGGACAAGTGCGGCATGTGGCCGGCGCGGGCGACGACGTGCAGCCCGACGCCGGGCAGCTCGTCGCAGACCGCACGGGCGTGCTCGACCGGCAGCACCGGGTCGCGGGCACCCCAGACCATCAGCGTCGGGATGGCTGTCGCCAGGTACATCCGGTCGCGGCTGCTGACCGCCTGCCCGCGGTAGTCGACGACAGCCCGCAGGGTGCGCAGGAAGGCGGTGCGGGTCGCGCGGTCACGCAGCCCGTTCCAGATGTGCGCGACCTCCTCGACGTCCCAGCGGTCCAGGACGCCGACCTTGGCGAGCAGCCGCGAACCGGCCAGCACCGGTCGGCGTACCAGGGCCTGTGAGGACAAAGCGATGGCGTGACCGGCGCCCGGGACGCTGGCCAGCCGGAAGACCGGGTTGACCTCGGCACCCAGCCCCCCGGTCGCCACCAGGACCAGCCGCTCCACCCGCTCCGGGTACTGGTAGGCGAACTGCTGCGCGACGCCACCACCGAGGCTGTGACCGATGATCGTGGCGCGCTCGACCCCCAGGACCACCATCAGGTCGCGCATCCCGTTGGCAAAGCCGCCGACGCTGTAGTCCGCGCGCGGCTTGTCCGACTCGCCGTGGCCCAGCAGGTCCGGTGCGACGACCGTGTAGCGGTCGGCGAGCAGCGGCAGCACGGCGTTCCAGGCCTGGCTGGAGTCGCCGATGCCGTGGATCATCCACAGGACCGGCGCCGTGCCGAGCCGCGGGCCGGCGAGCAGGTAGGACCGCTTGTAGCCGTGCAGGACCTTGTGATCACGGCGGACCGGGCAGACAGGCACGGCAGCAGTGTCCACCGGCCGTGTTTCGGTGCTGTGACGGGCCCCGGCGACACGCCACTGACCCGGCGTGCCCTCAGCCGTCCTGACACCTGGCTCGCCTAGGGTGCTCAGGTCCCACCTGAAAGCGAGAACGTGACCGCCCCGCTCGAAGCCGCACCTGCTCCTGCAGCCCTCCGGGCCTGGCAGCGCAGTGCCCTCGTCAGCTACCTCCGCGCCCAGCCTCGGGACTTCCTCGCCGTCGCCACGCCTGGTGCCGGCAAGACCACCTTCGCGCTGCGGGTCGCCTCCGAGCTGCTCGGCAGCGGCGTCGTCCAGGCCGTCACCGTGGTCGCCCCCACCGAGCACCTGAAGATGCAGTGGGCGCTCGCGGCGGCCAAGGTCGGCATCGCGCTGGACCCCGGGTTCAAGAACGCGATGGGCTCGACGTCGTCGGACTTCCAGGGCGTCGCCGTGACCTACGCCGGTGTCGCCGCGCACCCGCTGCTGCACCGGGCCCGCACCGAGCGGCGCCGCACCCTCGTCATCCTCGACGAGGTGCACCACGCCGGCGACGCGCTGTCGTGGGGCGACGCCGTCCGCGAGGCCTTCGAGCCGGCGACCCGGCGGCTGAGCCTGACGGGTACGCCGTTCCGGTCGGACACCAACCCGATCCCGTTCGTCCGCTACGAGCGCGGGTCGGACGGGGTGACGAGAAGCGCGTCCGATCACTCCTACGGCTACGCCGACGCGTTGCGGGACGGCGTCGTCAGGCCGGTCATCTTCATGGCCTACAGCGGCACCGCGACATGGAAGACCCGCGCCGGCGACGAGATCACGGCGACCCTCGGCGAGCCGTTGACGGTCGAGCAGACCGCGCACGCCTGGCGCACGGCGCTCGACCCGCACGGCGACTGGATGCCGGCCGTTCTGCAGGCCGCCGACCGGCGGCTTTCCGAGGTGCGGCGCGGCATGCCCGACGCCGGCGGCATGGTGATCGCCTCGGACCACAAGAGCGCGAAGCTCTACGCCGAGCTGCTCGAGGGCATCACCGGCGTGCCACCCGTGGTGGTGCTCTCGGACGACCCGGGGGCGTCGAAGAAGATCGCGGCCTTCGACGAGTCGACGGACCGCTGGCTCGTCGCGGTGCGGATGGTCTCGGAGGGCGTCGACATCCCGCGGCTCGCAGTCGGCGTCTACAGCACCAGCGTCCAGACGCCGCTGTACTTCGCGCAGGCCGTCGGGCGCTTCGTCCGCAACCGCAAGCCCGGGGAGACAGCCTCGGTGTTCCTGCCGTCGGTGCCGGTCCTGCTGGCGCTCGCGGCCGAGATGGAGGCCGAGCGCGACCACGCCCTGGACGGGCCGGCGCGCGACCAGTTCCTCGCCGACGAGCTGATCGCGCAGGGGAACAAGGAGCCCGTCGAGGGCGAGGAGGAGCCTGGCTTCATCGCGCTGCAGGCCTCCGCCCACCTGGACCGCGTCATCTACGACGGCGGCGAGTACGGCACGGGTGCGGCGCTCGGTTCGGAGGACGAGCAGGACTTCCTCGGCCTGCCCGGCCTGCTGGAGCCCGACCAGGTCCGGGTGCTGCTCGCGCAGCACCAGGCGAAGCAGCTCAAGAACGCCCCGGTGGTGGCCGCCCCGATGCGCGAGAAGTCAGCGTTCGAGCTGCTGTCCGGGCTGCGCAAGGAGCTCAACGGCCTCGTCGGCGCCTGGCACCACCGCACCGGCAAGCCGCACGGCGCGATCCACGCCGAGCTGCGGGCGGCGTGCGGCGGACCCCCGACGCCCCAGGCCTCTGCGGACGACCTGCAGGAGCGCATCGAGACGATGCGCCGCTGGGCCCGCGACCGCCGCTGACCCCCGCACCGTGAATGGATACTGCGCTGCTGTTTTCGGCGCTCACAGCGATGCGCTGTATCCATTCATGGAGGTCAGTAGGCGTCGTCCAGGATGCGGTAGACGACGCCCATGATGATGCCGAGCAGGAGCACGATGCCGCCGGCGATCGCGAGCGGCAGGGAGCGCATCGGCAGGGCGAAGCCGAGCAGCACGCTGGCGGTCACGATGAGCAGCACGGTCACCCAGGAGGTCGGGCGAACGTTGTGCCCGTGCTGGGAGGCGGGGTGGTGGGGAGCGGCCATGACGGAGCCTCCTGGAGCAGCGTTCGGAACGTCGACAAGACTAGCCGGGTGACCTTCCTGTTCTCACCGCTGGCCCTGCGTGGCGCGACCCTGAAGAACCGCATCGTGGTGAGCCCGATGTGCCAGTACTCCTGCGTCGACGGGCTCCCGACCGACTGGCACCTGGTGCACCTGGGCTCGTTCGCGGTCGGCGGCGCGGCGCTGGTCATGACGGAGGCGAGCGGGGTGAGCCCCGAGGGCCGCATCAGCCCGGACGACGCCGGCATCTGGGATGACGAGCATGCCCGGAGGTGGGCACGGGTGGTCGAGTTCGTGCACGGTCAGGGGGCGCTCGCGGGGGTGCAGCTCGCGCACGCCGGCCGCAAGGCCAGCACCTACCGGCCCTGGCACGACAAGCGCGGGTCGGTGCCGACCGGCGACGGTGGTTGGGTCACCGTCGCCCCGAGCGCGATCGCCTTCGGCGGGTACGCCGAGCCGGTGGCCCTCGACGAGGACGGGATCGCCAAGGTCCGTACCGACTTCGCCGAGGCCGCCAAGCGCGCCGGGCGGGCCGGCTTCGACGTCGTCGAGCTGCATGCCGCGCACGGGTACCTGCTGCACCAGTTCCTGAGCCCGCTGTCCAACCAGCGCACCGACGGCTACGGCGGCTCCTTCGAGGGCCGGACCAGGTTGCTGCTGGAGGTCGTCGAGGACGTCCGGCCGCTGCACGACGGGCCGTTCCTGGTCCGTCTCAGCGCCGACGACTGGACGCCTGGCGGATGGACGGTCGAGGAGTCCCAGCGGCTGGCGCCACTCCTGCACGAGCGGGGTGTCGACCTCATCGACGTGTCCTCCGGCGGCTTGCACCACACGCAGCAGATCGCCATCGAACCCGGCTTCCAGGTGCCGTTCTCGCGGGCGCTCAAGGACGTCGGGGCGACCACCGGCACGGTCGGGCTGATCACCGAGCCGAAGCAGGCCGAGGAGATCCTCAGCGGAGGCGACGCCGACGTCGTGCTGCTCGCCCGCGAGCTCCTGCGGGACCCGCACTGGCCGCTGCGCGCCGCACGCGAGCTCGGCGTCGACGTCCCGTGGCCGAAGCAGTACGAGCGCGCCAGGCTGTGATCATCGAGGACCCGGCGAGCCCGCTGCTCGCCGACTACGTCGGGCTGACCGACGTCGTCCGCCGTACCAAGCACGAGCCGGAGAAGGGCTTCTTCATCGCCGAGGGGGCCCAGGTGATGCAGCGGGCAGCAAGGGCGGGCTACCCCTTGCGGTCGGTGCTCCTCGCGCCCAACCGGGAGGTGCCGGACGGGCTGCCGGACGCGCCGGTGCTCCAGGCGTCGTACGAGGTGCTGGAAGCGGTGACCGGCTTCCATGTGCACCGCGGCGCGCTCGCGTCGTTCGGCCGGCTGCCGCTGCCCTCCGCGACCGAGGTGCTGGCGCAGAGCAGCCGGGTGCTCGTGCTCGAGGACGTCAACAACCACACCAACCTCGGAGCGGTCTTCCGGAGCGCCGCCGGACTGGGGATGGACGCTGTCCTGCTGAGCCCGACTTGCTGCGATCCCTTGTACCGCAGGGCAGTGCGGGTCTCCATGGGTGAGGTGTTCGCGCTGCTGTACGCCTATCTCGACCCGTTCCCGGCCGGTATCGAGCAGGTGCGGGCTGCCGGCTTCCGGGTCCTGGCGATGACGCCCGGCGGCACCGATCTCGGCGAGGTCGACGTCAGCGCGCGCACAGCTTTGCTGCTCGGGGCTGAGGGGCCAGGCCTGACGGAGGCGGCCATGGCGGCGAGCGACCTGCGGGTCGGGCTCCCGATGGCCGGGGGTGTCGACTCGCTCAACATCGCCGCCGCCGCGGCCGTGGGCTGCTGGGTCGTCGGCCGTCGTCCAGGTGCAAGATGAGGGCGTGAAGCGCGTCCTGCTCGTCCTTCCGCTGATCGTCTGCGCAGCCTGCAGCGGCGGGTCCTCGTCCAGCAGCGGTGCGAGCAAGGCCGACTACCTGCAGAAGGCGGAGGCCATCTGCACCAAGGCCAACGCTGACCAGAAGGCCCTGAAGACGCCGACCTCCGCCGCTCAGCTGTCTCCGTACGTCGACGCGGTCGTGCAGATCGCCGACACCAGCACCACCGCGCTCGCCGCCCTGACGCCACCGAAGGCCGACGCGGCTGCACTGCGGTCGCACGTGCTGGGCCCGCTCACCGCGCAGCTCGCGAAGGCGAAGACCTACGCCACCGAGGTGCGGAAGGCCTCCGACGCCCACGACCAGCTCGGTCTCGCGAAGCTGCTGAGCGATCCGCCGAACAAGACGGCAGCCGACCTCGACTGGATGCGCAAGTACGGCTTCCAGCAGTGCGTCGACGCGGCGGACACCTCGAGCTAGTACCGCATCCTGGTGATGGCAGCGGCTGCTCGTTGGCCGTGCGGCCGGGTGCGGGGATCCCACGCGGGGAACCCGCACAGTCCCAGCAGGGGCGGCAGCGGCACTCGTCAGTCGGAGCCGGCGCCGCCGACCTGCTCGGCCACGGCGATGGGTGCCCGCAGCAGGGCGTCCGGGATACCGAAGCCGCCGACCAGGGTGAGGGCGTGCGGCCGCAGCTCGCGGCACAGCGTGTTGACCTGCTTCTGCAGGTCCTTGGAGGCGTCGGGGGAGAGGAATCCGTGCTCCAGCCACCAGGCGCGGTCGCGCTCGATGGTCCAGAGCGCCGCCAGGTCGCGCACGGAGGTCAGGAGCTCCCCGGACACGTTGGCCTGGAACAGCTCGTGCGCTTGCCGCTCGATGTGCGCCCGGGCGGCGGCCAGCGCGTGGTCCTGGCAGCGGGAGAGCGCCCGCAGGGGGTCCATCCCCTCCCGGCCGGTCAGGACCCGGAGCCGGCGGGCCAACGAGTCGACCAGCCGCTCCTCCCGGAACCGCAGGGCGTCGAGCTGCCAGTCGGCGTCGAGGAGCGCGGCCTTCTCGAAGCGGCGGGTGAAGTCGGACAGGACCCGCGAGGCCTGCCGCGTCCCGAGGTGCCTGACCAGCCCGAGCGCGTCGAGGTCCTCGAACTGCGCGGCGTAGTCGGACAGCAGGCTCTTCGCCACCAGCTGCATGAGCACCGTGTTGTCGCCCTCGAAGGTCACGAAGACGTCGGAGTCGGCACGGAGCGCGGCGAACCGGTTCTCCGCGAGGTAGCCCTTGCCGCCGCAGCACTCCCTGGACTGCTGCACGGCGTCCACCATGTGCCAGGTCGCGACTGCCTTGAGCCCGGCCGCGAGCGCCTCGACCTCACGCTGCCCGTCGGCGCCCCGCAGCACCGTTACGTACTGCTCGGTGAGGCGGTCGTGGGCGGCCTGCAGGACATAGGAGTCGCACACTGCCGGCAGCAGCCGTCGCTGATGGGTCAGGTAGTCCATGAGCGGGGTGTCCATGTCCAGGCCGGTGCCGAACTGGCGCCGCCGCTCGCCCCAGCGGACGGCGATCGTCAGCGCGTTGCGGGCGACCGCGAGGCCCGCCCCGGCGATGCAGATCCGCCCTTCGACCAGGGCGCCGATCATCGTGAAGAAGCGTGCC
>JAOPVZ010000101.1 GCA_025965935.1 Frankiales bacterium | reverse complement strand
CTGGGCCATGCGGCGACCGGAGTCGCTCACCTTGACCTCGCCCTCGAAGTCGCGCTTCTCCTTGCACTTGACGCAGTAGCCGTTGTAGGTCTCCGCCACGGGGTCCTCCTGGTCGTCGACGGGGACGCTTGCCCCGAGTGCCACGCCGCGTGGCGCGCGGCGCTTTCACGCTGAACCCTAGCGGGCTACGGCGCGATAACCCCGTCAGCGCGCTCCGGGCGTGGCGGAGTCGTCACCCACGGGGGTGCGCGGCGGGGCCGCGGGACCTCCACCGGTACGACGCTCGGCGCGGCCTGCGGCTCGGTCGCCGCCGCCTCAGCACCGTCCGAATTGGCTACACAGAGTGACAAAGTGAACACAGAACCAACCCCGAGGGTGGACGCGCAGGTGAGGCTGCCGCCCATCGCGGCGGCCAGCTCCCGGGCGATGTAGAGCCCCAGCCCGGTCCCGCCGGTGGTCATCAGCATCGGGTCCTCGACCCGGTGGAACTTGTCGAAGACCTTGTCGACCTGGTCCGCGGGGATGCCGCGGCCGCTGTCCTGGACCTCCACGACCGCGCGCGCCCCAGCCGTGCGCAGGCGCACGACGACCTGGCTCGCCGAGCCGGAGTACTTCAGCGCGTTCGAGACCAGGTTGCTCAGCACCTGGATGACGCGCATCGGGTCGCAGTCGACCAGCACAGGCGTGGCCGGGACGTCCAGCGTCAGGCGGCTGCCCTGGTCGCCGAAGTCACCGCACGAGCGGCGCACGAGCGCGACGAGGTCGTCGCTGCCCATGTCCACCTTGCCGCGCCCGCTGCTCTCCGTGGCGGAGATGCGGGACGCGAGGAGGAGGTCCTCGACCAGGCGGGTCAGGTGGCTGGCCCGGTCGGAGATGACGTCGAGGCACTCGTTGCGCTTGGCCTCGGTCATGGCGTGCCCGCGGCGGCGCAGCAGGTCCGCGTAGCCCTTGATCGGCGTCACGGGGGTGCGCAGCTCGTGCGAGACCGTCGCGATGAAGTCGGCCTTGAGCCGCTCCACCTGCCGTTCACGGGTGACGTCGTGCAGCATGACGACGTCGCGGACCAGCTCCTCGCCGTCGAACACGCCGGCGTGCGCGCACCGCACGACGCGGCGGTCCCCGTCATCGCGGGTGATGACCAGCTCGACGACGACGTGCGGCTGGTCGACCGACATCTGGTCGCGTCCGCTCGCGAAGAGGTCGAGCGGGGTGCCGTCGCTGCTGGACATGGCGAGCAGCGCGGCGATCGGCCGCCCCAGCGCCGTGACCTCGGTGCGTCCGGTCAGGGCCTCCATGGCCGGGCTCCAGAGCTGTACGACGCCGCGGCCGTTGAGCACCAGGATGCCGTCGGAGGACTGGTCGACGACGGCCTTCAGCTTGCTGCGCTCCTCCTCGAGCCGCTCGAGCTGCGCGGCGGCCCGCAGGGCTACCGCCAAGGCGGAGGCGAGCGGGTTGAGCAAGTTGACGTCCGAGGCCTTCAGGCCGTGCTTGCGGACCCGGCTGGCGAGCACCACCACACCGATCCGGCGGCCATCGGCCTCGAGCGGTGCGACGAGCGCGGCCCGCCAGTCCTCGGGCAGGCCGTCCGTGATCAGCGTCGCGCTCTCGGTGTGCCAGAGCAGGTCGGCCTCGTACAGGGAGGCGGCGCGCCGGTCGCGGCCGAACTCGCGGTCGTCGCACACGGTCAGGGGGTAGGCCCCGCCGGGTGCCGCGGTCGGGTCCAGCAGGGCAAGGGCGAGGTCCACGCCGAAGGCCTGCCGCCCGAGGTCGAGGAACGACGACAGCACGTCGCCGTCGAGGCGGCCGGCCAGCATCTGCGAAAGCGCGAGCAGCCGCTGGGAGCGCTCCCGCTCGCTCGCCTCGTCCGCCCGGGACTGGAAGGCGAACATCAGCGCCGCGACCGGCATCATCGAGAACGGCAGCAGGGTCGGCGCCACTGACGCGAGCGTGACGAACGTGCCGCCGACGGCGACGGTGAAGACGGCGATGATCGCGGCGAGCTTGGCGCCGTCCCGGATGACCTGCCACGGCCGCTGATCGGCGACCACCGACAGGACCAGCGACAGTGCCACCAGGTTGACGGCGCACAGCCCGAGCATGCCGATGGTCAGCCCGAGGACCGTGCGGGCGGACAGCCCCTGGCCGTGGGAGAGCAGCTGCGTGCTCGTCACCATCACGGCGACGCCGACGGCCAGGTTGCCGGCGTTGAACAGCGACTTCGTCGCTCCGCGGCGGCGGAGCAGCGAGCAGAGCAGGGTGGCGGCGACCGGCACCACCAGCGCCCAGGAGGCGGGCAGCACGAGGACGTCGACCACGCAGGCCGCCTCGAAGAAGGTGAGGTCCTCAGTCTGGGTGCCGGACTCGGTGCGGTGCTGCACCCGGACCCGGGCCCAGTCGCTGGCGAGCGTCAGCACGAAGCAGGCCGCGACCAGCCAGCCGTGGGCCCACGCCAAACCGGCGATCGGCGCCAGAGCGGGCCGATCACCGAGTCCGAGCACGGCGCAGCCCTGGGCGATCAGACCCAGGGCGGCGACGATGGCGACAAGGCGCCTCACTCCCACGAGGAGTCACTCCACTGCCGAGCCGACCACTGCCGAGCCGACCACTGGCGCGCGGACCACTGCCGAGCTGCCCACTGCGCGTCCGCCCACTGCCGAGCCGACCACTGACGTGCGGACCACTGGCGGGCAGACCACGAGCTGGCGTCCCACGAGCTGTCACCGTCACCGGAGCCATCGGAGGAACCCGACCCGGAGCTGGAGCCATGCCCGACCCGGCTCGTCAGAGCCGTGGTCAGGTCGAGCCCACCTGCACCGGTCGCGTCGCGGGAGCCCGAGACCTTCGAGGCGGTCTTCACGACGAGGGACTTCACCTGGTCGGGCGCGACCGCAGGGTGCCCAGCGAGGAGCACCGCCGCCGCGCCGGCGGCGACGGCCGTCGAGAACGAGGTGCCCGAGCCGACGAACTGCGTGCCCGGGCGCTGCGCGGAAGGGTTCGCGGTCCAGATGACCGACCCCGGGAGGCCGGCGCTCAGCAGGTGCGCGCCGGGCGCGACCAGGTCGGGCTTGGCCGGGCCGCCGCCACCACGCGAGGACCAGGTCGCGACAGCGCTGCCGTCCAGGGCGCCCACGGTGAGCAGCGTCGGGTCGGTGCCGGGCGAGGTGACCGTGCCGCGGTCGGGGCCGTCGTTGCCGGCCGGGACGACGACGGTGTCGCCCTGCGCCCACAGGGCGTCCAGGGCGTCGGTGAGCGGCGGGACCTCGCCGTCGGTGGACAGCGCCAGGTTGACCACCCGGACGTTGGGGTTCTCGGACACGGCCTGCAGACCGGCCATGACGTCGATCAGGCTGGTGCTGCCGTCGTTGTGGCCGACGCGCACGTCCAGGATCTGGGCGCCGGGAGCGATCCCGAGGGTCGAGCCCGCGACGAGCCCAGCGACGAAGGTGCCGTGGCCGTAGCCGTCGCCGATGCCGTCCCCGGTCACGTCCACGTGCTGCACGCGGCCGGCGAGCTCCGGCACGTCCGCGACGCCAGTGTCGACGACCGCGACCGTGACACCCGCGCCCTGGCCGTTGGGGGCCCCGAGCCCGAGGGCAGCGCGCGCCGTGACCGCCGTACCGGTGACGCTGGCGTCCTTCTTGCCGGTGACCGACAGCTGGCGATCGAGCGTGATGGCGTAACCCGGCAGCGAGGTCGTCGACATCCGGGCGACGACGCCGTGCACGAGCGGGATCCGACTCAGGATCGTCCCGCCGGCGTGCTGGACCGCGCGGGCGACGTCGCCGGGGCCCTGGACGATGACCGTGCGCAGCGGCGCCTGGTGGGTCGTCGGCGCGGCGCTGACCCCAGCGGCCGCGAGGGCGATGAGGGCGAGCGAAACCGCCCCGAGGGGTCGGGCTGAGCTGCTCGCGCGCATCGGTGACTTCCTGCCGTCGACGGTTCGTCTTCTTCTGTTCGTCGCGGGGCAGGGCCTCACTCGCCACCCGATCGGGTGGTTGCTGATGTGTGAGAAGGCACACGGTTTGGCCCAGATCGAGCCGCTGACCTGCGGTTTCACCTGTGTGTGACCCAGGCCGCTAGCAAGCCGCTCGCAACAGCAAGCACCGGCACCTAGCGTTGATCGCCACGAGTGACGGGCAGCCCTGCCCGCCGCCACCGACAGCCCCGACCGGGGCTCCCTGCCGACGAAGGAGGTGAGGTCCAGCCCCGCCGCACGGCCTCACCCAGGGGTCGCGAGCAGCCGGGCAGCGACCAGCGCCGATGTCAACCACCCCCCCTCCCAGCACGACTCCCTACTCGAGCAAGACCGACCGACCCCGCACCACCCGCCGCTCCCGCGCCACCCACCGGGCCGCCCAGGCTGGACTGGTGTCCGGCATCGCCATCGCGGGCGCCGCCCTCACGCTCCCCGCCGGGCACACCGGCACCCCTGATCCGCACACCACGGTCGCGGCGCAGACCGCGGCCAAGCCGGTGACGGTGGACCGGGCGAGCGCGGCGCGTGCCAGCCGGTCGCGCGCGGTCCTCCCCAAGCACCTGCCGACGAAGCGCGTGACCCGCACCGTCGCCGTCGGGCCGACCTTCTCAGGTCCGGCCTCCTGGTACGGCGGTTCCTTCCAGGGCCAGCGCACCGCGAACGGCGAGAACTTCGACACCAACGACTACACCGCTGCCAGCAAGACGCTGCCGTTCGGCACCCGGGTGCGGGTCTGCCACAGCGGCTGCGTCGTCGTGCGGATCAACGACCGCGGCCCGTACGTCGGCGGGCGGGTCCTCGACCTCAGCCGTGCGGCTGCCCAAGCCATCGGCTACGCCGGCGTCGTGACCGTCACCGCCACCCCGGTCGGTGAGCGCTCCGTCAGCGTGGTCGACACCGCCGCGCTGGCCCGGCTGCGGGCGAACGCGGCCAAGGTGGCGCGCTCCCACCAGCTGCGGGCGCTCGCTCTCGCCCGGGCCGAGGCGGCCCGCAAGCGCGCGCTCCCCGCCGTCCCCGCCCCGCAGCGCACCGACGCCGAGACCCCGCGCACGCCGGTGGCGCTGGCGGGCGGCACGCTGTCGGTCGCCTCCGGTGGGCTGCTGGGGTTGCGCCGCCGCCGTCCCTAGGCTGCCCGCATGAGCCCCCTGCGCGTGGAGCGCCCCTCCGACGGTGTCGTGCTGCTCACGCTGGACCTGCCAGACCGGCGGAACGCGATGACCGACGAGCTCACCGCGGCCTGGGGCGCGACCGTCGAAGGTCTGCGTGGCGATCGCACGGTGCGTTGCGTCGTGGTCACCGGTGCTGGTACGGCGTTCAGCGCGGGCGGCGACCTCGGCTGGCTGCAGGCCGGTGGCGTGGGCGTCGACGCGCTCCGCGACAAGATGCTGCCGTTCTACCGGACCTGGCTCACGCTGCGGACTCTCGACGTCCCCTCGATCGCGGCCGTCAACGGCGCGGCGGTGGGCGCGGGTGCGGCGCTCGCACTGTCCTGCGACATCCGGTACGCCGGGCCTAGTGCCAAGCTGACCGTGCCGTTCGCGCAGCTCGGCATGCACGCCGGCATGGCGACGACCTACACCCTTGCCGAGGTGGCCGGCATCGCGGCCGCTCGCGAGCTGCTGCTCACCGGCCGCGTCGTGGGCGCGGAGGAGATGCTGCGGCTCGGGCTCTGCTCCGCCGTGTACGACGACCTGCTGCCGTCGGTCCTCGAGCGGGCCGGTGAGGTGGCCGCGGGCGCGCCCATCGCCACCCGGCTGCACGTCGAGGCCTTGCGCGACGGCGGACATGCCACGTTGGAGAGGGCCCTGCAGTGGGAGGCCCTGGCGCAGCCGGTGACGATGGCGACCGAGGACCTCCAGGAGGGGCTGCGGGCCAAGGCCGAGAAGCGCCCGGCCCGCTTCACCGGCCGCTGACCCCCAGCCGCTGACCCCTGCCGCTGACCCCCAGCCGCTGACCCCCAGCGGGTCCGCCCCCACTGGTGATCCACGGAGGCTTAGCGCGCTTTTCCGGCGTGGAAAGCGAGCCAACTCTCCGTCGATCATGGGCGGCGGCGACGGGAACCCCGCTGACCGGGGGACCATCACCCGGGGAACCAACAGAGCCCCCGGGTTTCCGGGCCTGCTCGCCTTCCCCTTGCGAGCGGGTCCAGAGCACCGAGGGCTCCGTTGCGCAGCACGCTAGGAGCCGGTCGAGTGGCCCGTCAACGCCGGGGTCCGGTCGCCTGTGGACACCCCTGGGGGCGTGGTGTGGACGACGCGGCGTGTTGCTGTGGACAGGCTTGTCCACGGGTTGTGGACAGCCGTGTGGACGAGCGTCACGGGCCCGCTGACCTGCGGTGACGCGTTCGGGGCCTGTGCATGGAAGAAAAGTGGCCGCAAAGAGGACAGCAGGGGTCGCGCAATGTTGCAGTCGTGTTGCTCCCTGGGCGTCCGATTCCATGATCCACAGGGTCGGCTGACCCGGACAGGGCATGCGCAACCGGGCGAACCGGGACGCCGAACAAGCGGGCGGCGTGCTGCGGACGGGTAGGTCAGCCGACCGGTTCGGGGCCCTCGCCGGGATCGCCGTCGGTGCCGGAGTCGGGGTCCGGGCCGCTGTCGGAGACGTCGGAGTCGCTGTCGCCCTCCGGCGGTCCGTCGAGCCCGTACGGGGACTGGGCGTCGTCGTCGAGCTGGCCGTCCAGGTCCTTGTCGAGCGCCCGCAGCCCGGCGTCCCAGTCGGTCGCCGGGTCGCTGACGGCGTGCCCCTCGGGTCCGAGCCAGGAGTCCTGGTCGTCGAGGTCGGGCAGCAGGTCGGGGTGGCTCCAGAGGGCGTCGCGACCGTCGATGCCACGTCGCTCGGTCAGCAGCTGCCACATCTGGGCGGCCTCGCGCAACCGGCGGGGCCGCAGCTGCAGGCCCACGAGGGTGGCGAACGTCTGCTCCGCCGGTCCGCCGGACGCCCGCCTGCGTCGTACCGTCTCGCGGAGCTGGTCCGCGTGCGGCAGCGTGCCGGTAGCCGCGGTGTCGGCCACCAGGTCGACCCAGCCCTCGACGAGAGCGAGCGCGTTCTCGAGGCGGTTGAGGGCGGTCTTCTGCGCCTCGGTCGGCTCCTGCTCGAACAGGCCACCGGTGAGGGCCTCCTGGATCGCCTCCGGGTTGCTGGGGTCGAAGGAACCGATGGCCTGCTCGATGGCGCCGAGGTCGACGTCGATGCCGCGGGCGTAGGCGTCCACGGCGTCGAAGAGGTGCGCCTTGAGCCACGGCACGTGCGCGAACAGCCGCTGGTGGGCTGCCTCGCGCAGCGCCAGGTAGAGCCTGACCTCGTCGAGCGGCACGCCGAGGCCGTCGGCGAAGGCCGCCACGTTGACCGGGAGCAGCGCGGACTTCCCGAGCGGGATGCCGACCTCGGTGGTGCTGAGCACCTCGCCGGCGAGCGTGCCGAGGGCCTGACCGACCTGGGCGCCGAAGACCAGCCCGCCGACCTGCTGCATGACGCCGGCGAGCGGGTTGGGCCCGGCGTTGGCGAGCATGCCGGCGATCTCCGGCGGCAGCGCTTCGCCGGACAGCCCCTTCTCGAGCGCCTCGCCCATTGCAGCGGTAACCCGGCCGGCGACCGGGTCGACCAGCTGCCGCCACGACTGCAGCGTCGACGTGAGCCAACCGAGCCGGGTCCAGGCGGCCTGCTCGGTCCCGGACGCGGGCAGCGTGGTGGTGGGGTCCAACCAGAGGTCGGCGAGCCGTCCAGCCTCGGCCACCTCGCGGGTCTCTTCCGGCGTCACCGGGCGGTCCTCGGCGCGGGCGGCGCTCTCCGCCACCTCGCGCGCTAGGTCCCAGTTGACCGGGCCGCCGGTCCACGACAGCAGCCGCTGCAGCTGTGCGAACAGGTCGCCACCCGAGCCGCCGAACATCCGCGCAAGGCCGAAGGGGTCGTTCGGGTCCGGCTCCTCCGTCATGGCTCCAACGTAACCCGGCTGGGTTGGGAGATCCTGTGCCTGTGGTTCGCCTTCGGCGCAATGACCGGCAGTCCGAGGTGGTGGCCGTCACGGGCGCCGCCGACGGGCTGGGCCGTGCGCTGCTGGAGCGGCTCGCCGGCCGGGCGGACCTGGCGGGTCTGGTCGGTCTCGACGCCGCACCGGGTCGGCTCGACGGCGTGGTGTGGCGCGTCGCCGACGTACACGACCCTTTGCTCGCGGCCAGCCTCACCGGCGCGACCACGGTGGTGCACCTGGCGACGTCGTACGACGTGGCGCTGGCGGCACCGACGCGGCGCGCGCTGAACGTGCTGGGCACCGCGCGGGTCCTCGAGGCGGCCCGGGAGGCCGGCGCCCGCCGCGTGGTCCTCTGCACGTCGGCTGACGTCTACGGCGTGAGCCTGGACAACCCGGTGCCGCTGCCCGATGCGACACCGCTCGCCGCGGAGGGCGATGAGAAGGCCCTCGTCGGCGACCACGTCGAGGTCGAGCGCCTCGCCTCCCACGCCGCCTGTGCGGGGCTTCCCATCACGGTCCTGCGTCCCGCGACGCTGATCGGTCTCGGGCCGGCGTACGACGGTCAGGTGCTGCGCCAGCTGTCGGCACCTCGGCTCCTGGCCGTCCGCGGCATCGAGCCGCTCTGGCAGCTCTGCCACGTCGACGACCTGCTCGCCGCGCTGGAGCTCGCGGTCACGGGCGCGGTCGATGGTGGTCTCGGCGTCGCCTGCGACGGCGCGCTCCGGCAGGGCGTCGTGGAAGAGCTCACCGGTCGGCGACGGTTGGAGCTGCCGGCTGCAGTGGCGCTGGCGACGGCGGAGCGGCTGCACCGGGCGGGCCTCACCTCGTCGTCCCCGCGCGAGCTCGACCGGCTGCTCGGACCCTTGGTGCTCGGGTGCGACGGGCTGCGCGACGCAGGGTGGGCGCCGAGCTGGACGAACGCGGACGCCCTCCTGGCTCATGTCTCCTCACATCCCGCGGAGAGCGGCCGAGGCAGCGCTGTCACAGCCGCCGGTGCGACGGTCGCGCTGCTGGGCACGGCTGCGCTGGTGCGACAGGCGAGGCGTCGCCGACGTGGTCTGTAGCGGTGCCGCGGGGCGTGGTGGTCAGGAACACCCGGATGGTGCTGGTCTCAACCAGCCCGCAGGTCCTACGATGAGGAGGCCGTTCCCCCTTCGCGGAAAGCCGCTGTCGTGCCCACCTGGATCCTCTGGCTCAGCCCAGTGATCGTTGCGCCGGTGCTGGCTGTGTTCTGGATGTCCTGGGCCGCGCGTCCCCGTGGGCCGGTCGAGGCCATGCAGACGGTCCAGCAGTACGACCGGTTCAAGGCCGCCCTCAGGCAGCCGGTCCCGGAGCCGCGTCGCGCCCGGAACGAAGGCGCCCGCTCCACCCGCTAGGCACCGCTGCTCGACACGTGGCGCCCGCGGGGCACCGGCTCTGGCGTCTAGTTGGCGTCTAGTTGGTGGGGATCCAGACGCAGATCCCGTCACGGGTGCCGTTGGAGTGGTTGGTCCCGAGCACGCAGATGCCGGGGCCGTTGCCCTGGCTGGCGGCGCTGAGGGTGTCGGCGAGTGCCGGCACGGCAAGCCCTCCGGCGAGCGTGAGGGCGACGGCGGCGAGGACGGTACGACGAATCACTTCTGGGTCTCCGAGCACTGGATGAGCTGGGTGTGGGTGGTCAGCGGTTGGGTCTGGGAGCAGCTGACCGCGTTCGTGCTGACGGTCACGTGGTCGTACCCGGTCGTGGTCACGAGCTTCTTGGGCAGGTCAGGTCCGACACCGACATCGGAGCCGCTCCAGCAGCCGGCGCCACCGAACGCGATGCCGGCAGGAGTTCCGGATGGCGTGCTCAGGCCGGGTACCAGGCTGCCGGAGTCCTTGGCCTCGGTGCACGGGATCTTGTTCAGCGGAGCCAGCGGGACCGCCCCGACGTCGTGAGCGTGCCGACCGGTCTCCGGGGTCCCCGAGGTCGTCCCGCCCGTCGTGGCCGGGCTGCCTTGCGCCGCAGCGCCCGGCGTCGTGGCGCTCGTCGTGCGGGGGCTGTGGGCGGCGGAGGCGACGACGGCCTGGGTCGGGGTGATCGTCGTGTCGCCCCGGTGGTCTGCGCCGTACGGGCTCAGCACGAGGCCCCCGAGGGCGGCGATGCCCGCGGCGCCGAGGACGGCGGGCGCGGTCAGCTTGTTGGCGGCCTTGCGGAGCTTGTCGGCCCAGCTCAGGCCGGCGATCCAAGGCGCGAGGACGGCCAGGCCGCCGACCGGCACGGTGCCGCCGCGGAGCTCGTACTCGCGGCGCAGCGCCTTGCGGGCGCGGGTGAGCACGGAGCGGACGGCCGGCTCCGTCATGGCGAACTGCGTGCACAGCTCGTCGTAGGACTTGCCCTCCACCTCGCGTGCCCACAGCAGGCTCGCCTGGCGGGTGGGCATGGCGTCGAGGGCATCGAGTGCAGTGCGGGCCTCGTCACGGGCGACGACGACGTCGGCGGTGTCGCGGCCGACCCGGGAGCCCTCGGGGACGTCGGCGACGGAGGTCGAGCGGCCCCGGACCCGGAGCCGGTCGATGACGAGCCGCCCGGTGACGACCGTGGTCCAGGCCGACAGGTCCTCCTCGGTGAGGAGCTGCTCGCGGTGGGTGTAGGCCCGGAGCAGGGCCTCCTGGATCAGCTCCTCCGCCTCGTGCGCGTCGCCCAGCCGACGGATCGCGTACCGGTGCAGGCGCGGCCGGACCCGGCGCACCGCGTCGTCGAAGTCCAGGGGCTGTGCCGGCACCAGGCGCAGCGCGGGGGGCGCGGCTGCGGGGGCGGCAAGCGGCTCGCCGTACAGCCCTGGCAGGTCTTGTGCCGTCGACACTGGGATCTTCCTCTTCCGTCGGGGGCTGGGATCCCCGACGCTCCTACAACGGAGAAGCGCCGCGAACCTCGCGATCCGGAAAGGTTGTATTGCGAAAGATGGTGACAGAACGGGTCAAGTACGTGCAAGTGCTGACGAACTGCTGACTCGGCTCCGCGCGCGGGGGCAGTGGCGCGTGGCTCAAGACGCCCTAGTCAACGTGCCGAAGTGCTTGAGGACACGGGTCGGCGGACGCCGAAGCCCGTAGAGCGCCGAGGAGCACAAGATGGAGCACGTCGTCTTCTTCCCCGCCCACGACGGGACGCCAGCGTTCCGCCGCGTCTCGAGCCTCGAGGACGCGGTGCGGCTGGTGGAGCACCTGCGCAACGTCGAGAGCGTCGCGGAGCTGAGCGTGCACGCGCTCACCGAGGTGCCGCTCGCGTTCAAGGCGTTCTACCGCGTGGAGGTGCCTGCCGGGGAGGTGCTCGCCGCCCCCGTGGCCGAGGTCCCCAGCCAGGAGCTGCCGCCGCCGCTGCCGGTCGCGGACATCGTCCCCGTGGTGGAGGACGCGCCGCTGGTCGAGTCCGTCGCCCTCGCCGACGCCGACGCCGACAGCGTGCCGGTGCCGGCGCTGGCCGTGAGCAACGGCCACAGCGAGGCCGCGCCGAGCAGCCTCGGGTTCTTCGCGTCCTGACGCGACTGACCTGCGGCTGACCGCCCGGAGCACCGTCCCGGGTTGCGCCGTTAGTCTCATGCGGTGACGCGCCGCAGTCTGACCCTCCTGCTCGCGAGCGTCCTGGCGCTCGGGCTCGCAGCCGCCGGGTCCTTCGCGACGGTGCCCTATGTCGCCCTCAAGCCCGGCCCGGCGTGCAACACCCTCGCCACCTGCTACGGCACGCGGGTGCTGTCGTACAGCCCCGACACGCACCACCCGCGCACGGGCGCCCTGCAGCTCACCACCGTGTCCGTGCAGGACCACCTCACCTTGTTCGAGGCGCTCGCCGGCTGGCTGTCGCCGAACGACGCGGTGCTGCCGCGCGAGGTGGTCTTCTCGCCGGACCAGACGACGCAGCAGAACAACGCGGAGACGGCCCAGCAGATGGTCGACTCGCAGGACGCGGCGACGAGCGCGTCGCTGACCTACCTCGGCTACAAGGGAACGGTCACCCTCTACGTGTCGGCAGTGACCAAGGGCGCCCCGGCCGACGGCAAGCTCAAGGCGGGCGACCAGATCACCAGCGTGGACGGCACCGCCGTCACGAGCGCGGACCAGCTCCGCAAGCTGATCAGCGGGCGCAAGGTCGGCCAGGCCGTCACGATCGGCTACCTGCGCGCCGGGCAGCGCGGCACCGTGACTCTCACGACGGAGTTGTCGCCGGACGGCTCGAAGCGGGCCATCGTCGGCGTCACCCCTGGGATCCGCACCGAGTTCCCCATCAAGGTCGACATCAAGCTGCGCGACGTCGGCGGTCCTTCGGCCGGCCTCATGTTCGCGCTCGGCATCGTGGACGAGCTCGGAAAGGTCGACCTCACGGGCGGGCTGAACGTCGCCGGCACGGGCGAGATCGCGGCCGACGGCACGGTCAGTCCGATCGGTGGGATCGCGCAGAAGATGCGCGGCGCCAAGGCCCAGGGCGCGACCGTCTTCCTGTCGCCGGCCGACAACTGCGCCGAGGCGAAGAAGACCAAGCCGAGCGGCATCACCCTGGTGAAGGTGTCGAGCCTGCGCACGGCCCTCGATGCACTGCAGACGCTGCGCGCGCACGGCACGCCGCCCTCGTGCTGATGACCCACTGAGGCCGCACCTGCGCTCCTAGACTCCCGGCCATGGAGCCTGGCGTCCCGTTCGCGCTCCTCGGTGCCGTCCAGCTCCTGGCCATCGCGGCCGGCATCGGCCTGGCCGCCGCGGCGGCGCTGCGGCGCAGCGCCTCGGGCCTGGTCCTGGCGATCGGGTCGGTCGGCCTGGCGGGTGCCGAGATCGCCACCGCGCTCCGCCTCGGGGACAGCGCGTCCGACGGTCTCGGACTTGTGCGCGGCGTCGCTGCGCTCCTGATCGCCGTCGGGATCGTCACCGGGGGACTCGGTCCGAGGAACGTCCCGACCTCCTTGTACGGCGTGGTGGTGCCCCTTGCCGCAGCGGGCGGCCCGGCCACGTTCGCCGGTGTTGCCTCGCTGCTGGCGGCGCTGGCTGCTCTGCGGGCCCGCCGGGACGCGGTAGGGCTGGCGACCGGTCTGGGGCTGGCGCTCTGGGCAGCCGCGGCGTTCGTCTCCGTCGGCGCCGATCACGGCAGCGGCGTGCCCGACACGGTCCTGGCGCTGCGCGGTGCCGGGGCGGTCGCGGTGCTC
>JAOPVZ010000098.1 GCA_025965935.1 Frankiales bacterium | reverse complement strand
TGGCAACACGTGCAGCTGACCTGTACTAATAGGCCGAGGGCTTGACCACAAACTGCTACTTCTTCGGGCAACCGAATGAATACACGCGTCCACTGTGCGGTTCCCGAGATACGGTCGGGAATCGAGGTTCCCCCTGCCCACAGGGGTGAGCCACCGATATATCTCCATAGAGTTACGGCGACCATGGCGAGAGGGAAACGCCCGGTAACATTCCGAACCCGGAAGCTAAGCCTCTCAGCGCCGATGGTACTGCCCTGGAGACGGGGTGGGAGAGTAGGACGTCGCCGGACATACTTTTCAAGGAGGGCCAACCATTCGTGGTTGGCCCTTCTTGCATTTCCCCCTCCTTCCGGCTGGAGCACCGCATGAGCGAGAACGACCCGGACCGCGAGCGACCTGGGGCGGGCCGCAAGGCCCGTCCGGCTGGCGAGGGTCGGCCGCAGGGTCGGCCCGAGGGTGGTCCTCAGAGCCGAGGCACCGGACGCCCCGCAGGCTCCCGTCCGCGCGACGGGCAGGCAGACGCACGCAGCTCCCGGGGGACTGCCGCCGGCTCGGCCAGCACCGGTGGGCGGTCCGCGTCTCAGCCAGGTGGTCGAACCCAGGCTGGTCGGCCCCAGGCTGGTCGCTCCCAAGGTGGTCGGCCCCAGGCCGGTCGGCCTCAGCAGGGCCGCGGCCCGCAGCCCGACCGGCGACAGGAGATCGAGCAGCGCGCCTACGACCCGCGTCGTGAAGCGCGTCGCCAGATGGCGCGCGTCGCGCTGCCCGAGGACGTCGACCCCCGAGAGCTCGACCCGGAGTCCCGGCGCCAGCTGACGTCGCTCGTCAAGGAGACCGCGGACCTGGTGGCGCGGCACCTCATCATGGCCGGTCGGCTGCTCGAGGACGACCCTGAGCAGGCGCTTGCCCATGCCCGGGCCGCCCGTGCCCTCGGAGGACGGGTCGGGGTGGTGCGTGAGGCGAACGGGCTGGTCGCCTACGCGGCGGGGGAGTGGTCCGAGGCGCTCAGTGAGCTGCGGACGGCACGGCGCATCACCGGCGAGCCCGACCACCTGCCAGTGATGGCCGACTGCGAACGGGCTCTGGGCCGCCCCGATCGTGCCCTGGCCGTGGCTGAGGACCCGCAGGTCGCCCGACTCGCACCTGCAGCCCGCGTCGAGATGATGATCGTCGTCTCCGGAGCCCGCAGGGACATGGGGCAGCCCGAGGCGGCCGCTGTCGCGCTGAACGTGTCGGCGCTCGAGGGACCGGTTCGGCCCTGGACGGCCCGGCTGCGCTACGCCTACGCCGACGCACTGCTGGAGTGCGGGCGTGAGGACGAGGCCCGCAGCTGGTTCGCCCGGGCCGCCGAGGTCGACGAGCTCGGCGAGACCGACGCCGACGACCGCGTCCTCGAGCTCGACGGTGTCGTCTTCGAAGACCACGAGGCGGCCGACGAGGACAGCGAGGAAGAGGCCTCCGAGGACCGAACCGACGCAGCGGTCGACTCCCGGACTGCACCCTCCAACGCTGTCGATGAGTCGACAACTGCGGCATCATCGCAGGTCAGCGGGGATGTGGACGACGACCCCGCCGGCCAGGACGGCGAGCTGCGGCTCTTCGACTGAGCTGCGCGCGGCTGTCCACAGGGGCTGCCGAGTGGTCCCCGCGAGCGTCGCGATGCCGTCACGCTGCTCCCTCGACACGTCGAGGAGGAGCAGTGGAGATCGCAGCACGCAACGAGGTCCTGCTGGTGGGCCGGATGGCCACTGAGGCACGCGCCGTCGAGCTGCCCAGCGGAGACCAGCTGACCAGCTTCCGGCTGGTGGTCGACCGGAGCACGAGCAAGCGGCCCGCTCGGGAAGGGGTGAAGGTCCCGACCGTCGATTCGCTCGACTGCGTCGCCTGGACAGCCGGCTTGCAGCGCACGGCCCGAACCTGGAAACCGGGCGACATGGTCGAGGTGCAGGGAGCGGTGCACCGGCGCTTCTTCCGCACGGCCGGGGGCGTGCAGTCGCGTTGGGAGGTCGAGGTCTCCCGTGCCAAGCGCGTCAGCAGAGCCGCCGCAGCCTGAGCAGCGCCTGGCTTCAGACCGCGTCAGGCGTCGCGGTGGTCCCGGAGCACGAGCCCGGTCCGCGGCTTCGGCGTGAACAGCGTCGACTTCCTCGGCATCCGCTCGCCGCCGGCGGCCACTGTCGTCACTGCGGCGACCGGGGTGGGGTTGAGCAGCACCGCTGTCCCGCCCGAGGCCGCGGCAGCGGCTACCGCCGACGCGGCGTCGTGCTCGTACCGCACCGTTTCCACGTCGTCGACGAGGCCCCACACGTCCGCGACGAGGAAGGCGTGCAGCACGGACACGTCCAGCGCCCGCCACGCAGGCGACCGCTCAGCCGGCATCGCGGCGGCGAGTCGGTCGGGGTCAGGGGAGGTGATCAGCCGCATCGTGCCGCCGTCGCCGCTGACCAGCAGGAAGGCGGGCCCGTCGGATCCGGCGGACGCCAGCGCCGCGACGCCGTCGGAGAGGTCCTGGCCGTCCAGGTCGTGGACAGCCGCGGCACCCGCGGTCCGCCGCGCGAGCTCGAAGGCCTCGATCTGGGGCACCACGCGATGGATCGGGTGCACCTCCGGCCCGAAGGCGCTGGAGTCCACCAGGAACGTCAGCCCGAAGTCCCAGGGGCCAACTCCGCTGCCTGCCTGCCAGGCAGCCGCCTGCCGCTGCAGGTAGGTGGCGTACCGGTGGTGACCGTCGGCGATGACCGATGTCCGGCCGTGCAGGTCGGCAGCCACCGCCCGGAGCACGGCAGCGTCCGTCACGGCCCAGAGCCGGTGCCTGAGACCGTCGGCGAGCTCCACGTCGAGCAGCGGCTCGCCAGGAGGGGCAGCGACCACGTCCGAGGCGGTCCCGCCACCGCCGTACAGCAGGAAGATGGGCTCGAGGTCGGCCTGCACGGCCGTGTACAGGGACAGGCGGTCCGAGACGGTGCCGGACATGGTGTTCTCGTGCGGCAGCACGATGCCGTCCTCGGGCGGTGTGAGCGCCAGCGCGCCGAGCAGCC
>JAOPVZ010000086.1 GCA_025965935.1 Frankiales bacterium | reverse complement strand
TGCAACGGATGGGGCATGACGTACGCCGTCACCGCGATGGGCGGTCGCCACATCGTGTTGCGCAAGGTCGACGGCGCCGAGATCCTGCGCCGGGTCGACGCGCACGGTGTCACGTTGATGTGCGGCGCGCCTGCAGTGTTGAGCGCGGTGCTCGACGCGGCGGCGGAGTGGAACGGCCCGATCCCCGGGCGTGACCGGGTGCGGGTCGTCGTGGCGGGCGCGCCCCCGCCCACGCGCACCATCGAGCGCATCGAGACCGAGCTCGGCTGGGAGTTCCTGCAGATCTACGGGCTCACCGAGACCTCGCCGCTGCTCACCATCAACCGGCGCCGGGCCGAGGAGGACGCGCTGCCTCTCGAGGAGGCCTCCCGGCGGCTGTCGCGGGCCGGCACCCCCGCGATCGGGGTGAAGATCAAGATCTCCGACCAGGGCGAGGTGCTGGCCCGGTCCAACGTCGTGCTCGAGGGGTACTGGGAGCAGCCGGACGCCACCGCCGACGCGCTCGAGGGCGACTGGTTCCACACCGGCGACGGCGGGACGCTCGACGACGAGGGCTACGTGACGATCAGCGACCGTCGCAAGGACGTGATCATCACCGGTGGCGAGAACGTCTCCTCGATCGAGGTGGAGGACTGCCTGTTCAGCCACGAGGCCGTGGCAGAGGTCGCCGTCATCGGCGTCCCCAGCGAGAAGTGGGGCGAGACCATCAAGGCGCTCGTCGTCCTCGCTCCCGGCGCGTCGGCGACGGAGGAGGAGCTCATCAAGCACTGCAAGGCGCGGCTGGCCGGCTACAAGGCCCCGACCTCGGTGGAGCTCCGCACCGAGATCCCACGGACGGCGACCGGCAAGGTGCAGAAGTTCAAGCTCCGCGAGCAGTACTGGCAGGGCTACGACCGCCAGGTCAACTGACCTTCTGCACGTGTCCGGCCGCAGCGGGCGCCTGGCGCGATGGCCCTTCCGGAATGCGCCCCAGAAGGTTGGCGGAAACCCCGCGGCGAAGTGTCATGGCCGTTCCCTAGGGTGGCCCCCGTGACGCGTCGGGGGTGGCTGCTGTTCGGGGCGATGTGCTTGCTCTGGGGCATTCCGTACCTGCTGATCAAGGTGGCGGTGGAGGACCTCGCGCCGTCGGTGATCGTGCTCGCGCGCACCGGCATCGGTGCGCTCGTGCTGCTGCCGATCGCGGCCGCGCGCGGCTACCTGCGGGCCCTCGTCCCGCTGTGGCGGTGGCTACTGCTGTTCACCGTGCTCGAGATCGCCGGCCCGTGGCTTCTGATCACCGACGCCGAGCGGCACCTGTCCTCGTCGCTGACCGGCCTGCTCATCGCCGCGGTGCCGCTCGTCAGTGCCGTTACCTCGCAGGTCCTCGGTTCGGAGGACCGGTTGGACTCCACCCGGCTGCTCGGACTGGGCGTGGGCATCGCCGGCGTCGCCGTGCTGCTTGGACTCGACCTGCACGGTCACCTGGGCGCTGCGCTCGAGATCGCGCTGGTCGTCATCGGCTACGGCACGGCTCCGCAGATCATCACCCGCAAGTTCGCCGAGTTGCCCTCCCTCGCCGTGATCTCGGGCTCCTTGGCGCTCACGGCGCTGTTCTACGCGCCGATCGCGGCCGTCCAGTGGCCGTCGCACGCACCGCCGGCCAAGGTCATCTGGTCGCTGGTCGGCCTCGCGATCGCCTGCACGGTCGCGGCGTTCCTCGTCTTCTTCGCGCTCGTCGCCGAGGCCGGACCCAACCGAGCCACCGTCATCACCTTCGTCAACCCGGCGGTGGCCCTCGTGCTCGGTGTGCTGCTGCTCGGGGAGACGTTCACAGTGGGCATCGCGCTCGGCTTTCCGCTGGTGCTCCTCGGGTGCCTGCTCGCGACCCGCAGCGCACCTGGGCCGGCTCCGCTGCCGGCCGTGGCGGAGGTCTGAGGCCGCTTCGGTCGCAACCTGTGCCAGCCGCTGACCGAGCTCGCCACTGCCCAGGATGCCGACGCTTACGGGACCCGCATCTCGCCGAGCTCAGACCAGTCGTCCTGGTCGACGACGACGTTCACGATCTTGGGAGTCGAGACGAGGTACGACGGAAGGCTCGCGGTCGCCTCCTTGAAGTGGTCGCTCCGCACGTGCGCGCCGCCGGCGTCACCGTCGCGGAACGCTTCCACGAGCACGAACTCGGCAGGGTCGTCGAGGCTTCGGGACCAGTCGAACCAGAGGCAGCCGGGCTCGGCGCGGGTCGCCTCCGTGAAGCTCCGCGAGATCGCGGGCCAGTCGTCGGCGTGCTCGGGCTTCACCTGGAACTTGGCGGTGATGAAGATCATGATTCGACCGTACGCTCGCACCATGCATCCCGTGCAACTCGATCATGCGCTGCCGACGCTCGACGACGACGTCCGCGGCCTCAAGGCCCGAGGCGGGTTCACCCGCCCGGAGCCGGATCCCGGTCAGCTCTGCGTGGAGCCGAGCGAGCAGACCGCCGAGCGGTGCGCGCTGTGATCGACTTGCGGCCTCTGACCGAGGCGAACCTGGACAAGGTCCAGGACTGGATGCGGGCGCCGCACGTCGCGCGCTGGTGGCACGAGGACCCCGACTCCGTGCGCGACCGGTACCTGCCGGCCATCGAGGGCAGCGACCCGACGGTGACGCTGGTCGCCGTACAGGACAGGGAACCGGTGGGGCTCGGCCAGTGGTACCAGTGGGACGACAACCCCGCGGACCGCGACGTCTACGGCATCCCGGCCGGGACGGTCGGCATCGACTACCTGATCGGTCACCCGCGCCACTGCGAGCGCGGACTCGGCACAGCGCTGGTCGCCGCGCTGCTCGAGGTCACGCCTCAGGTATCCATCTGGGTCACACCCGAGGAGGCGAACGTGCCGTCCTGCCGGGTGCTCGAGAAGAACGGCTTCGAGCTGATGGCCGTCAAGCAGTGCCAGATCCCCGAGGAGCCGTGGGCCGGTCCGACCGCGCTGTACCGGCTGCAGCGCTAGCGGGGTAGGGCTCGCGGGTCACCCCGTTGAGGCCGCTGTGCCGATAGCCGTAGGCGGAGTAGACCACAAGCCCCGCGGCGAGCCAGACGCCGAAGCGGACCCACGTCGCCGTCGGCAGGTTGAGCATCAGCCAGAAGCTCACGAGGATGGACGCGACGGGGACCCACGGAACCCATGGCGTGCGGAACGACCGCTGCAGGTCAGGACGCGTGCGACGGAGCACCACCACACCCGCGGCCACCACGACGAACGCGAACAGCGTGCCGATGTTGACGAGCTCCGCCAGCGTCGACAGCGAGAAGAAGAAGCTCATGGCGGCGACCACGACGCCGGTGACCAACGACGTGCGGTACGGGGTGCCCGTTCGCCGCGAGACCTTGGAGAACGCGCGCGGAAGCAGCCGGTCCCTGCTCATCGCGAAGAACACTCGCGACTGCCCGAGCAGCAGGATCATCATCACCGTGGTGAGTCCGACCAGGGCGCCCACGTCGATGAGGTCGGCAATCGTTCGCTGCCCGACCGAGCGGAACGCCTGGGCCAGCGGGGCATCCACCGAGATGCTCGTGTACTTCACCATCCCGGTGACGACCAGCGAGACCGCGACGTAGAGGACCGTGCAGATCGCGAGCGAGCCGAAGATGCCGCGGGGAAGGTCCCGCTGAGGGTTCTTCGTCTCCTCGGCCGCGGTCGCGACGATGTCGAAGCCGATGAAGGCGAAGAACACCAGCGCGGCCGCCGTGAAGATGCCGCTGATCCCGAAGGCGCCGGGGGAGAAGCCGAGGTCCTGGATGAGCGACGGGACGCTCTCTGCGCCCTTCGCCGGGGTCGACCCGCTCGGCGGCACGAACGGCGACAGGTTCGACGCCTTCACGTAGAACAGGCCCGCGATGATGACGAGCAGCACGATCGAGACCTTGATGATGACGGCGACGAGGTTGACCTGCGCGGAGACCTTGATCCCCATGCAGATGACGCCGGTGAGCACCAGGACGATCGCGGCAGCGACGACGTTGTGGTGGCTGCCGCTCAACGCGGTGGGGATCGTCACGCCGATGTCCTTGGCCACGTCGGTGAGGTAGCTCGACCAGCCGACCGCCACCGTCGCCGCGCCGAGAGCGAGCTCGAGGATGAGGTCCCAGCCGATGATCCAGGCGACCAGCTCGCCCAGGGAGGCGTAGGAGAAGGTGTACGCCGAACCGGCGACCGGCACCGTCGAGGCGAACTCGGCGTAGCACAGCGCCGCTAAGGCGCAGGCGATGCCGGACAGGACGAACGACAACGACACCGCGGGTCCGGCCTGCACGCCGGCGGCCTTGCCCGTCAGCACGAAGATCCCCGTCCCGATCACGACGCCGACACCGAACACGGTCAGCTGGACCCAGCCCAGCTCCTTGCGGAGTCGGTCCTCGCCCTCCTCCGTGTCGCGGATCGACTGCTCGACGCTCTTCGTGCGCAGGACGTTCACAGGGCGCTCCTTGGGGGTCGGGAGACGGTGTGCTTGTTCCCCGCAGGTGATCGCTCAATACCGCTGCGACAATGGACGCGTGAGCACCCAGCTGGCCGCGGAGGGCAGGTCCCTGAGCACCCGCGCCAAGATCCTCATCGGCGTCGGCGGGGTGATCGTGCTGTTCGGGATGCTCATCGCGGGCTTCAACATCCTGCTCGGGCCGCCGAAGCTGGTCGAGGTCGTGACGATGACGCAGGACGCGACGGAGGCGGACCGGCAGGCCTTGAAGGACGCATGTGGCGGACTGCCCGGCATCACGGTCGTGCCCGACCAGGGCAACCCGTCGCCCGAGATCCAGGGCCGGTTCCCCGTCCGCTTCGACCTCGGCCACGCCACGACGTCGCAGCGCATCGCGCTCGAGTCCTGCATCAACGCGCACGGCTCGAAGGTGCGCGGCTTCCTCGCTGAGGGCGACAACTAGTCCGGCTCCGGGCGTTCACCGGAGCCGAGCGTGACAGGACCGGCGAGCGTTGAAGCAGCGGAGCCGGGCGCTCAGGTGTGAGCGGCCAGCCAGGCGTTGAGGGGCAGCAGCGCCTTCCAGCCCTTGACCACCTCAGTCTTGGCGCGGGGGGTGTGCAGCCACTCGGCCGGCGCGTGGTCCACCCAGCTGATCAGCGACTTGTGGCGCAACAGGTCGGCCCGCGGGTGCTCGTCGTCCCACGGTTTCGGGACCCGCTTCAGCTGGTCGCCGCCGACCTCGTACCCCTTCTTTCGAAGGCTGCGGAGCAGCGCGTCGAGCTCGTCACCGCGCGTGTCGGCGATCGACTCGCGCAGCCGCTTCACCTGCTCGGTGGAGGTGTGGAACATGCCGCCGCCGAGGTGCAGGCCGTGCGCGTCGATCCCGAGGTACAGCCCCTGGTCGCCGGAGTGAGCCACCGCGTACTGCCGGGTCTTGTACGGCGTCTTGTCCTTCGAGAAGCGGACGTCCCGGTAGGGCCGGAACATCTTGGCCTCGCCGAACACCGGCGCGAGCTCCGCGAGCAGCTCCCTCATCGGACGGGCGACAGCGTCGTCGTATGCGCTCTTGTGGTCGGTCCAGTAGGCCTTGCTGTTGTCCGCCTCGAGTCCCTCGTAGAACTCGATCGCCTCCTCGGGGAAACCGGTGAACGCCATGGGGGGCACACTAGGCTCGCCGGGTGGATCTGGAGCGGCTGCAGGTACGGGCGTACCGCGCTCTCCCGGACGCGCTCAAGATGGCCGCCACCCGGCTGGGCACACCGAACTTCACCGTCGGCTCGCTCGCCTGGCTGACCGACGACGGGCACCGGGTGCTGCTCGCGCGACCGAGCTACCGCGACGGCTGGCTGCCGACGGGCGGCTTCCTGCGCAAGGGCGAGACCCCGCACGAGACCGTGACCCGCGAGGTGCACGAGGAGCTGGGCGTCTGCGCCGAGATCGAGCCGCACCATCGCGTCGCCTTCGACGTGCGGCGCCGCGGCGTCACCTTCGTCAGCGTCGGTCGCCTGCCCAGCGACGTCACCTTCGTCCTGAGCTCTGAGGTGCTGGAG
>JAOPVZ010000084.1 GCA_025965935.1 Frankiales bacterium | reverse complement strand
AGATCTGGCGTGACCCCCAGGGCGGTCGCCATCCCCACGACGTCGACGCCGCCGGCGATCACCTTCTCCGCGGTGTCTCGCGTCGAGACGCCGCCGGTGAGCATCAGCGGCAGTCGGCTGGTCACGGCGAGCTCTGTCGCCAGGTCCAGGAAGTACGCCTCGCGGGCAAGAGTGCGGGCATCGGCCGGTCGGCCTGACATCGCTGGGCTCTCGTAGCTGCCGCCGGAGAGCTCCACGAGATCCACTCCGAGTGGCTCCAGCATGGCGATGACCCGCCGCGCGTCAGCGGCGTCGAACCCGCCGCGCTGGAAGTCGGCGGAGTTCAGCTTCACCGCCACGGCGAACGCCGGCGACACCGAGGCGCGGACCGCGGCGACGACGTCCAACAGCATCCGGGCGCGGTTCTCCAACGAGCCCCCCCACTCGTCGGTTCGCTGGTTGGCGAGCGGGGACAGGAACTGCGACAGCAGGTAGCCATGCGCGCCGTGGATCTCGACCCCATCGAATCCGGCGGCTTCGGCTCGGACGGCCGCCACGACGAACCGGTCCACCGTGGCTTCGATCTGCTCCGGTGTCATCGCTTTCGGCGCGTGAAACCGCTTGCTGTGCTTGCCAAGGTCCATGGCAACGGCCGACGGCCCCCAGACCACACCAGGCATGTTGGCGCGCACCTGACGGCCAGGGTGGCTGATCTGCATCCACATCACGGCCCCACCGGCCTTCCCCGCCTCTGCCCAACGCTCGAACGACTCGATCGGAGCATCGCGATCCAGCACAACGCCGCGCGGGCCGGTCATCGCCTCCTTGTGCACCATGACGTTGCCGGTGATCAGCAACCCGGCGCCACCGGCGCCCCAGCGTCGATACAAGGAGACCAGCCGCTCGTCCGGCAGCTGTGCATGTCCGGCCAGGCCCTCCTCCATCGCCGCCTTCCCGATCCGATTGGGCAAGACCAGCCCGCACCGCAGCGCGCAGGGTGCAAACAGCTCGCTCGACATGCCAGAACCGCCTCTGCATCGACTAACATGTGAACGGCGCTCACACTAACCGAGGGTGTGAGCAGTGTCCACATGGGAGGACGGGCGATCTGTGCGGACGACGGGCGGCACTTACCACCACGGAGATCTGCGCGCTGCGCTGGTGAGCGCCGCTCTTGAACTGCTCGAAGAAGGCGGCGCCACCGAGCTCTCGCTGCGAGCCGCGGCGCGACGCGCCGGCGTTGCCCCGTCCGCGCCGTATCGCCACTACGCCGACCGCGACGCGCTCCTTTCCGCCGTGGCCGCCGTGGGCTACCGCGAGCTCGCCGAGTACCTCGCGACCGCACACCCATCACCGTCGACAACGGACGACCTCGCCGCCGTGGCGGTGGCCTACGTCCGGTTCGCGCTGCAGCGGCCCGCGCTGTTCCGCGTGATGTTCGGTGAGCCGTGTGACCGGGACAGCGGCGAGCGCGTGGCCGCGACAGCGGCGATCGCAACGTACGTCGGTGCGATCGTCGAGCGGTGCTTCCCGACGGCCGACCCCGACGCGTTGTCGACAGCAATCTGGGCGCTCGTCCATGGACTCGCGTTCCTGCACCTCGACGGCAAACTCGACAGCTCGACACCGGACGCCGTAGCCGCACGGGTGAGCGCCGCAGTGCACGCAGTTCTCACCGTGTCCCTGGCCAACACCCCTGAACCCCCGCTGGTGCCCTAGCCCGAGCGCTCTCGACCCCAACGCCGGGATTCGCCTTGCGAAGATCCGGGGACGTGAACCCGGCCCCGCAGCACGGCGATCGCCGCCGGCAAGTGGTCCTGGTCGACGACGGTGTCCACGTCGCGGGTGACCCGGTGGGCCTGACCGAGCCACGCGGCCACGGCGACGCCACCGACGATCGCCCGCGCAGATCCAGCCACGACCATCCTGAGGCCGTCAGAAGAGCGCGAGCATCAGCGGTGATCCGGTCGGCGACCACCACCCCCGCGCACTCGCGTGGCCGGCGATCAACTGGTGCGCCTCGGCGCCGGTCGCCTGCCGCAACCGGGGAGCGCGAGCAGGGTGGACGCCGCTGGCTCCACCGCACGTGTGCCGTCCCCACTGTCCGCATCGCCGGCGAGCGTGTGCGCGCCGGGACGAGCAGCTCGGGCCGCTAGTGGATGAGCTGGCCAGGGGTCTGGTACTGGGCTTGCTCGGCCTCGGCGAGCTGGGCGCGCAGCTCGGCGAGGTTCTTGTCCTGGTTGTGCTGCCACCGCACGGAGTCCTGGCGCGCCTTGACCCGACGGGATCGGATCACGGAGATCGCCCGCGCGATGACCGCATCGGCCACGCCGGACGACGCGATCCCCAGCTCGTCGGCGATGGCATCGCCGTGGAACCGTCGGGCGAGTGCGCTCAATGCCCTGGAACCTATCGGCTCCGGCACGTTGAGCACCTCGTGGAGCTGGCCCGCGATCGACCCGAGGGTGGCTGCGGCGAGCGTCGCCGAGTCGGCGACGAGCGGGCCGGTGACGGCCTGCAGGAGCTCGTCGACACGACGGGCCTGCTCATGGCTCGAAATGCCCTCGATCAGGCGCGCGTCGATGCCCAGCTGGTGGCCTAGCAACCACCAGCAGCGGTAGAGCGAGGCCGTCTCGCTGGTCGTCAGCCCGAAACCCATCAGCTCCTCGGCCCGCAGCGACGTGATGGTGAAGTCCATCCAGGTACGTGCGAGATCCACCTGGTTGATCGGTGTGCCGTACGCGCTCTCGTCGAAACCACGGCTGCGCACGAGCCGGCGCATGTTGGCGTGCAACAGGCGCACCTGCAACGTGGCCACGTAACCCGGCTGGCCGACCCTCAGCGAGCCGGGCAGCATCGCCGTCGCGACCCACGTTCCGGTCTCCCGGATACGCCGCTCGGCCCCGTCGACGAGGCGCCCGGTGCTGGTCAGCACGGCGGCGATCGAGGGTGACTCGTACACCCGGATCAAGGCGCCTGCGCTCAGCGAGATCAGGTGCACGGGAGGCGGCATGGTGAAGAAGGGTGCCGACCCGTGGTCGAGCAGGTGGTCGTCGGCGTAGGCGGGCAACCGCTCCGTGTGGCTCAGGAGGGCGACGACAGAGTCCGGCGGGTCGTCGAGGGATTCCAGCCCGTTCCGGATGCCCAGCTGAACCGCCTGGCGAGCCTCCGGGTGCCCGTCGTGGACGTCCGCCACGACGGCGTCCGCCAGCGGGTCGCCGGACGTGAGCGCCCATCCGGCCAGGTCGGCGCGCTCGGAGCCGAACTGAGCGATCAGGCTCGACCTCGTACCCCGAGAGCGCGGCCAGGCGATCTCTGACGTGCCGCGTTCTGGTCGAGTGCTCATCGAGGCTGCTCCCTGGTCCGTGTCGGTCATGACCGGCGTGGGTCCGGCACGTCGTAGCGGCTGACAAGGTCCGCCACGAACTTCCGGCAGGTGCCCTTGGGTGGCGTGCGGCCCTCCAGAACGTGCAGGACCGCGAACCCGAAGGCCGCCGAGAAGATGGCCCTCGCGGCCTCCTCGTCATTGACGTAGTGCTGGATCAGCTCGACGAACGCCTCATGCGTGCTGGTCATCACGGGCGACCATGCGGGGCGGCGCACCGAGGCGAACTGCAGCTCGAGACTGGCGATGAAGCTGTGGCGGTTCGGCCCGAGCTCCTCGATCAGGAAGGTCGCCGCGGCGTCAGCCAGCGACAGCTCTCCGGACCGGGCCAGCTCGGCCGCCGCGGCGAGCCGCGCGACAGCGGTCGCCGACAGCGACGACAGCGTCGCTTGCAGCAGGTCGTCGAGGGAGGCGAAGTGGTACGTCGTCAAGGCCGTCGAGACCCCCGCCTCGGCCGCCACCGCTCGGTGGGTCACCGAGGTGAGTCCGGCCGTCGCGATCACCCTGGCCGTGGCCTCCAGGATCGCCTGCCGACTGGCTGCTCCACGGGCGCGGCGCCCGTCGGTCGCAGGCTGCTCGGCCTTGAGACTATCTGTACTGATGTCCAGGAACTTACGACGAGCGCCGCCGACCGTCAACCGCTGGCGTGGCGTCCGGACGGGCGCTGCGGGACGCTGCCAGCGCCGTCACCCGAGCCATCTCGTTCCCGACGACCATCAGGCCCTCGTCGACGCCCATGCCCGGCTTGGCCAGCACCTGCGCCGCTCCGCAGGCCATGGCGACGTGGGCGCACACCTGCGCGGACCGGTCTGTCTCGTTGCAGGTGCCACCGCAGTACGCGCGCAACCCGGAACGACGGACGAGCAGCAGCGCCTCGATCGTTGCGTGCAGCCCGCCCAGGTCCGGCGTCTTCACGTGCACGACGTCGACCGCTCGAGCGGCGACGAACTGCTCGATGTCCGCCAAGGTGTTGCACCACTCGTCGACAGCCAGCGAGACGTTCGACCCCCGGCTGCTCAAGGCCTCCCGCAAGGACGACATCGCCTTGACCTGGTCCGGGGTGCTCCCCGCGTCGACAGCTTGCTCGATCGTGAGGGCGAACGGGGCGGCCAGCTCCCCCAGCCGCGCCAGGTAGTCCGCGATCAGCTCGGTGTCCCCGCCGAAGGCCGCGCCCACTGTCCCGTAGACGTCGAAGTGCAACGTCGGTACGTAGTCGGAGCCGGCTCGTAGTGCGAGCACCCGGTCCCGCACCCACGTCACGTACTCGGCCAGGATCTCGCCCTGGAGGCCGAGCTTCGTCTCCACGTTGTTCACCAGGCCGTGCGGCAGCGCCCCGGCCTGCTTGAGGATCATCTTGTCCACGTTGGCGTAGCGGTCGTCGCCGGACTGCACGAACATCGGCACCGGGCCGAGCTCGACACCCGTGTCCCAGTCGTCGCGCACCACCTCTGCCATGGTGATCCCCCGAGCGCGAGCGGCAGCGTCGAGCAGCGCCTGTGACACGCCGTACCGGACCGCAGTGTGCAGCGGCCTTCCGCCGAACCGGAGGTCGTCGAGGCGCGCCGAAAGAGCGGCGAAGTCGTCAACCTCCGCACCGATCAGCGCCGGGGCGACGGCCTCCAGCACGGCATTGCCGGCGAGGGCAGCGGTGAAGACTGGATCGCGCCCGCCGACACCCGAGTACTGCACGGCGGCGCAGTCCCCATGGGCGACCTGACCGTCCTCGAGCAGGAGCAGCACCGACAACGCCTCCCCGGGCTGGCGGATCTGCGTGAAACCCGGGGTGAGCGGCGGACCGGCGTACCGAAAGCCATCGTGCTTCGCCCCGGCGGCTATGGCTGCCGCATCGTCGGTGAAGAAGCCGGCGCGCGCGGGCACGCACACCACATCGACGATCCTCACACGCGCTTCACTCCCCCGCCGACGCAGACGAAGCCTCGTCCCATGTCGCGATGAGGTCTGAGGAGTCGGCGAGATCGAACCGGTGCCGCATCAGCAGCATCGACGCGTCGTGCTGCTCCTGGTCATCGCTCCCGACGCAGTCAGCGGCGATGACCACGTAGTAGTTGCAGAACAGCGCGTCGCGTGCCGTCGACTCCACGCAACCCTCGGTCGTGCAGCCAGCGACCACGACCGTCTTGATGCCGTTGCTCTCGAGCACCAGGTCGAGGTTCGTGCCCCAGAACCCGCTGGACCGGTACTTCCGGACGGTCAGCTCACCGGCCTTCGGCACGAACTCCTCGACGAAGTCGTGCCCCGGCGTCCCCGGCACGGTGTAACGCAACGGAGGTCCGTCATCTCGGGCCGCCGCGTGCAGGCGCAGGTAGAAGCGGAGCTGCGCTGGAGAGTCGCTGCGCCCGTCCGCGAGCGCCGTGTTCTGCACATGGACCACCAGCAGACCCTGTTGTCGCGCTGCGGCCAGCAGGCCGGCAAGGCGTGGCCGGGTCCGGTCGTACATGGTCAAGTCGATGCCCAGGCCACCGAAGAACCCGTCCCGTTCCAGGAAGTCGCGCTGCATGTCCACCAGGACGAGCGCAGTGTGGGCAGGGTCCACGAGCTCGGCGAGCTCTGTGTAGACCTCCTTGCCGAAGACCTCGATCACGTCAGCCTTTCCGCTTGGCACGTCACGGCATGACGTCGCCGCTGTTGGGCCCAAGGGTCTGGCCGGTGTACAGGTTGCCGCCTGGCTCGCTCGCCAGCAGCACGGCGGTGGGGGCTACCTCATCCGGGTACCCGAAACGGCCGAGCGGAAGGCTTTCGGTGAGGGTGCGGATCCACTCGTCCGAGAGGTCGGACGAGAGCGCGGTGTGGATCGGACCCGGCGCGATGGAGTTCACGGTGATCCCGTCCCGAGCGAGCTCGCGAGCCAGTGCACGGGTGAAGCCGATGACGCCCGCCTTGGCCGCGCTGTAGTGCGCCAGGCCGACACCGCCCTTCTGGCCCAGCTGGGAGGACACGTTGATGATCCGGCCGAACTGCTTGCGCTGCATGCCCGGAATGGCAGCCCGGCTGCACAGGAAGACGCTGCGCAGGTCGACCGCGATCAGCTCGTCGAACATCGCGGCCGACATATCACTGACCCTGCACTCGGTCAGGATCCCGGCGTTGTTGACGAGGATGTCTACTGCACCGAGCTCGGCCTCGGCATCAGCGAAGGCTCGCGTGACGTCGTCCTCCTTGGAGACGTCGGCGAGCAGGGTGATGGTTCGGACTCCCCAGTCCTCACAGCGCTTCGCCACGTCGGCGAGGCCGGTCCCGGTCGAGATGTCGACCAGGCAGAGGGTCGCCCCTTCGCGCGCGTAGGCCTCGGCAATGGCAGCGCCGATGCCGCTCGCCGCTCCCGTCACCAGGGCGACCCGGCCCGTCAGCAGCCCGGTCATGACGCCACCGCTCGAACCTCGGCAATGGTCTGCCTGACCCAGGGCAGATCCACGAGGGCGCCGCCTTTGATGACGTGCAGTGGCTCGCGCAGTGTCGTGAGCGCTTCGCCCGGATCCGCGTCGACCACGATCACGTCCGCCGGTCGCCCGGTCGCGATGACACCCAGGCCGCCGCCCACAAGGGCACCGGCGTTCACGGTCGCGGCGGCAACCGCTTCCAACCACGACATGCCACCTGCGCAGTACATCTCCAGCTCGTCGACAAGACCGCCGATCGGGTTCAAGGCGGTGCCGGCATCCGTTCCTGCCGCGATCCTGACTCCGGCAGAAATGGCCCTGCCGGTGCTCTCCACGTAGGTCTGCCGCGCCTGCAGGCTCTTCCGCACGGTCTCGATCGGGATGCCTACGTCCGGCGCGATGTTGTTGAGGGCACTGACCGTCGGGACGAGCGTCGCCTGGTGCGAGATGATGGCTTCGAGGGACTCGTCGTCGGCGAAGGCCGCGTGCTCGATCGAGTCGACCCCTGCCTGCAGTGCCGCCAGGATCCCGGCCCGGTTGTGGGCATGCGCAGCCACCGTGATGCCGCGCTTGTGCGCCTCCTCCACGGCGACCGCCATCTCCTCCTGCGTGAGGGTGCTCGCGGTCGGGTCGCCGGGTGAGGAGATCCCACCGGTCGCCATGAGCTTGACCACCCGGGCACCGGCGCCGATCTGCTCGCGAACGGCCTTGCGGACCTCGGCCTGTCCGTCAGCCACCCGGCCGTACTGCGCGAAATGGCCTCCGGTGATGGTGATCGGACGTCCGGCGGCGATCACCCGAGGGCCGATCAGGGACCCGCTCTCCACTCGCCCGGCGTAGTCCAGGACGAGGTGGTCGATGCAGCCGAGGTCCCGGACAGTCGTGATGCCCTTGGTCAGTGCCACCAGTCCGTTGTGGAGGCATGTCATCGACCTCGTCAACGGCGACGCGCTCCAGTGGCCGTACGCGGCTGGGTGCGCCGCCAGGTCGAAGTGCACGTGGCAGTCGATGAGACCAGGGACGACGAAGGCCCCCGCGAGGTCGAGGACCAGGCCGTCGAACCCCCTCACGCTCTCGTCGATCCCCGTGATGAGGCCGTCTTCCATGCGAAGGGTCGAGAACGGCCTGCGCTCGAGCTCGGGGCCTACGAACGCGACGCCGTCCCGGAGGACCAGCGCTCCGCTGCTCACGAGAGCCCTTGGGCTGTCGACCACGCCACTACCGCCGGCTCCGTCGGGCCCACGCGTCGATGCCGACGGCGAGCAGGATGATGACGCCCTGGAAGATCTGCTGGTACGTGGGATCGACGTTCAGCAGGTTGAAACCGTTGCCGATCAGCGTGATCAGCACGACGCCGAGGACGGTGCGCCAGATGGCGCCCTCGCCGCCGAGGATGGAGGTTCCACCGATCACGATCGCCGCGATGGCCGCCAGCTCCAGGCCAGCGCCGGTGTCGGCCTGTCCGGTCGAGACACGCGACGCGACCACCACGCCGGCGAGCCCCGCGGCCAGACCCGACAACGCGAACGTGACCCCACGCACGAGACCCACCCGGATACCGGAGAGCCTCGCGGCTTCCGCGTTGCCACCGACCGCGTACACGTACCGGCCGAACGTCGTGCGACCCAGGAGCAGTGCCACGATCACCGCGAAGCCCAGCCACACCAGCACCGCGTAGCGGATGGTGAACACCGAGCCCTGGCCCAGCGTGGCGAATGACGGGTCGGTCACGGTGATCAACGTCCCCCCGGTCAGCACCAGCGCGATGCCTCGAACGATGATCTGCGACGCCAGGGTCGCGACGAACGGGTTGATGCGCCCGACGGTCACGATCGCCCCGTTGCAGATCCCGAACCCGAGACCGACCAGCACGCCGGCGAGCAAGGCACCGGGCACTCCGATGTCGGGGACGGTCTGGGCTGCGACGACACCGCCGACCGCGTAGATCGCGCCGACGGACAGGTCGAACCCGCCGGCGATCACCACCAGAGTGCCTGCCACCGCGATGATCCCGACCTCGGATGACTGGTTCAGCACGTTGAGCAGGTTCGCTGACGTCAGGAAGACGGGGCTCGACAGGCTCAGCGTGATGAACATCGCCAGGAACGCGAACACGATCCCGTAGTCACGGACGGCTTCCACGCGCAACCAGGAGCTCGACAGTCGCCGAGCCCCAGGTGTCAGGGGTGTCTCGACCTCAGGAACTGTCACGACGCCAACCCTTCGCCGTCGCCGGCATCGGCCGCGAAGATCGCCCGCATGACGCTCTCCTCGCTCATCTGTGATTGATCGAACTCGGCAACGAGCCGACCCTCGCGCAGCACCAGGACGCGATGAGCGAGGCCGAGGACCTCTTCGAGCTCAGAGGAGATCACCAGCACTCCTACGCCTTCTGCTGCCAGGGAGTGGATGAGCTCGTAGATGGCGCGCTTGGCACCGACGTCCACGCCGCGGGTGGGCTCGTCCGTGATCAGCAGGCTGGGACGGCCGAACAGCCACTTCGCGAACAGCACCTTCTGCTGGTTGCCCCCCGACAGCGTGTTCACCTTCGCGGCCGGACTGCTGGCTCGGATGCCGATCCGCGAGATCAGGTCATCGACGGCCTTCTGCTCGCGTACCGGCGAGACGACTCCCCCTGCGCTGACCCGGTCCAGGTGCGGCAACGTGATGTTGTCCAGGATCGAGCGCTGCATCAGCAGGCCCTGGCCCTTGCGGTCTTCAGGGAGCAAGGCGATGCCGGCTCTCACGCCATCCCGGGGGGAAGCGATGTCGACCGCCTCTCCCGCTACCTCGACGTCGCCGGCGTCCCTCTTGTCAGCGCCGAAGATCGCCCTTGCCACCTCGGAGCGCCCGCTCCCCACGAGGCCGGCGAGACCGACGATCTCGCCGGCGCGGACGTCGAAGGAGATGTCCTTGACGAAGCCCGCGGCGCACAGTCCCCGCACCGCCGCAACGACCGGTGCATCCTGCGCGACCGGGACCTTCTCCGGGAAGCTGGTGTCGAACGTGCGCCCCAGCATGCCTGTCACCAAGGTCTCCGGCGACTCCTGCGCAGCAGGACCGGTACGGATGTGCTTGCCGTCGCGCAGGATGGTGACCGTGTCCACCAGGCTGAGGACGTCCTCCAAGAAGTGCGAGACGAAGACGATCGAGGTTCCCCGGTCCCGCAGCGCGCGCACCGCGTGGAAGAGCCGCTCGGTCTCCGCAGAGTTCAGGACGGCTGTCGGCTCGTCCATGACGATGAGCTGCGCGTCCCGGGCGAGCGCCTTGAGGATCTCGACCTTCTGCTGGTCCGCCACACGGAGGGAGGCGACCCGCACGTCTGCCGGGACCTCGAAGCCGGCCTCCTCCTGCAGCTCGGCATACCGCTGACGCTTGTCGCGTGCAGTCAGGTGGCTGGCCCGCCCGCTGCGCAGGAAGACGTTCTCCAGCACGGATCGCTGCGGCACGAGTGCGAGCTCCTGGGCGATGATCGTCACGCCGTCGGCCAGGGCGTCTCGCGGCGCGTGGTAGCGCACGACCCGGCCGTCGAGCAGCAGCTCGCCTGCGTCGGGTCGGTGCACCCCGGCAATCATCTTCCCGACCGTGGACTTGCCGGCTCCGTTTTCCCCGACGAGCGCGTGGATGGTGCCGCGGTCGATGCTCAGCGACAGATCGGCGACAGCCTGCACACCGCCGAACCTCTTTCCCACGTTGCGCAGTTCCATGTGCGGCGCAGTTGCCACGGACGGGCTCCTCCCGACGAGTTGGACACAAGCGGCGATCGTGGCGGCGTCAGCGCCCGTGGAATCCCCGACCCACTGCCCTTTGGAGGACGACAGTGGGCCGGGGAGCTTGATTTACCGTGGCAGGACTACCCGGCCCACTGAGCCTGGAAGGCCTTCCAGGAAGCGGCGTTCGCCTGGGTGAGGATGGCCGGCAGCTGACCATTTGAGGCGTTGTCGACTCCCTTGTCGGCAACGGGCTGCCCGAGAACGCCCTTGATCGCGAGGTCCATCGAGGTCGTGCCATCGGTCTCCGGCAGGGTCAGGGTGGTGCCGAACCAGCGACCGGCGCGAACCGCGGTGACGCCGATCACGCTGGCGCCTCCGCCGAGGATCTTCACCTTGCCGACCAGGTTCGCCGACTTCACAGCATCCTCTGCACCAAGCGCCATCTGGTCGCCGTGAGCGTCGATGACGTTCACGTTCGGGTGCGCCTGCAGGACGTTCTGCACGACCTTGAGAGAGGGGTTCCGCGCGTAGCCGCCCTCCACCTCCTGGACGACGTGGATGTTCGGGTGCGTCTTCGCGTTCTCCTTGATGAGGTTCATCGTTGCCACGTCGAAGGCTCCCGAGATCGCGCCGGCGACGTAGGCCACGTTGCACGTCGTCAAACCCTGGCAAGCAGCGTTGATCATCTCGACGTGGTGGGCGCCGTCGACGGTGGCGGGAGTCAGGACCGACCCAGCCATCCCGGGGACCTGCGGCTCGACGGTGTCGAGCTTGTTCCCGATCGGCCAGTTCCAGGTGACGACCTGGATCTTCTGGGCGATGGCCGTCTTCGTCGGGGCCACCATGGCCGCGTAGTTGAGGGGCACGATGACGAAGGCGTCAAAGCGCTTCGTGGTCAGGGCGTCCTCGACCTGGTTGAGCTGCTTGGTGGCGTCGAAGTTCGCATCGAAGACCGTGATGGACACGTTCCCCTGCTTCGCGGCGGCGCTCTGCATGCCCTTGTACATGGCCGCGATGAACGTGTTGGCCTGAACCGCGGAGAAGAAGGCGACCCGGATCTGCTTGGTACCGCCTGAGCCCGACGATGCGGTGGAGCCCGCGGCGCCGCTGCAGGCGGTGAGAGCCGCGAGCAGGACCAGGGCCAGAGCGAGTGAACGCGGACGGAACTTCACATCCCGCACCTTTCGAAGAGGGTGAACCGGGACCGGAGGGTCCAACGAGTGACAGGAAGGTATGGAGTCATCAGACGTCTGTCAACCTGAAGTCATACCATTGTTCATGTCACATCGGGGGGCCAGGTCGACCGGCCGTCGGAAGGCACGGCACGGCCGGCGCAGCCCATCGGGCTCAGGCTGGGCGCTGACGGCCGCGGTGCGTCGCGGCCCTGACGCGGAAGGCGTTCTCGGCTCAGCCGGCGGGCTTGTGCGGACGTCCGGCGTCAGCACCGGCGTCCGCGCTGGAGCCCGCAGCCACGATCTCCTCGTACAAGGTCGCGAGGTGCTTGGACACCGCGCGACTGGCAGCCTCGCTGTCGTGCGCCCGAACCGCGGCGACGACCGCGAGGTGGTCTTCACCGGACCGGTGCGCCGCCCCCTCGAGCGCGAGCGACTTGCCGCGGTAGTCCCGGAACTGCGGAACCAGGATCTCGTAGACGTGCAGCAGGGCTTCGTTGTGGCTGCAGCGCACCAGCGCCAGATGGAAGTCCTGGTCACTGTCCACGAGGTCGGCGAGGTCGCCGGCTTCGTGCGCCGAGACGTGCGCGTTGGCCGCCGCCTCGAGGTTGTCCAGCTCGGCCTCGGTGGCTCGCTGACTCCCCAGCGAGGCAGCGGTGGTCTCCAGCGCCGTGCGCACCTCGAACAGGTCGACGATGCGGTAGCGGTGCTCGGCGGCCCACTGCAGGAAGGCGAACTGCGGGTCGGCGGCGCCACGTCCGGTGACGAACGTGCCCAGGCCGCGTCGCACCTCGACCGCTCCGAGCATCCTGAGCTTGGCGATGCCTTCCCGGACGGACGTGCGCCCCACGCCGAGCATCTGAGCCAGGACAGGCTCGGTGGGAAGCCGGTCGCCGGCGCTGAACTCGCCACTGCTGATGACAGCCAGCACCCGCTCGGCGACGTCGTCCGAGAGGCTGCCGTGACGGAGTGCGCTGAGCGACATGGGTGTCCAATCTAGGCGGAACGTGAGGGTGCCTTGCACCTTCGCAAGAAGATCCTCACGACGATGCTGTCTCTTGACAGACAACCTGACAAGTACAAGGTTGGCGGCACTCCACGCCGAGGCCCCCGAGTCGGAAGAGGTGCGCATGCGTCGTCGGACGATCCGTCACGGAGGCGGAATCTACAGCCCGCATCCCCGTCCGGCCGGAAAAGCCGTGCCCTCGGCTTGTCACGCGGGAAGATGTTGAGCACCCCGGAGTACGGCCGGGACCTCGTCGGTTACGGCAGCAACCCGCCCGACCCGCAGTGGCCTGGCGGTGCGCGTCTCGCCGTGAGCTTCGTCCTCAACTACGAGGAGGGTGGCGAGAACACCGTCCTCAACGGTGACTCCCACTCGGAGACGTTCATCTGCGAGACGCCCATGCAGCCACTTGTGGGACTGCGCAACGTCAACACGGAGTCGCTCTACGACTACGGCGCCAGGGCAGGTGTGTGGCGGCTGCTGCGCATCTTCGAGGCTGCGGGGCTTCCGCTGACCGTCTTCGCCGTGGGCAAGGCCCTCGCTGACAACCCGGCCGCGGGACGCGCGTTCGCCGAGCTGAGCCACGAGGTGGCCAGCCACCACTGGCGGTGGATCGACTACCTGCACGTCCCGGAGGACGTGGAGCGCGAGCACATCCGCCGTTCCATCGACATCATCGAGGAGCTGACAGGGGCCAAGCCGGCCGGTTGGTACGGCGGCCGCACCAGCATCCGAAGCAGGCGACTGGCCGTCGAGGCGGGTTGCTTCAGCTACGACAGCGATGTGTACGACGACGACCTGCCGCACTGGTCCACGGTCGGCGACAAGTCCGTGCTGCTCGTCCCGTACTCGCTGGACGCCAACGACTTCAAGTTCTCGATCAGCCCCGGCTTCTCCAGCGGCGACGACTTCGAGACCTATCTCCGAGGCGCGTTCGACTTCCTTTACGAGGAGGGCGCGACCTCCCCCAAGATGATGAGCATCGGGTTGCACTGCCGCATGGCCGGCCGTCCCGGCCGGGCCGCCGCACTCGCCAGGTTCGTGAAGTACGTGCAGACGTTCGACGACGTCTGGGTCTGCCGGCGAGCCGAGATCGCCGACCACTGGCGCGAGAACTTCCCGGCGCCCACCCCCTCCAGCGACCGTTCTGCGCCCTGACCTGTTCGGGCATCACGACGACGGCCGCGTTGACAACACTCAGAAGGGTTCGACCATGCACAGCGGTGATGACGTGGCAACCGTCAGGGGCTCGGTAGCTCCCGGGTTCGAGCGCGTGAGGGATGCCTTCGGCGCCACCCTCACAAGAGGTGCGGGCCAGGGGGCGGCCTTCTCGGCGTACCACCTCGGCGAGCAGGTCGTGCACCTCTGGGGAGGCGAGGCCGAGGCGGACAAGCCGTGGGCCGAGGACACCCTGGTCTGCGGGTTCTCGACCGGTAAGGGCGTCACGACACTGGCGATCCAGATGCTGGTGGATCGTGGTCAGCTGGAACTGGACGCACCTGTCAGCACGGTGTGGGAGGGGTTCGGCGCCAACGGGAAAGAGGCCGTCACCACCCGCATGCTGCTGAACCACACCGCTGGGCTGCCGACCTTCCCCGACTACCAGCGCATCGTCAGCGCAGACGAGCCGGCGAGCTTCCAACGGCACGAGGACATCGTGGCGGCGCTGGCGGCGGCGGCTCCGCTGTGGGAGCCGGGCACCGAGTCCGGCTACCACAGCCTCACGATGGGGTTCCTGCTCGGTGAGCTGGTGCGGCGGATCACCGGCCGCACGGTCGGGGAGTTCATCCACACCGAGATCGTCAAGCCGCTGTCACTCGACTACTGGGTCGGGCTGCCGCAGCAGGAGCATGCGCGGGTCGCGCCGCTGCAGGCAGATCCCGCCTTCGGGAACGACGAGACGTTCGAGGGCATGAACCCGTCGACGCTCAGCGGGCAGTGCTTGTTCATGGGGCCGGCCCGGCGTCTGGATGCGGTGTTCACGCAGACGTTCAACCACCCTGACTTCCGCGTCGCCGAGGTCTCCGCAGCTGGCCCGCACACGGATGCTCGTTCGCTGGCACGGATCTACGGCGCGCTGGCGTGCGACGGCACGCTCGAGGGGACGAACCTGGTCTCGCCCGCGGCCATCCGCACGTTCGCGACGGAGACGTTCAACGGGATCGACGTCATCTCCAAGATCCACAGCCGGCTCGGACTGGGGTACGCGCTGAACTCGCCGCTCCGGTACCCGATGGGCCCGAACGAAGGATCCTTCGGCCACCCTGGCTTCGGCGGAGCCATGGCCTTCGCAGACCCGCAGAGCCGCGTCGGAATCGGCTACGTCACCAACTACATGGTCATCGGCATGGGCACCGACGCGCGGGTGCAGGCACTCACCGACGCGGTGTTCGCGAGCCTGGCGTAAGAGGCCTGGCTGGCCGCCGGGCGAGTCCGTCTGGTCAGGACGTCGCGACCCGGTCTCACGGCGCTGCGGGGGTCCGCAGCGCCGTGAGACCGCCGTCGACGAGCAGGGTCTGCGCCGTGATGTAGCTCGACTCCGTCGACAGCAGCGACACGACCGGATAGGCGACCTCCCAGGCAGTACCCATGCGGCCGAGGGGGACGGGGGTGCTGGCCCGCTGCGGGTAGTCACCGGCCACGTGGACGCCGAGGGCGGTGTCCATGAGGCCCGGGGCGACCGCGTTGACACGGATCCCGAGCGCGGCGCCTTCCTTGGCGACCTGCAGGAGCAGCCCGCTCAGGGCTGCCTTGCTGGCGTTGTACGCAGGCCAGGCACCGACGGGCCAGAACGCGGCCTGGGACGAGACGAGGACGATCGCTGCCCCGGCGGGCATCCGAGGGAGGGCATGCCGGCAGGCCAGGAAGTGCGACCGGACGTTGACGGCGAAGACCCGGTCCCACTGCTCGACCGAGGTTCCGGCCAGGCCCTGCCCCTCGGCGATGCCCACGTTGTGGACCAGGCCGTCCAGGTCGCCGAGCCACATCCTGGCCTCGTCAAGGACTCGGACGACGTCTGCTTCCTCCGAGGCATCGGCGGCGGACGCCCACGCGGTGCCACCCTCCGCAACGATGGCAGCTGCCGTCTCGGCGGCCGCGTCCGCGTCACGATCGACGCAGAAGACGCTGGCGCCCTCGCGTGCCGCGAGCACGCTGATCGCGCGGCCGTGGCCGACGGGAGGGTCAGCTTGCCCGTACGTCTGCTGCCCGGCACCCAGGACGATGAGTCGCCGCCCTTGCAGCCGGCCGCGAGCGGTGCCCTGTCCGCGTGCCTCGTCGGGAAGCGCCGTGGTCATGGGGTGCCTCGAGGCAGCGAGAGGAGGAACTCCCGGACGACTGCCGTGAACCTCTCCGGCTCCTCGTAGAACGGCACGTGGCAGCTGTGGTGGAACAGCTCGAAGCGGCCGTCGGGCACGGCATCGGCGACGTACTTGCCGGCCTGCCATGGCGTGTTCTTGTCCTGCTCCCCCTCGATCACCAGCACGGGCACGTCGATCGTCGGGAGCATGTCCCGCCAGTCCTGGAAGAAGTGGTCCCACTGGATGGCCTCGACCCCCCAGGGCGCCGCCTGCGTGGAGGAATCGACCATCCACGCCAGCTCGCCCTCGTCGGGAATGTGCGTGTGGAACAGCGTCGGGATGAACGAGCGGACGAACCCCGCGTGGTCCAACCTGATCGCTTCGATCACCTCACGGGGATCGTCGCCGTACCCCCAGCTCCAGTCGTGCCGGGGAAGCATCACGGGCGTGAACGCCGTGAGGATCAGGCCGCGTACGCGCGGCGAGCGGAAGAGCTCCCAGAAGGAGAGCACCGAGCTGCAGGCGAGCGACCAGCCGACCACGACGACGTCGTGGAGGTCGAGCGACTCGAGCAGCTCGTTGAGGTCGTGGGCGCTCCTGGCCAATCGGTAGCCGTGCCGAGGCTGGCCGGAGCGACCGTGCCCACGCGGGTCGACCTGCAGCACCCGGTAGTCGGCGGCCAGCGCTGACGCCTGGTCGTCGAACCAGCGGGACGACATGGACCAGCCCGGCAGGAAGACGATGGGCGGGCCGCTTCCACTGTCCTCGTAGTGGAGCTGGACGCCGTCGTTCGTGGTCAGCTCGGGCATCAGAGATCCTCCATGCTCGTCAGGACCGCGCCGACGCACTGCAGGGCCCGGTAGGCAGCAGCCGTGACGGTGACGTCGACGATCTCCCTGGCGGAGAGCGTCTCTCTGACACGAGCCTCCAGCGAGCTGCCACGTACAGATGTCCCCAGAGCCACCGCCCGGCTGAGCTCCGCCACCACCGCGACCTCAGGCGCGACGCGGTTCCACGCCCCCTCGCGAAGGGCCTGCAGGTCGTCGCCGCTCAACCCGGCAGCGACGGCCACCGGCTCGTGAAAGCGGACCTCGTACTCGAAGCCGGTGGCGTAGCAGCTCGCGAGGAGCGCCACCTCGCGCAGCAGCGGGCTCAAGCCCGACTGGAACCGGCAGTACGCCGTGACTGCGGCCAGCCTGCCCGCGGCCTCCGGAGCGTTGAAGAGCAAGGCGAACAGGTCGGGCAGCGGCTGGCCCTCGCTCCCCCGGTCGGCGTGGAACCCCGCCATGACCGCGAGCTGTTCCGCGGTCGCGTCGGCGGCCTGCACCGGCGGCACCAGCGACCAGCGGAGGATGGCCCCAGGAAACGGCGGCGGTTCAGAGGTCAAGACAGCTCTTCGTAGGCGAAGCGCTGACGAGTGCTCGCCTCGCCCCAGAGCTCGTCGAACTCTGCGGACAGCCCCGCGAGCACGTCCGACGACATGAACCCGCGCAGCGTCTCGACGTCGCGGAACGTGTACACGGTCGTGTACTGGAAGGAATCGTCGCCGAGGAACTTGCGCAGCAGCGAGGCGTCCTCCACGCCGGGGTAGGCCAGCATCTTCGGGAAGTGGTCCTGCGTCATCCACGCCTCGAACTCGTCCGGCCGGTCGTGACTGCCCCGGATCCGCACGGTCAACTTAGCCTTGAGCAAGGCTGACAACCTCCTTCGTCCGCGGCGAGACAGACACGGCAGACAAGGCGCGGCGGATCCAGCGCCTGGTCTCGTTGAGGTCGTCCCAGGGCGGCTGGATGACGACCTCGTCGAAGCCCATGCCTGCCAGGTCGTCGATCAGCGCGGGCAGGTCGGGCAGCGCGTCGGGCCGGCTCCGGACGAGGCGGAGGACGAGCTGGAAGGGAGCGTCGAGGCCGTGCGACTCCCGGTGGCCGCGGATCGCGGCGATCCCTTCCGCGAGCGGTTCCAGTGGGAACGGGCCGTACTGGTGCTTCGCGAGCGCGAGCCACCCGTCACCCAGGACGGCAGCCCGCTTCAGGGCCGCCGGAGCTTCACCGCCGACGATCAGCGGCACGCCCGAGGGCTGGACCGGACGCGGCTGCAGGATCACACCCGGGGGGACGTCGACGTGCGTGCCGTGGAACTCCTGGGGTCGGCCACCCCGAGCGTCACGCAGCACGTGGAGCATCTCCTGCATCCGGCCGGCCCGTGAGGTGAACGGGTAGCCCAGCGCTTCCGTCTCCTCCTTGGACCAGCCGATGCCGACCCCGAGGACGAACCTGCCCTCGCTGAGCTGGTCCAGGGTGGCGATCTGCTTCGCGACCTCCAGCACGTTGCGCTGCGGCAGGATGAGCACGCCGGGGCCGATCCGCACCTCATGAGTGACGGCCGCGATGTACGCACACGACGTCATCGACTCGTACCAGTCGTCCTCCGGGTTCCACCAGGTGGACCCGTCGTCGTTGCCGGGGTAGCGGGAAGCGGCGTCGTCGACCATCAGGATGTGGTCGCTGACCCAGATGGAGTGCGCGCCCTCGTCCTCGACGAGCTCCGCCATCGCCCGCAGCCCGTGGACGGACGGGTGCGCACCCGCCACTGGCAGCTGGACACCTATACCGGTCACGCGTCGGCCCTCCGCGGCTCGACCAGCTCCACCGTCACGAACCGCAGTCGGCTCGGTCCGATGTTCTCCAGGTCATGGACCAGGAACTCCCCTTCAGGGTACGAGAAGTAGCTGGTCTGACCGATCGCGTACTGCTGCACCTGGAACCGACCGCTGCCGGTGTGGCTGCGGGCTGCGCTGGGCTCGACGCAGGTCCAGAAGTAGTCGCCCTCGTGCCGGTGGAACGGGGCACGCTCGCCGGGCTCGAGCACGATCTCCCAGACACGGACCCGGTCGTTCTCGAAGAGCATCCGGGTGCCGACGGCCCGGTTGTTCGCGCCCGACTCGTGGGGGTCGTCCTGGTGGCGGTGGTTGCGATGGTCGGGCGCGTCCTGCGCCTCCCCCTGCTGCGTGCGGCCGGTCACTTCGTCACCTCTGTCAGAACGTTGTCATCGGACACGGAAAGCGGTTGCGGTTGTGGCTGTGGCTGCTCTGCTGCTGAGTCCCTGCCGGTACCGGACTTCGCGCGGGCCCGCAGGCGACGCCCGGCATAGGAGGTGAGTGACACGGCGAGGATGAGCACCCCTCCGTTGAAGAGCGGGTCGACGTAGGTCGAGGCACCCAGCTGCTGGAGTCCGCTGACGCCGACGGCAAGGAGCGCGACGGCGATGAGGCAGCCGAGGACGTTGGCGCGTCCCGGCCGGATGGCCGTGCTCCCGAGCAGCGCCGCGGCGAAGGCCGGCAGCAGGAACTCGGAGCCGGTACCGGGCACACCCACGCCGAGCTCCGCGGCAAGCACCACGCCGGCCAGGGCGCTCAGGACACCGCTGGCCACGAAAGCCCCCAGCACCACCTTGCGCGTCGAGATCCCGGTGAGCTCTGCGGCCTTGCGGTTCGAGCCGACGACATAGGCCATCCGCCCGAGCGGCATGTACTCCGACACCACCCACAGCAGGGCCGACAGGACCACGACGATGACGACGGGGATCGGGATCGGCCCGACGAGCCCACCGATCTTGGTGAAGCCGCCCCCGAGCTTGCCGCTGACCTGCTGCCCGTGCGTGTACCACTGGGTGATGCCGTAGAGCAGGGTCCCGCTCCCGAGGGTGGCGATGAAGGACGACACGTAGGCGCGCGTGACCAGCAGCCCGTTGGCGAGCCCGACAGCGGCGCCGAGGCCCAGGACGGCGGCAACCGCGACAGGCCACGGCATCCCGTTCCTGGTCTGGAAGCCGATGGCGAGGACGTGGAAGAGCCCGACGGAGTAGCCGATCGAGACGTCGAACTCGCCGGTGCTGATGGTGATGGCCGCAGCCAGCGCGAGCAGCGCGACGATGGACTTGCTCAGTCCGATGGACTGGAAGTTGAAGGTGGTCGCGAAGGTGTTCGGCTTGAGCACCGAGAAGAGCACCGTCAGCAGGACGAGCATGACCAGCAAGCCGAACTTGCTGAACATCGCACCGCCCTGCCCGGAGATCCTGCGGAGCGTGGCGTTCCTCGTGCTCATGTCGCCGCCACCGGCATGACACCCATGGAGGCTGCCTCCGTGAGAGACGCGAGCTCCAGGTCGTCCCCGGCGAGCTCGACGAGCACCTGCCCACGGTCGAAGACCAGAGCCCGGTGCGCGAGGCCGGCCACCTCTTCGAAGTCCGACGAGATCAGCAGCACCGAGCCGCCGGTGCTGAGCACGGTCGAGAGCAGCTCGTAGATCTGCGCACGGGCGCCGACGTCGACGCCGGCAGTCGGCTCCTCCAGGACCAGGACCTTCCGCCCGGTCGCCAGCCATCGCGCCAGCACCACCTTCTGCTGGTTGCCACCGCTCAGGGTGTCGATGACCGCATCGGGATCCCGAGGGCGGACGTCACACGAGTCGAGCAGGGTCAGGGCCGCCCGTGCCTCCTCTCGGGGAGTCGTGAGGGAGCCCGCGCGGCGGTTCAGGAGCGCCGGGTTGCAGAAGAGGTTCTCTGTCAGTGACAGACCGCTCAGGATGCTCTCCTCCTGTCGCTTGCCGGAGACGAAGGCCAGCCGCTTCGCCAGCTCACTGCCGATCCGGGCCCCTGCGAACTCCTTGCCGTCCAGCGAGACCCGACCCCCCAGCACGCGCTCGTCACCGATGAGGGCACGACCCACCTGCTGGTGCCCCGCGCCGATGCGACCTGCCAGGGCAAGGACCTCTCCGCGCCGCAGCTCGAAGCTGGTCGGACCGCTTCGAATGGTCCGGAGACTGCTCACGGTCAGCGCCACCTCGTCGGAGGGAGAGCTGACGGCCGGGTACATCTCCGCCAGTGACCGTCCGATGATCCGCTGCGTGAGCTCCGCGGGGCTGATCGTGTCGACGTCGCAGGTGGCGACACAGCGGCCGTCGCGCAGCACGGTGACGCGGTCAGCGATCCTGAACACCTCGTCGAGCCGATGCGTGACGTAGAGGATGCCGATGCCCTCTCTCTGGGCATGCGCGAGGGCGGCGAAGAGTCGGTCAGCGTCCTCGTACGTGAGGGCGGCTGTGGGTTCGTCGAGGACGAGGAACCGACACCGCAGCGCGAGCGCGCGCGCGATCGCCACCATCGACTTCTCGGCGATGCTGAGCTCACCGACGTCGCGGCGGGTGTCGGTCTGCAGCCCCATCGCGAGCAGCGCAGCGGCGGCGTCCGCCCGCGCGCGGCGCCAGGAGATCAAGCCGACGTGATTGCGGGCGTAGTGACCGCCCAGTGCCACGTTCTCGGCGACCGACATGTCGTCCACGAGCCCGAGGTCCTGGTGGATGAACGCGATCGCCCGGTTGCCGGCCGACCCGCCGTCCGTTACCGAGCCCTCGTCCGGCTCGTGCACCCCGGCGAGCACCTTGATCAGGGTGGACTTGCCGGCTCCGTTCTCACCCACGAGTGCGTGCAGCTCGCCGGGAAGGACGCGGATGGAGACGTTGTGGAGTGCCTGGATGCTGCCGAACCTCTTGCTCAGGTGTCGAACCTCAAGAGCAGTGGATGTCATGACACCCCCCAAAGCTTCTCGTAGCGGGCCTTGTAGTCGTTCTGCGGCACGAACTCGTCCTTGTCGCCGCCCTGGCTGTTGATGTTGTCCTTGGTGACGATGTAGATCGGCTGGGTGAAGGTGCTCGGGGGCTGGTGGTTCAGGGCGCGGTCCACCTCGTCCGCCGCCTGCCACGCCAGGAGCTCGGTCGGCTCGGGCACCGTGACGACCTGGTACTGACCTGTCCGGACCCGCTGGTACGCCTGTGTCGTGCCATCCGTGGCGGCGAGCCGGAGGTCGCTCTTGGGCACGTTCAGGTTCTTGAGGCTGCTCAGCCCGACGTCGAAGTAGAAGTCGGCGACGGACAGGACGTACAGCGGCTTGGCATAGCTCTGCAGCCAGCTGGTCAGCTGGGTCGGCAGGTCAGTGGCAGCGGTGCCGACGGGCACGTTCGCGTTCTTCTCCAGCGTGCACCCGCTGCAGGTCTTGATGGCCGCGACCATCGCGTCGCGCTTGAGGTTCGAGACCGGGTACTGGTCGTCACCGACGATGACGATGTGGGCCTTGCCGTTGGAGTCGGCGATCGCCCAGTCGACCATCACCCTGCCGGCCGCCGCCGGGTCGCTCGTGATGTTCGTGAAGAGGTGGTCGGCGGGGTCAGGGCCGGGCGCCGCAGCTGAGTGCAGTCCCAGGACCGGGATGCCGGCCGCCGCCGCCTCCGCCAGGGGCTGCTGCACGGAGGGCGCCTGAGCGGACGTCACGATGGCACCGGGCTTGGAGGCGATCGCCTGCCGCAGACCGTCCGACCAGCCGGACGGCGTGCCCTTGCCGTCGATGATGCTGACGTGCCAGCCCAGCTTTGCGGCGGCTTGCTTGAGGTAGGTCCCGAACTGCGACGCGAACGGGTTGTTCTGGTCCGAGCTCACGTAGATGACGTTGGCGCCGGCCGGGGGCTTGGGAGACGAGGTCGGGCCGGTCCAGGCGGTCTGGAGCGCCTGGGCCGCGGTCACCGCGTCCTTGGCCTTCTGGACGTCCGCGCCACCTGCCCCGGTGGCGGAGGCGTTCGACGAACCGCCTCCGCAGGCCGTGACGGCCACGAGGGAGGCCGCGGCGACCGCAGCCGGCCACAGGCGCTGGACGAGAACTCGGGCCACGGGGACCTCCGGGAGACGCAGCGACCCTTGGTATCGCGGGGTGAACCCCGCGTTGACGCTGACGAAACAAAGGTTGCCTGTGATCCGTGCTATAAGTCTAATACCAATTATGACCCATGCCCATAGGTGATGGTTATGACTCTCAGACAGCTCGAGTTCCTGCTGGCGATCGCCCACCGGAGCTCCTTCACGCGGGCCGCGATGGACCTGCACATCTCCCAGCCAGCGCTGTCGGCGCAGCTGCGCCTTCTCGAGGAGGAGCTCGGCTGCCGGCTCCTGGAACGACTGCCTCGGGGCGTGCAGCTGACGGCCGAGGGCCAGTCCTTCCTCCCGGAGGCGGAGGCTGTGGTCGCCGCCGCGCAGCGGGCACAGCGAGTCCTGTCGAACATCGGCGAGGGCGACGCAGGCCTGCTGCGGATCGGGACGGTCCTCTCGCTGTCCATCGGCGTCCTGCCCGAGCCGCTCGCCGCGCTGCGTCGCAACCACCCGGAGCTGTCACTGGAACTGGTCGAGTACGAGCACCGCGATGCCCTCGAGCAAGGAGTCAGCGACGGGGACTGCGACATCGCCGTGGGTCCGCGGCCCGTCGACTGGTACGGCCACGTCGAAGCGCTCGGCTGGGAGGAGTTCGTCGTAGTGGTCGCCACTGACGACCCCCTTGCCGCCTCCACGGAGCCGATCGACCTACGACTGCTGGCGGACCGCGACTGGGTGCTGTTCTCCCTGAAGCAGGGGCTGAGCCCGCTGGTGCACGCAGCCTGCGCTCGCGCCGGCTTCGCCCCGCGCGGGCGGCTCCGCACCACCCAGGTCTCCGCCGCGGCCAGGCTGGCGGCTTCCGGCGCAGGACCGGCGATGGTGCCCTCCAACGTCCTCGAGCCGGGCTTCGGAGGCGTCGCCCTGCGACTGCAGGACCCGGTCCGTCGGGAGCTGGCGGTGTTCAGCCGCGATGCCGAGCCCGGGCCTCTGCTCGTGACCTTCGTCCAGGCGCTGCGGGCTGCCAAGGACAACATGCAGCTCATCCCGTCGGTGCAGCGACGCCGCGACCAGTCAGGGGCCGGGCGCCGGACCGCCTAGCCGGAAGGACTCAAGGGGATGGGACTCCGGCCTCCTGCTGGAGCACGACTCTGGTCAGCTCGACGCGGGACCGCACCTCCAGCTTGCGGAACAGCTGCCGCAGATGGAAGTCGATGGTGCTCGGCGAGACGAACAGCCGGGCAGCGGCCTCACGGTTGGTCAGGCCCTGGGACACCTGCCGGGCGACCGCGAGCTCCGCCTCGGTGACGCTGTCCCATCCGTAGGCGCCCGAGCGGCTGCGCGGCCGGGTCAAGCCGACAGGCGTCGTGGGCTCGAGCCGCACGAGTGCTCCCACGACGCGCGACCCGTCGAGGACGGCGCGGCAGCGGACCGTGACCCAGACGCCGCTGGTGAGGGCACACTCGCAGCTGTCCTGCCCGCGGTGCAGCACCTGGAGGGCGCAGTCCCAGAGGCGTTCCCGGTCACCAGCGTCGATGAGGCCGGCCGCCGCCGCGTTGACGAGCAGGGTGTTGTCGCTGACAGCAGCCAACGCCGCCTTGGTGGTCTGCCCAGCCTGCACGAACTGCTCCTGGAGCGGGCGCTCGCCCAGCGCTGACCCCTCGAGCAGACGCTGCTCGATCTCCCAAGCAGCCCGCTTGGCGAGGGGCAGCATGAGCGGGCTGGCATCGGCGGCGGCGCACGACAGGTCCACCACGCCGAGCAGCCGTCCCGTCGCTGGGTCGGTGACCGTCGTCGCCGCGCACGCCATTCCGGTCAGCACCTGAGCGAAGTGCTCCTCGGCCTGCACGACCGTCGGAGCCCGGCTGGCGATCGCCGTACCGATGGCGTTCGTGCCGATGCCCGTCTCGCCGTACAGGAATCCCGGGGCGAGCTGGATCTGGTCGAACAGGCCCACTGCCTTGCGCTCGCCGATCCTGCGGCTGACCACCAACCCCCGGTCATCGGTCAGTACGAGGCCGATGCTCGTGCCTTCCAGGTCGGCACCGACCCGGTCGAGCACCGACGCCGACGCCCACGCGAGCCGTCCCCGGTCATCGACGTCCGCGTCGTAGGGCACCTCGAACCGGTCGGGCCTCAGCCCCGCCGCTGCAGACCGCGACCAGGACCCCAGGATCACCTCGCGAGGGTTCCGCGGATCGCCGGGGGTCTCCCGGGCCCGCTGGAGCAGGCTTTGGACGGTGGGGTCGTCCCCGTGAGCTTGTCGCATGTTCTGGGCCATGAGCTCCTACCAGCCCCCCGAGGCGCCGCAGCGCAAGGGCCACGTTACGCGCGAGGCAGGTCCGGCACCAGGAGGGTTTGTCCCGCACTCAGGAGACTCCAACCTCATTGTGCTTGTGTTGCCGGTCTGCCCGGTGCGCGCGCTTGTGCGACGTATCGGGCCACCGCAACGATGAGCGCCCGCTGTGGAAGGGACTACGAGAACACGTGGTGCGTGGGGCGTTGCCGAGCAGCAGGCTCGGAGCAAGACGCCCCCGGAGACGGGACGCCTCCGCCGATGAAGGGACGCGACCCATGACGAACCTCGTCGCACCCGACCAGCATCGCAGCAGCACCCGCTGCTGCGAGCCAGCCGGCTGTGTCAGGGGCTCGCGATGAGCCAGCCGCAGCCCCGTCCGCACAACTTGTTCATCGCAAGGGAGGACAGCAGCATCCGGGCCCTGGTGCGTGAGAGCCCGCTTCCCGTCTGGCTGGTGAGCCTGAAGGACCGGCGCGTCGTCGAGGTCAGTGACGCGATCGCCACGCTGTTCGGCACGGACCGTGACCAGCTGCTGCAACGTGACGCGACGGACCTGCTCGTCGACCGGTCCGCGGCCCGCTCGCGGCTGGCGCTGCTGGCCTCCGGCGAGCTCGACAGCTACCGCGTCCACCGGCTCCCCGTCCGACGCGTCGACGGGGAGACCTTCCTCGTCGACGCGAGCCTCAGCGCGTGCAACGACGAGGAGCCCCGCAGCCTCGCGGTCGGAGTCCTCCTCCCTGCTCACGAGAGCCCGACCGGGACGCTGGCGAACCCCCGGTCATCGGTTGCGGTGGTCCTGGGCACCGTCGACGAGGGCTGGCGCATCGACCGGATCAGCGTCGACGTCGAGCAGCTGCTCGGCTATCCCGTCGCCGAGGTCGTCGGTCAGTCCATCTCGATGCTCGTCCAGCCGGACGACCTGCCCAACCTCCTCACCGCGGTCGGCCACGGCCTGCAAGGACACGGGGGCGCGACGCTGCGGCTCCGCGTCCGCCGCGCCGATGGCCAGTCGCAGCTGTGCCGGGCGCAGATCACGCCGGTGGCAGGTGTGCGGGCACCCGGCTTCGGCTTCTCCCTCGCCGCCGAGGACCCGCGCACTCCCACCGTGGCCACTCGGGCCTGGGAGCTCGAGGGTCATCTGCAGCGCATCGCCCGTGAGATCGCCGCGAGCGGCGTGCTCGCCGGGCTGCTGTCGACACCCGCGGCCACCTCGGTCCCCGCGATGGCGGGGCTGTCCGCACGGGAGCTCGAGATCGTCAGTGGTCTCGTCGCCGGTGAACGCGTGCAGATGATCGCCAAGCGGATGTACCTGAGCCAGAGCACCGTCCGCAACCACCTGACCTCGGTCTACCGCAAGCTGGGCGTCCGCTCGCAGCAGGAGCTCCTCACCCTGCTGCGCTCGGACCTGACGACGGATCCGTACCCATGACGACGTGGCTCTTGGAGCATTCGGCCGGCAGCGAACGCTGCGATCGCAGGCGCTACCAGGCTTGTTCCCTGGACATGGCTCCCTCCTCGCCCGACCCGCTGCTCGACGGGTTCTCGGAAGTGGTGACAGCCGTGGCGGAAGCCGTCACGCCCGCTGTCGCCTCACTCCGGTTGAGAGGCGCCGCAGGGTCGGCTGTGGTGTTCACCCATGACGGGTTCCTGCTCACCAACGCGCACGTCGTCGGGACGGCCACCGGTGGACGCGTCGACTTCGCGGACGGCACCGGCAGCGAGTTCCGCGTGATCGGGACTGACCCGCTCTCCGACCTCGCGGTCATCCGAGCGCTGGGTCCGACACCAGCCCCGGCGGTTCTCGGCGAGGCCAGCAGCTTGCGCCTGGGGCAGCTCGTGCTCGCGGTCGGGAACCCGCTCGGGCTCACCGGCAGCGTGTCCACCGGTGTCGTCAGCGGGCTCGGGCGGTCCCTGCCGACGCGGTCGGACGGCAACGTGCGCATCATCGACGACGTCATCCAGACCGATGCCGCGCTCAACCCCGGCAGCTCGGGCGGGGCTCTGGCCACGTCCGACGGCTCGGTCGTCGGCATCAACACGGCTGTCGCGGGCATCGGCGTGGGCCTGGCCATCCCTATCAACGACAGCTCGCGCACGATCATCGCGTCCCTGATCGCCGACGGAAGGGTGCACCGCGGCTACCTCGGCCTCGCCGGGACCCCCGTTCCCCTGCCGCCCATCATGGCCGAACGGCTCGGGCGCGACAGCGGGCTGCGCATCGTCGAAGTGGTGAGCGGCAGTCCAGCGGCGCACGCCGACATCAGGGTGGGCGACATCGCGTTGACCGTTGACGGGCAGCCGATCAGCTCCGCCCAGCAGTTGCAGCGCCTGATGGTGGCGCGGCCCTCACTGCAGTCGTTGTCCATGACGTTGCTGCGCAAGGGCGCCCTCGTCGACGTTCGGATCCTGCCGACGGAGCTGGCTGCGGCGGCCTGACGTCGAGCCTTCTCCCCCGAGGCTCGACGTCAGGGGTTGCGTCCGCGGTGTCCGGATCCCTCACCCGTTCGGAGCAGCCGTCCTGCGCTGTCGGGCCGCTAGCCCGACCTCGGCGGGTCCGATCTATCACGTGTGCCCCATCCGCCCGCTGATCTCCAGTGCAGCTTCTGGCGCGGTCACGTCCGCTTGGGTGCCGCCTCGACGGCGGTCTGCTCGTCGGTCGGCCTGGGCTACGCGCTCAGTACCTGGTCGAGCCCGCACCGGCTGCTGATCGCGCTCATCGGCGTGCTCGCCCTGGCGTCCTGCCCAGTCATCGTGAGCGACCGGGTAATGCGCGTGCTGACCGGGCCTCGCCGAGAGCCCTTCCTCTACGCCTGGAGCGGCTCGCTGCTCGTCGCCGTCACGACGACGGCCCTGCTCGACAGCGGAGGACGCTCGCCGCTCGCCCTGCTGTTCTCCGCCTCCCTCGTCTTCACCGCGAGCGGGTTCGGGCGTGACGGCGCGGTGGTGATGGGCGTGGCCACCATCGGTTGCTACCTGCTCACCTGCCTGGCCGGGTCGCCCGGTGCCTGGATGACGGTCCTCACCGGCAACGCGCTCGCACTCATCGCCGCCACCTGTGCGCTGACGGCCGGCCGGCTACGCGCCTCGCTCAGTGCGCAGGCGGTGCTCACCGAGCAGCTTCGCTGGCAGGCCCAGCACGACGGGCTCACCGGATGCCTGAGCCACACCGCGTTCGTCGAGCGGGTCGAGGAGGAGGTGGCACGGTCACACCGCACCCAGCGGCCGCTCGGCATGCTGATGCTCGACCTCGACGACTTCAAGCTCGCCAACGACACCTTCGGGCACGTCGTCGCCGACGAGCTGCTGACCGACCTCGGCGCAGCGCTCCGCGACGCGGTCCGCGGACACGACCTCGTGGGCCGGGTCGGCGGCGACGAGTTCGCGGTGATCGCCCCGGATGCCGGCGAGCACGAGACCTCGATGCTGGCCGAGCGTGTCCGCGTCCGCCTCCTGCAGGTCGGCGCCGCCATGGGCGTCGGCGTCAGTGTCGGCACCGCCGTCCTGCACGCCGGCGACGACGGCCGCGAGCTGCGCCAGCGTGCCGACCGCGCCCTCTACACCGCCAAGGGCACCACCCAGCGGCTGCCGAGCCTTGTCGTCCTGGACTGATCAGAGAGCCACGGGCGGTGGCTCGTCCGGCCGGACCGCCCGGGTGAAGTGGCTGACGTCCACGATCAGGAACAGGCCACCACCCCGGAAGGTGAGAGTGCCGTCCGCCGCCCGGCCTTCGCACGAGACGAAGACCTTGCGCCCTTCCTTGCGATCGACCTTCGCGACCAGGTTGTACTGCACCCCGACCAGCACGGGCTTGAGGTACTCGACCTCCAGCTTGCGGGTCACCGCCGGCTCGCGCACGACGAACAGCAGCCCACCGCAGACGTCGTCGACCAGGGCAGCGACCGTCCCACCGTGCGCGATGCCCGGAGCACCGGAGTGCTTCTCCGAGAAGGTGTACGTGGCATGGATCTCGTCACCGACGAGGCGGTTGACCACGTGCAGCCCGTACTCCGACTCCGGCCCGCAGCCGAAGCAGGTGGGGTAGTGCGGCGGCAGCGCACCCAGCTCGCGTGCGACCTTGCCGGCCCGCAGCTCGGCCTCGTAGCTCTCGACCTCAGACACCGAGCGACCGACCCACGATCTCCTTCATGATCTCCGTCGTGCCGCCGTAGATGGTCTGCACGCGTGAGTCGATGAAGGCCTTGGCCACCGGGTACTCGAGCATGTAGCCGTAGCCGCCGTGCAGCTGCACGCAGCTGTCGACGACCTTCTTCTGCAACTCGGTCGTCCACCACTTGGCCATTGCCGCGTCCTTGACCTCGAACCGCCTGGCGTTGTGCTCTGCGATGCAGCGATCGAGGTATTGCTCCGCGATGCAGACCTCGGTCTCGAGCTCGGCCAGCACGAAGCGCGAGTGCTGGAAGGACCCGATCGGCTTGCCGAACGCCTTGCGCTCCTTGCAGTAGTCGACGGTCAGGTCGAGCACCTTGCGCGCGGCCGCCACCGCCACAACCGCGATGCTCAGCCGCTCCTGCGGCAGGCAGTCCATCAGGTGCACGAAGCCCATGCCCTCCGTGCCGAGCAGGTTGCGGGTCGGCACCCGCACGTTGTCGAAGAACAGCTCTGCGGTGTCCTGGGCCTTCATGCCCACCTTGTCGAGGTTGCGGCCGCGCTCGAAGCCCGGCATGCCGCGCTCGACGACCAGCAGGCTGAAGCCGCGCGCACCAGCCTCGGGATCCGTCTGCGCCACGACGATGACCAGGTCGGCATTGATGCCGTTGGTGATGAAGGTCTTGCTGCCGTTGAGGACCCAGTCGTCGCCGTCCTTCTTCGCTGCCGCCTTGATGCCCTGCAAGTCGGAGCCGGTACCAGGCTCCGTCATCGCGATCGCGGTGATGAGCTCACCGCTGCAGAAGCCCGGCAACCAGCGCTGCTTCTGCTCATCGGTCCCGAGCTTCAGCAGGTACGGCGCGACGACGTCGTTGTGCAGCGTGAACCCCACACCGGAGCCTCCGACCCGGGTCACCTCCTCGGCGACCACGCAGTTGTACCGGAAGTCCGACACGCCGCCACCGCCGTACTCCTCCGGGACGTCGGTGCCCAGCAGCCCTTGCTTGCCGGCGTCGAGCCACAGCTCGCGGGGCACGATCCCCTGCTTCTCCCAGTCGGCGTGGAACGGCGCGATCTGCTTCTCGCAGAAGGTGCGCACGCTGTCGCGGAAGGCGTCGTGCTCAGGCTCGTAGAGGTTGCGCTGCATGCGGCGATGCTAACCGTCGTTCACTAGGCTCCGCGCGTGACCTCTCCGACGGGCTACTCCGGCACGCCCCTGCCGCAGAAGCTCGGCATCAAGGCTGGGGCTCGCGTGCTCCTCGACGGCGCACCCGACGGCTTCGACCTGGGACCGCTCCCGGACGGGGTCACGCTGTCCTCACGGGCAGCATCGTCGTACGACCTCGCGCTCGTCTTCGTGAAGGACTCGGGCCGGCTGGCCAAGCGCTGGGCTGCCGTGCACCCCCGGGTCACCCCTGCGGGTCGGCTGTGGGTCGCCTGGCCGAAGCGGAGCAGCGGTGTGCCGACCGACCTCGACGAGGGTGTCGTCCGCGAGCACGGGCTGACCCACGGCCGCGTCGACGTCAAGGTCTGCGCGGTCGACGCCACCTGGTCCGGCCTCGCCTTCGTCGTGCGGCTCCAGGACCGCCGACGGCCCTGAGGTCGACCTCAGGAGGCGGCAGGGACGGGGTCGCGCCAGCGCAGGTGGAGGTGGATGCCCTCTTGCCGCAGCGCGCGGCGGCCCATGAGGACGCAGCACAGCACGGCGGCCGAGGTCAGCACCGGGGTCATGACGGAGCGGGCGAGCAGCACCGCGTCGTAGCGGTCGGCGACCAGCAGCTGCAGGGCGACCCAGCCGTTGACCACGTTGGCGACGGCCCACACGACGCAGAGCCGGCGCAGGGCGCGGTGGACGCGGACGAGGGCGGTCACGTGCGCAGGCAGGCCGACGAAGTCGCGCGCGAACCGGGCCGTCAGGGGCCGCCCCACCAGCGCGGAGCCGAGGAACGCGAAGGCCAGCACAAACGCGTTGATCGTCGGCGTGAGCAGGTAGACGAAGGTCGAGTGGAAGGCGAGGGCGACTCCGGTGCGCGTCGTGAACAACAGCGCCGCAACGAGCAGCACGGCCGGAAGGGCACCGCCCTTGACCCAGCGACGCGCGATCATCAGGTAGCACCAGCCGAGGCCCGCGATGAGCGCGAACACCAGCCCGGACAGGTGCAGCACGCCCCAGAAGATGGCGGCGGGGACGACCGTGGCCTCCACGACCTGGAAGCCGATCCGCCCGATCATCGATCGCAGGGGTGGCATCTCGATGCCGTGGCGGGTGGTCACAGGTCTCCTTCGACTGCTGGGCGTCCGGGCTGGAGACCCGATCGTGTCGTGCTCAGGTGAACACCGGCCCAGTCGCGGCTGAGATTCACCTGTCAACACGTGGAGGCGCTCGGGACCTTCAGCGATACGAAGTAGTCGTCGACCGGCCGGATGATGCAGTTGGGCGCACCGTTGCGGAACACGGTGTGCCCGTCACCGACGTGGGTGATGAGGACGCCGTGGGCGAGCTGCTTCGCCAGCGACTGCGCCCACATGTACGGCGTGGCCGGGTCTCGTGTCGTCCCGATGACGACGACTGGAGGGCTGGCCGCAGCGGTCACCTTGTGCGGCGTGCCGGTCGGCGGCACCGGCCACGTGGAGCAGCCCAGTCCCGAGAGGGCGATCGCCGGGCCGAAGCGCGGGTAGGCCTTGCCGACCTGCGCGGCGAGCGCGTAGTACGGCGCGTCCGTGCGCGGCCAGGGCCGGTCGATGCAGTTCACCGCGAAGTTGGCCTCGTTGACGTTCGCGTAGCCGTCGGCGTTGCGCTCGAGGTAGCTGTCATTGAGCGCCAGCAGCGTGCGCCCGCTGCCTTGCTCAGCCTCGGCCAGCGCCTCGGCGATCGACGGCCAGCCGTTGCCGCGGCTGTACAGGCCGGCGCCGACCCCGAGGGTGAACTCGTCCGGACCGACCGTGCGGCTGCCGTCGCCCGGCAGCGGGTGCTGCTCGACCTTCGCGGCGAGAGCGTCGAACGCCTGGCCCAGGTCGCCGCTGACCGCCTTCCGGAACGCGCAGCTGGTCTGCTGGCAGTTCGCGAGGAACGCGTTGAGCGCCACGTCGAAGCCCTTGCTCTGCCCGGCCAGCAGCTGGTCCCAGGTCGAGCTCGGGTCCAGGGCGCCGTCGAGCACCATCGCGCGGACGTGCGTGGGGAACTGGTCGAGGTAGGACGCGCCGATGGCCGTGCCGTAGGAGTAGCCGAGGTAGGTCAGCTTCTGGTCGCCCAGCGCCGCCCGCACCCGGTCCATGTCCTGGGCCACGATCCGGGTCGAGACGTAAGGCAGGATCCGCCCCGACCGCGACTCGCAGCCGTCCGCCAGCTTCTTGTTACCGGCGTCGAGCGCGGCCCGCTCGGCCGCGGTGTCCGGCACCGGGTCCAGGTGGAAGTAGGCGTCCAGCTGAGACGTCGACAGGCAACGCACCGGAGCGGTCAGACCCACACCCCGCGGGTCGAAGGCAGCCAGGTCGAAGTGCTGGCGCAAGGTCGACGGGTACGACGAGTAGGTCTGCTTCAGGAAGCCCACCGCGGAGGCGCCCGGACCGCCGGGGTTGATGAGCAGCGACCCGATCCGGCTGCCGGTCGCCTTGTGCCGCGTGATCGCGATCCCGACTGTGCCGAGCGCGGGCTTGGCGGGATCCAGCGGCACCGTGAGCGTCGTGCACTGGAAGCCGCCGCCGCACGACGACCAGGACAGCTTCGGGGCGGTGCTCGGACGGCTGCTGGGCGTCGAGGCAGAGCTCGTCGTCGAGGAGGGCGTCGCCGAGGCAGCTGCCGAGCCCGTCGGGATCGCCCGCGGGCTCGAGGTGCCGCTGCAGGCGGCGACCAGCAGCACCGTGAGGCCCAGCGCAGCTGGCAAGGCGGCTGATCTCGCGGCTGGGAGTCGTCGCACCTGCCCAGTCTGTCAGGGGTTGGGCCCGATGCCTGCTCAGCTCGGCATCGGTCTGGTCTCGAGGTGCTGCTGGCAACCCTCACCGACCAGCTCGAAGGCCGGTCGGGGCAGGCGGCGCGCCACGCTCAGCTCGCGCTCGGGCTGCGCGCGAGTGATGCGTGACACGCGAGTAGCCTTGCCTTTCGGCAGCCAGCCATCTGACTCATCCTTCGAGGCGGCGTTTTTAGCGTGTCAGCGCAATCCGAGCAGCACACCGGACAGCACGGCAACATCCCCGGCGACTTCGGCGCCAACGAGTGGTACATCCAGGAGCTCTACGCGGACTTCCAGAAGGACCCGCAGAGCGTTCCCGAGACCTGGCGAGCGTTCCTCGCCGACTACCACCCCGACCAGGGCAACGGCGCCACTACCGCCGCCCCAGCTGCACCGGCCAGCCCGGCCGCTGCCCCACCGGCCCCGCCGCCGCCCGCGCCCGCTGCGGCACCCGCGCCCGCCGCCGTACCCGCTGCTCCCGCTGCCAAGGCTCCCGAGAAGGCTCCCGAGAAGCCGACCACGAAGGTCGCCGAGCCGGCTGCGGAGAAGCCGGCCGCCGCCGAGCCGACCCGCGCGCCGCTCAAGGGCGCCGCTGCCCGCGTCGTGGCGAACATGGAGGCGTCGCTCGAGGTCCCGACCGCCACCAGCGTGCGGGCTGTGCCGGCCAAGCTGCTCGCCGACAACCGCACCGTCATCAACAATCACCTGCGCCGGTCCCGCGGCGGCAAGGTCAGCTTCACGCACCTCATCGGCTACGCGCTGGTGAAGGCCGTCGGCGACGTGCCCGTGATGAACCTGAGCTACCAGCAGGTCGACGGCAAGCCCAACGTCGTGACCCCGTCGCACGTCGGCCTGGGCCTCGCGATCGACCTGCAGAACGCCAACGGCACCCGCTCGCTCGTCGTCGCCGCCATCAGGGAGGCCAACACCCTCGACTTCGCGGAGTTCCTCGCGGCCTATGAGGACATCGTCCGGCGGGCCCGCAACGGCAAGCTCACGACCGAGGACTTCCAGGGGTCCACGATCAGCCTCACCAACCCGGGCGGCATCGGCACCGTTCACTCCGTCCCCCGGCTCATGCAGGGCCAGGGCGCGATCATCGGCGTCGGGGCGATGGAGTACCCGGCCGAGTGGCAGGGCGCGTCCGAGGAGACGATCACTGCCAGCGCGATCAGCAAGATCATCACGCTGACCTCGACGTACGACCACCGCATCATCCAGGGCGCGCAGTCCGGCGAGTTCCTGCGCCGCATGCACCAGCTGCTGCTCGGCGAGGACGGCTTCTACGACGAGGTCTTCGCTGCCCTGCACATCCCCTACGAGCCGGTCCGCTGGGTGCCCGACGTCTCGGCGTCCCACGAGGGCGACCTCGACAAGGGCACCCGGGTCATGGAGCTCATCCACTCCTACCGGGTGCGCGGCCACCTCATGGCCGACACCGACCCGCTGAACTTCAAGGTCCGCACGCACCCCGACCTCGACGTCATCAAGCACGGCCTGACCCTGTGGGACCTCGACCGGGTGTTCCCGGTCGACGGCTTCGCCGGGCAGCGGGTCATGAAGCTGCGCGACATCCTCGGGGTGCTGCGCGACTCCTACTGCCGCAACGTCGGCATCGAGTACATGCACATCCAGGATCCGGCGCAGCGCCGCTGGATCCAGGAGCGCGTGGAGAAGAAGGCCGAGGCACCGGACCGCGACCTGCAGCTGCACGTCCTCAAGCGGCTCAACGCCGCGGAGGCGTTCGAGTCCTTCCTGCAGACCAAGTTCGTCGGCCAGA
>JAOPVZ010000065.1 GCA_025965935.1 Frankiales bacterium | reverse complement strand
GTGCCATGACGTCAGCCCTTCACGATCTCGGTGACCTTGACCTGGGTCAGCTGCTGGCGGTGGCCGAGGCGCTTCTTGTACCCGGTCTTGTTCTTGTACTTCATGATGCTGATCTTCGGGCCCTTGGTGGCCGCGACGATCTCGGCGGACACCTTCACGCCGGCGAGCGCCTTGGCGTCGCTGGTGACCGTGTCGCCGTCGACGACGAGCAGCGCCGGAAGCGTCACGGTCGAGCCGGCCGCGCCGTCGAGCTTCTCGATCTCGACGGTGTCACCGACGGCGACCTTGTACTGCTTGCCGCCGGTCTTGACGATGGCGTACACGGACCTGCTCCTCGCTTAGGTATGGGGCTCCGCGACACACATGCAGCGCATGCTGCCGCGCGCGGAACCTGCACAGACTACCGGACCGGCGGCCCGGGGCTCAAACGGCGCCTTCAGGCGGTGGGGCTGCCTGCGGGACGGACGGCGGCCCGGCGGCGCTTCTTCACCGGCGGGTCGGGGACGACCTCGACCGGCTCGGCCGCGGCGGACTCCGGCTCAGGGGCGCCGTCCGGGGTCACCGGGGCGTCCAGGACCGGCAGGTCCTCCTCGTCGGTCGGCGGCTCGTCGGCGATGACCGGCAGCGCGTCCGGCTCCAGGTCGACCGGCACGGCCTGCTCGGCGGCGTCGGCCTCCGGCACCTCGACGGAGATGTCGGGCTGGCGCGCCGACGGGCGCTTGACGACCTCGGTGGCCTGCTCGGCGGCGTCCGCCTCGGGCACGTCCTCGATGCTCACGATGGGCTCCTGCCCAGCGGAATCGCCGGCCGAACCACTCCCACGCCCGCCGCGGCGCCGCTTGCGGCCGCCTCCGGAACCAGCGCCGGCAGCGCTGTCGGCGGGGGCGTCGGCACCGGCCGGGAGGGGGGCCTTGGGCCCGACCTTCGGCGCGCGGTCGCGGTGGTCCTCGTGGCGGTGCTTGGGCTCGACCGGGTCGGTGAACACCTTGACGCCGCGGCCGTTGCAGGCCTCGCAGGTCTCGCTGAAGCTCTCCAGCAGGCCCTGGCCGACACGCTTGCGGGTCATCTGAACGAGGCCGAGTGAGGTGACCTCGGCGACCTGGTGCTTGGTCCGGTCCCGGCCGAGGCACTCGACCAGGCGGCGCACGACGAGGTCGCGGTTGCTCTCGAGCACCATGTCGATGAAGTCGACGACGATGATCCCGCCGACGTCGCGTAGCCGGAGCTGACGGGCGATCTCCTCGGCGGCCTCGAGGTTGTTGCGGGTGACCGTCTCCTCGAGGTTGCCGCCCTTGCCGACGTACTTGCCGGTGTTGACGTCGATGACGACCATCGCCTCGGTGCGGTCGATCACGAGGGAGCCGCCGGACGGCAGGTAGACCTTGCGGTCGAGGGCCTTCAGCAGCTGCTCGTCGATGCGGTGCTCGGCGAAGACGTCACCGTTGCCGGCGTACTTCTTCAGGCGCGGCGCCAAGTCGGGCGCGACGAACTCGACGTAGTCGCGGATCGTCTCCCACTCGGACTCGCCCTGGACGACGAGGCCGTTGAAGTCCTCGTTGAAGATGTCGCGGACGACCTTGATGACCAGGTCGGGCTCGGTGTGCAGCGCCTTCGGGGCGCCACCCTGCTTCGCCTTGGTCTGGATGACCTCCCACTGCGCCTGCAGCCGGCGGACGTCCTTGGCGATCTCCTCCTCCGCCACGCCCTCGGCAGCGGTGCGGATGATGACCCCGGCGCCCTCGGGCACGACGTTCTTGAGGATGTTCTTCAGGCGGGTGCGCTCGTTCTCCGGGAGCTTGCGGGAGATGCCCGTCATCGAGCTCTCGGGCACGTAGACGAGGTAGCGGCCCGGCAGGCTGATCTGCGAGGTGAGGCGGGCGCCCTTGTGGCCGATCGGGTCCTTGCTGACCTGGACCAGGACCTCCTGGCCGGACTTCAGGACCTGCTCGATCTTCCGCGAGCCGCCGGAGACGCCCTCCCAGTTGACCTCGCCGGCGTAGAGCACGGCGTTGCGTCCCTTGCCGATGTCGACGAAGGCGGCCTCCATCGACGGCAGGACGTTCTGCACGCGGCCGAGGTACACGTTCCCGGCGTACGACGTGGCGGACTGCTTGGTGACGTAGTGCTCGACGAGGATGCCGTCCTCGAGCACCGCGATCTGGGTGCGGTCGCCCTTCTGGCGCACGACCATCTGGCGGTCGACGGCCTCCCGGCGCGCGAGGAACTCCGCCTCGGTGAGGATCGGGACGCGCTTGCGGCCGGAGTCACGGCCCTCCTGGCGGCGCACCCGCTTGGCGGCCATGCGGGTCGAGCCGCTGATGCCACGCACGCCGTCCTCGTCGGCGGCGTTGCCCCCGTCCCTGTCACGAGGGGCGCGGGGCTGGCGCTGACGCGGCTCACGGACGTGGACGACCGTGGGCACGTCGTCCTCGGAGTCCTCGCCGTCGGCTCCGGTGCCGGCCCGGCGGCGACGCCGGCGGCGACGGGTCGTGCCGGCCGCGCCGTCCTCGCCCTCGGCCTCCTCCTCGGACTCCTCGTCCTCGGAGTCCTCGGTCTCGTCGGTGCCCTCAGCGGGACGCGCGCCCCCACGGCCGCGGCGTCCGCGGCGGCGCCGGCGCGGCGCACCGGTGCCCTCCTCGGTGGCGTCCTCGGTCTCCTCGACGTCTTCCTCGATCTCGGCCTCGGGGAGCAGGTCGGCGGGCTTCACGGCACCGTCGGTCCCAGCGCGGCGGCGGGCCCGCGGCGGGGCCACGACGGCCTCCGGGGCCTGGAACGTGACGACCATCGGCGCCCGGGCGGCACGGGCCGGGGAGCCGGCCTCCTCGGTCGCAGCGAGGGTCTCGTCGGCGAGCTCCTCCTCCGGGGTCCCGTCCTCGGCGGGCGGCTGAGCCGTGGCCTTCTTGGCCGGCGCCTTCTTCGCGGCGGCCTTCTTGGCGGGCGCCTTTTTCGCGGGCGCCTTCTTCGGCTTCTCGGCGACGGGCGCCTCGTCGGTGGTGGGCGCCGCGGCGGCCTTGGTCGCGCGGCGACGGGTGGCCTTCTTGGGGGCCTCGTCCGAGGCGGTCGTGCTGGGGGCTTGGTCCGAGGAGTCCTCGGTCAGGGTGGGTGTGTCGGTCGACTCGTCGTCGAGCACGGGGCTCCGGTCCGGTCGGTGCGTGACGCTGCCGCTCCGACCCTCGTGGGTCGCTCCCGCTTCCAGTCGGACGCGGGAGTGCAAAGTCTGTAGGTGCTCCCTCTAGAGGGAACCGACGGCTTCGTCGACCTGTCGCGTTGCCCCGTTTGTCACGGGTGCGAGCGGGTCGCCGACCTCGCCGTCCGCCGTGAGCGGTCCCTGCGCGAGCCGGGTAGCCGCGGGCGGCACCGGCGTCGCGAGGTCGCTCACCGAACGGAGTCCGGAGAGGACGTCGTCGGGCCGTACTGCAGGCGTCACGTGCTGTACGACCAGGCTCAGTATCGCACAGTCGTCACCTTGCGTTGCGGTCATCGTCACCACCGGTCCCCGGGTGTCGAAGGCGCGCCGCCCGTTCTTGGTCATCCGCTCGACCTCGATGGCGTCGGCGGCGAGGAAGGCCGCGACCGCCTTCTCGAGGGCCGAGAGGGGTACGGCGGGAAGCGCGATCTCCCAGCGGCTGGCCTGCACGAGGTCGGCGAGGGAGGTCCCGGGCGCGGCCTCGACCGCCTCGACCAGGTCGATCCCGTCCGGCAACGAGGCGTCCAGGGCGGCTCGGACCTCCTGGACGTCCCTGACCTCAGCGAGCGCGATCTCGACGTACTCCGCCTCGCTGGCCACGCCTGTCGCGGCAGCCCCGACCCAGCTGACCTTGGGATGCGGGCTGAAGCCGGCGCTGTAGGCCATCGGTACCTCGGCCCGCCGGAGCGCGCGCTCGAACACTCGCGCGATGTCGCGGTGGCTGGTGAACCGCAGCCGCCCGCGCTTGGTGTAGCGCAACCGGATCCGCTGGACCGGTGGCGGTGGTGGTGCGCCGGGAGGCTGTCGGGACATCAGAGCCAGCGTAGGCGCCGGCGCAACTGCAACAGCCAACCCGGGTCCGCGCGGTCCGAGCCACCCGTGCACGCCTGCACGCCTGCACGCCTGCACGCCTGAGTGTGCGGGCCTGGCTGTTGCAGTTCTGCCCAGCCGACACGGGGACTGCCAAGTGGGACAGGCGGGGCGCGCGGGGCCGGATCCACGCCCCACCGGTCCCCTGGTTCCCACTCGGCATGTCCGGTGTCGGCGACGTCCGCGGGTTCCTCGTCAGAGCACGCTGAGCGGGAGCAGCTTCTTGCCGGTCGGGCCGACCTGGATCTCGGTGCCCATCTGCGGGCAGACGCCGCAGTCGAAGCACGGGATCCATCGGCAGTCGTCGAGGTCGGTCTCGGCCAGCGCGTCCTGCCAGTCCGACCAGAGCCACTCCTTGTCGAGCCCGCTGTCGAGGTGGTCCCAGGGAAGGACCTCGAGCTCGTCGCGCTCGCGGGTGGTGTACCAGTCGACGTCGACCCCTACCGACGTACAGGCCTGCATCCAGCGGTCGTAGGAGAAGTGCTCGCTCCAGCCGTCCATGATGCCGCCCTGCCGCCACACCTCCTCGATGACCGCGGCGATCCGTCGGTCGCCCCGGCTGAGGAGTCCCTCGACCTGGCCGGGCTTGCCGTCGTGGTAGCGGTAGCCAATGGCCTTGGCAGTGCTCTTGTCCTCGCGGATCGCGTCACGCAGCAGCTTGAGGCGGCGGTCGATCGTCTCGGGGTCGGCCTGTGCGGCCCACTGGAACGGGGTGTGCGGCTTGGGTACGAAGCCACCGATCGAGACGGTGCACTTCACGTCGCGGGTGCCGGTGGCCTGACGGCCGGCGCGGATGACTTCCCTTGCCATCTCGGCGATCTCGAGCACATCCTCGTCGGTCTCCGTCGGGAGACCGCACATGAAGTAGAGCTTCACCTGTCGCCAGCCCTGGCTGTAGGCAGCCGTGACGGTGTCGATGAGGTCCTGCTTGGTGACCATCTTGTTGATGACCTTGCGCAGCCGCTCGGACCCGCCCTCCGGGGCGAAGGTGAGGCCGGAGCGGCGACCGCCCCGAGTGAGCTCCTGGGCGAGATCGATGTTGAACGCGTCGACCCGGGTGCTCGGCAAGGAGAGCGAGGTCTGGGTGCCCTCGTAGCGGTCGGCGAGGCCCTTGGCGATCTCGCCGATCTCGGAGTGGTCCGCGCTGCTGAGGGAGAGCAACCCGACCTCCTCGTAGCCGGTCGCTTCGAGGCCGGCCTTCACCATGTCGCCGATGCCGGTGATCGAGCGCTCCCGCACGGGTCGCGTGATCATCCCGGCCTGGCAGAAGCGGCAGCCGCGGGTGCAGCCGCGGAAGATCTCGACCGACATGCGCTCGTGCACGGTCTCGGCGAGCGGTACCAGCGGCTTCTTCGGGTACGGCCACTCGTCGAGGTCCATGACGGTGCGCTTGGCGACGCGCCACGGGACGTCGGGATGGTTCGGGGCGACCCGTCGGATGCGGCCGTCCTCGAGGTAGTCGACGTCGTAGAACCGCGGCACGTAGACGCCGCCGGTCTTGGCCAGCTCCAGCAAGGTTTCGTGCCGGTTGAGCCCCTCGGCCTTGGTACGACGGAGGATCTCGGTCATCTCGAGCACCGCCTGCTCGCCGTCCCCCAGCACCGCCGCGTCGATGAACGCCGCGATCGGTTCGGGGTTGAACGCCGCGTGGCCGCCGGCCAGCACGATCGGGTGGCTCTCGTCGCGGTCGGCGGCGTGCATCGGAATGCCGGCAAGGTCGAGCGCCTCGAGCATGTTCGTGTAGCCCAGCTCGGTGCTGAAGCTGAGACCGAGGACGTCGAAGTCGCGGACCGCGCGGTGCCCGTCGACCGTGAACTGCGGGACGCCCTGGTCCCGCATGAGCTTCGCGAGGTCGGGCCACACGCTGTAGGTGCGCTCGCAGAGGACGTCCGGCACCTCGTTGAGGACCTCGTAGAGGATCATGACGCCCTGGTTGGGCAGGCCGACCTCGTAGGCGTCCGGGTACATCAGGCACCAGCGGACCGCGGCGCTGTCCCAGTCCTTGACGGTGGAGTTGAGCTCGCCCCCGACGTACTGGATCGGCTTGCTGACCTGAGGCAGCAGCTGCTCCAGTCGGGGGAAGAGGCTCTCACCAGGCATCCCCCCAGGGTAGGCGCCTAGGTCACCGCCATGGCCGCCCTGAAGATCAACAGCACTTCCGTCGTCCGACACGCCGGCGTGTCAGCCGTCCGAATCCCTGTTGATCACCGAGGGAGGCGCGAGGGAGGCGGCGGGTGTGCGGTCAGAGCTCGTGGGAGCGCATGTGGACGTTCTGCAGCAGCCCGATGGCCATCATGTTGGCGAACATGGCCGAACCGCCGTAGCTGACGAACGGCAGCGGCAGGCCCGTGACGGGCATGATCCCGAGGGTCATCCCGATGTTGACGAAGCTCTGGAACCCGAACCAGCTCACGACACCCGCGGCCACCAGCCGCCCGAACGGGTCTGTGGCGAGGGTTGCGATCCGCAGCCCTCTCCAGAGCACCAGGCCGAGCAGGGCGATGATGCCGCCGGCACCGACCAGGCCGAGCTCCTCCCC
>JAOPVZ010000044.1 GCA_025965935.1 Frankiales bacterium | reverse complement strand
GCGGCCCCGCCCATCGTGGCCCAGCCGACGCCGTCGATGGTGAAGAGCAGCCTGGTCGGGGTCCACTCGACGCCGTAGGTGTGCCACTGGGTCATGTCGATCTTCTTGAAGGCGTGCGTCTGGGAGTTGCTGCTGCCCCAGTGCGAGGTCGCCATGACGCCCTGGCTGGTCGGGCCCTCGCTGAAGTCGACCTCCGGCGGCCATCCGCTCACGGGCCAGAGCAGCATGCAGTGCTCGATCGACGTACTGCGGTCGAACTTCGCTCGCACGACGTACTTGCCGTACGTCTGGGCGATCGAGTTGAGCATCATGCCGCCGGTGACGTAGCGGCCGCCGTCCTCGTAGCCGCGCAGCAGCGCGGCCCCCTGGTAGGGCTGCACATGGCTCGCGGCCCACCAGCCGTAGGGGTTACCGCCTGGCTGGCCGTTGTACTTACCCCAGCGATAGCTGGGGATTCCCTCGGTGAAGGTCTCATGCAGCTTCAAGGAGAAGTGAGAACTGACCGCAGCCTGGGCATGAGCGCTGGGGAGCAGCAAGCTCGTGAGCGCGGCGAGGACGGCGGCGACAGTGGTGCGTCGCCCGCGTGAGGGGTGTCTCAACAAGTCTGGGCACCGATCAGTGAGGGGCAGGGCTCGTCGTCGGGGAGTGCGGCGAGACTAGCCCAGATGCACTAACGGCTCGTACACCCGGGGTGTGTCGTGGGCCACCCGTTCGTTTCCGACGTGACTACCTGAGCAGCTCGGGGACCGCCTCGGGCTGCCCGAGCACGTGCCACTGCAGGAACGCCAGCACCGCCTGGTACCACAGCACAGCGTGACCGGGCGTGAGCACCCAGTGGTTCTCGTCCGGGAAGTACAGGAAGCGGTGGGGCATGTCGTCCGGGTCCTCGGCCCGGCTGCAGAGGTCCCACCACAGCGCCAGGGCCTCGCCGATCGGCACCCGGTAGTCCTTGTCGCCGTGCACGACGAGCATCGGGGTGGTGATCCGGTCGACGTACTGGCTCGGGTCGTTCTTGCGGATCATCTCCGGCGTCATCTCACGGCCCCAGTACCAGGCAGCGTCCGTGGTGCCGCCGAACCGCTCGAGCCCCCACAGCGAGGCGTGCGTGACGATGGCCTTGAAGCGGTCGGTGTGCACCGCGATCCAGTTGGCCATGTAGCCGCCGAAGCTGCCGCCCATCATCGCCGTCCGGTCGCGGTCGAGATCAGGTCTGGTCAGGGCCGCGTCGGTGATGCGCAGCACGTCGTTGAAGGTGGCCCCTCCCCAGTCGCCCCAGCTGGCCCGGATGTGGTCGCGGCCGTAGCCCGTGGACAGGGCGGGGTCCGGCAGCAGCACGGCGTAGCCCTGGGCGACCAGCAGCCACGGGTTCCACCGCCACGACCAGGAGTTCCACGAGGCAAGCGGGCCGCCGTGCACCCAGAGCACCAGCGGGTGCCGGCCCTTGCCCTCGGGCAGCGCCAGCCAGGCTCGCAGCGGACGGCCGTCGTCGGAGGTCGCCGAGACCTCGGAGAGCCTTCCGGGGACGGTCAGGCCCGCGGCCGGTGACCGCAGCGCGAACGGCTCGCCGGGGACGTGCGCGCTCATCCGGACCGGCTGGGGCGGGCTGTCCAGTGCGCTGCGCAGGGCGTAGACGTAGGCGCCGTCCTGGCTGACCTGCAGGTCGGAGTAGGCACCCGCGTCTGTCGTCAGCCGGGTGACCTCGCCGCTGTCCAGGCTCACCCTGAAGACCGGCGCTGCGCCGCCCTCGTCGGCCGTGACGAGCAGCGCGTCACCCCCAGGCGCCCACCGAACAGCGGTCGGCCAGCGGTCCCAGCCGGTGACGGCCTGCTCCCCCGACCCGTCCACGGCGAGCACGACAACGTAGGAGTTGCCTGGCTCAGTCGCCGTGCTGCGGTCCCAGCGGATCACCGCGACCTGCGCCCCGTCGGGGGACAGCACCACTCCGCCGTACTCGTGGTCCGCTCCGTCGCCGAGCACACGCCAGCTGCCGGTCTTGACGTCGAGGGCCCGCAGCGTCGACCGCCGGCTGCCGCGCGGCTCGGCGACCGTCCAGGTCGTCACCACCGTGCTGCCGTCCGCCGTGACGTCGTAGCTGGCCTCGTCGAGCGCCCGGCCAGGCTCCGGCGTGAGATCGGCCCACGCGAGCGGCTCCTCACCGAGGCGGCCGAGGAGCAGCCGCGGCGCGTCCGGGCCGAGGTCGTGGTCCCAGTACCGGACCGGGTAGCCGACGTGCATGATCGCGCTGATCTTGCGTTCCTTGCGGTCCTTGCGGCGCTGCTCGTCGTCCTCGCCGCTCACCGCCCCGGGCAGCGTGTTGCTCGTGACCAGCACGTGCTCGCCGCGGGAACGTGGACCGTCGAGCCCTCCGGGTCGCGAGCCCACCTGACGGGCCTCGCCGTGGGCGGGCAGCAGCCAGAGGCCGGCCTTGGCGTCCTCGTCCTCCTCGGCCGTGGGGTCCGGGCGGCCCGAGACGAACAGCACGTCGCCGGCATCGGTGAAGACCGGGGCGCCCTCGCCCTTGGCGCTGCGCGTGAGCCGTACCGCGTCCTGCTCTCCGGTCGGGTC
>JAOPVZ010000195.1 GCA_025965935.1 Frankiales bacterium | reverse complement strand
TGTACGGGTCGTGCCCCGGCACGTCGGGGAGCACCTCGGTCGGTGTCTCCCCGCGCCACCGGCGACGCCACCAGGTGGCGAACGTGCGGCTCATGACCTGCCGCACGTACGCCTCGGCGGCCTGCGGGTCCCGGAGCGTGTGCCACCGGAACCAGGTCTTGGCGAGGGCCGTCTGCAGCAGGTCCTCGGCCGTTCCCCAGTCGCCGGTGAGCAGGTACGCGGTCCGGAGCAGGCTCGTGGAACGCGCGTCGACGAGGGCCTCGAAGGCCTCCCGTTCCTGCGTGTCCACGTGCGTCCCCCTCTTGCTCGGTGACTGAAGGACAACCTGGCCGCACACAAAGGTTGAGCCGTCGTCACAGAAAGTGATCGGCTGGCTACAGCGGTCACGTGAGCCTCTCGGGCAGGATGTGCCGGTGACAGACGCCGCTGACCGGCGCCTCACGCTGCCGGGGGAGCACACGGCCGCGCGCGAGATCCGGCCGCTCCTCGTCCTGCTGGGACTCCCCACGTTCGGCCTGGCGTTCGCGCTCAGCACCCTGACGTCCTACGGTCCGTCGCTGCTGCTCGACCATGCGCACGACCCGGGCGTCGTCGGGGCGATCCTCGGAGGCGAGGGTGCGTTGGCCCTGGCGCTGCCGCTCGTGTCGGGCGCGCTGTCCGACCGGCTGCCGCCGTCACCGCTCGGCAAGCGGCTCCCGTTCGTGCTGCTGGGTGCCCCGATGGCCCTGGCGGGTCTCGTGCTGCTCCCGCTGGCGGTCAACCTGCTGGTCGCGAGCATCGCCGTCGGGCTGTTCTTCGTCGGCTACTACCTCTACTACCCGCCCTACCGGGCGATGTACGCGGATCTGCTGCCGCGGCACCTGTACGCCCGTTCCCAGGCCAGCCAGGGCGTGCTCCGCGGCGTCGGCCTCGGCGTCGCGCTACTCGCCGGCGGCTTCTTCCTCGACCTCTGGAGGCCGCTGCCCTTCGTGGTGGCCGGCTCGTTGCTGCTCGTCACGACGCTGGCGCTGGCGCCGGTGACTCGGTTGCAGCGGCGGGTCTCGCAGGAGGCGCCGATCACGATGTCGGTGCGAGAAGTGCTGCGCAGCAAGGGAATGCGGACCTTCGCTGCTGCCAACGCCTTGCTCGAGCTCGGCTTCGCCGGCCTGCGCAGCTTCATCGTCCTCTACGTCACGAAGGGCCTCGGTCACTCCACCAGAGTGGCCGCCGCCGTCATCGGCGTCGTCGCCGTGGCCTACATCGCCGGCGCCCCGCTGGCGAGCCTGCTGGAGAAGCGCTTCGGCATCATCGCCGTGATGACCTGGTCCGGCGTCGTCTACGGCGTCGGCCTCACGGCCGGTGCGGTGCCGACGTCGCTGGGCCCGGAGCTGGTGCTCCTGCCCTTCGTCGCGCTGGCCGGCTCGGTGCTCCTGACGCTGCCGCAGGCACTGGCCTTCCTCGTGGCCCCACGCGGCTCGGAGGGCGTCGCCGCGGGACTCGTCGACGTCTCCCGCGGCGCCGGCATCGTGCTCGGCCCGCTGATGGTGGGGTGGGCGGTGCGCTTCTCCGGCGGCCTGTTCTCGGCGACCCATGGGTACGCCGCGCTGTGGCCGGTCATCGGCATCGCCACGCTGGCCGCCGTACCGCTGCTACGTCGCCTCCAGGTCTGACAGCCGCTCCGCCAGGAAGCGCTGCTCGACGCTGTTCTCGGTGAGCAGCAGCGCCTCCTCGTAAGCGGTGCGCGCCTCGGCGGTGCGGCCCAGCTCCCGCAGGAAGGCCGCTCGCGCCGCAGGCAGGTAGCCGTAGGTCGCGAGCGCCGGGTCCATGCTGAGCGGCTCCAGGACATCGAGGCCCGCCTGCGGGCCCGCCGCCATCCCGATCGCGACCGCCCGGTTGAGCTGCACCACCGGGCTCGGCCACCTCCGCAGCAGCAGGTCGTAGAGCCCGACGATCTCGCGCCAGTCGGTCTCCTGGTACGACGGTGACTCGGCGTGCACGGCCGCGACGGCCGCCTGCAGTGCGTACCGCCCTGCTTCCGGGGTGAGGGAGTTCCGCACCAGCGCAAGCCCCTGCTCGATCTGCTCCTGGTCCCACCTGGTGCGGTCCTGGTCCTCGAGCAGGACCAGCCGACCGTCGTCGTCGATCCGCGTCGCGCGCCGGGCGTCGGTGAGCAGCATCAGCGCCAGCAGGCCGCTGACCTCGGGCAGGGGCAGCAGCGTGCGGAGCATCTGGGTCAGGTCGAGCGCGCGCGCCACCAGGTCGTGCCGGACGAGCTGGTCGCCGACCGGAGCGGTGTGGCCGGTGGTGAACAGCAGGTGCAGCGCTGCCAGCACCGCGTCGACGCGGCCGGGCAGGTCCTCCTCGGAGGGCACCCGGTAGGGGATGTGCGCCTGGGCGATCTTCTTCTTGGCACGCGTCAGCCGAGCGGCCATCGTCGGCTCGGACACCAGGAAGGCGCGCGCCACCTCGGCGGTGGACAACCCGCACAGCAGCCGGAGCGTCAGCGCGACCTGCGCCTCGGGCGCGAGCGCGGGATGGCAGCAGGTGAAGACCAGCCGGAGGCGGTCGTCCGGGAACGGGTCGTGGTCCTGCTCGGGCGGGTCCATGACGAGCAGCGGCAGCTTGGTGCGCAGCGTGGCCTCGCGGCGCACCAGATCAAGAGCGCGGTTGCGGGCTGTCGTCGTCAGCCACGCTGCGGGGTTCTTGGGCACGCCGTCGGCCTCCCAGCTCGTGAGCGCCTTGGCGAAGGCGTCCTGGACGCACTCCTCCGCCAGGTCGAGGTCGCGCGTGACCCGCACCGTCGCGGCGAGCACGAAGGCCCACTCGCGACGGTGCGTGTACGCGAGGACGTCGGCGACGCCCAGGGTGACGCTCAGGTTGAGCTCCTGGCCTGGTCGAGGCCTACTCGAACGTCTGGATGGGACGGACCTCCACGCCACCGAAGGGCATGGGGACGTCCTTGGCGAT
>JAOPVZ010000311.1 GCA_025965935.1 Frankiales bacterium | reverse complement strand
TGCTCGCGCCCGGGAGGAGGGTCCGGTCTTCAGTGGAAGCGGTCGAAGCTGGTTCGGCCGCCACTCCCGAGGACCGGTTCCGGGGTGCTGCTCCCGGGCGCGGTTCGCGTCGTAGGAGCGGTTCTCCTACGACGAAGGGGAGCACCCGATGTCGGGGCTCCCCTGTCGTGCCTAGCGGCGGATCTCGAGGCGCGAGATGATCGTGCGGTAGCGCTCGATGTCGATCTTCTGCAGGTAGTTCAGCAGGCGCTTGCGACGACCGACCAGCGCCAGCAGACCGCGGCGGGTGTGGTGGTCGTGCTTGTGCTCCTTCAGGTGCTCCGTGAGGTCGCGGATGCGTTTGGTGAGCATCGCGATCTGCACCTCGGGCGAGCCGGTGTCGCCCTCAGCCGTGGCGTACTCCGCCATGATGGACTTCTTCTGCTCGGTGGTGAGCGCCACGGTTCTCCTCGTGTGTCAGGGCGCGCCCGAGGTCTTCTTCACCCGGGTGGACATTCGCGCTGATCACCACGCTACCAGCGGGCCTGGCCGGCCCGCGGTCGTTCTGGAGCCGGCACGGCGGCTCAGGCCGGAACGCCCTCGAACAGGTAGTTGAGGTAGCGCAGCAGCTCGTCGGCCTCGAACGGCTTGGCGAGGAAGTAGTCGACGCCCTCAGTCCAGGCCTGCCACTGCTGGGCGTCATCCGCGGCCGCGGTCAGCATGACCACCGGCAGCTCCGGGCCGTGCTCGGCGGCGCGGATCCGCTGCAGGACCTCATGCCCGTCGATGCCCGGCATCATCACGTCCAGCACCACGCAGTCCGGGCGGCAGGCGTCGATCGCAGCCAGCGCGGCGTAGCCGTCAGCCACGGACTCGACCTCGTACCCCTCGACGGTGAGGACGTCCGTCACCAGCTGACGGATGTTCGGCTCGTCGTCGACGACCAGGATCTTCGGCACTGCGCAACCCCCAAGGGACGTGTTGTGGCAATACGTCGGCATCCGGTAGCCGCGAATCACTCACCCATTCGGGTGAGCCACGAGCTCCCGGGTGCGTTCCACGTCCAGGGCCATCTGGGCGACGAGCGGCTCCACGCCGTCGAAGCGGAGCGTGTCGCGCAGCCGCGCCGTGAACGACAGGCCGACGTGCTCGCCGTAGAGGTCGCCGTCGAAGTCCAGGACGTATGCCTCGACCCGCCGCTCCGCCCCGGCGAAGGTCGGGTTCGTCCCGATGCTGATGGCCGCTGGCAGCAGCTCGGCCTTGGCGCCCGTGCCGCGCACCAGCCGGCCGGCGTAGATCCCGTCCGCCGGCACGGCGCTCCACGGCAGCGGCTCCAGGTTGGCCGTCGGGTAGCCGATCTCGCGGCCGCGCCGGTCGCCGCGCACCACCACGCCATGGATGCGGTGCTCGCGCCCGAGCGCCTCGTTGGCGCTGGCGATGTCGCCGGCGGACACGCAGGAGCGGACGTAGGTCGATGACCAGGTGGTCTGCGACGTGCCCTGCAGCGGGAACGGCTCGACGCTGAAGCCCCACCGCCGACCGTCCTCGGCGAGCGACGCGACCGTCCCCTTGCCCTGGTTGCCGAACCGGAAGTTCTCCCCCACGACCACCGCGCTCGTGTGCAGCCGCTCGACCAGCACCGCGTGCACGAACTCCTCGGCCGTCAGTCGCATGAAGTCGACCGTGAACGGCAGCACGCAGAAGACGTCGACGCCCAGCTCCTCGACCAGGTCGGCCTTGTACCGCTGACCGGTGAGCATCGGCGGGTGGCTGCCCGGCCGAATCACCTCGATCGGGTGGGGGTCGAAGGTGAGGACCACGCTCGGGACGCCCAGCTCGGCGGCCTTCTCGACCGCCCGGCCGATGATCTGCTGGTGGCCGCGGTGCACGCCGTCGAAGACGCCGATCGTGACCACGCACCGACCCCACTTGGTGGGGATTCCCTCCACCCCGCGCCAGCGCTCCACCGGGTCAGCCTAGAGGGCCGGCTCAGGCAGGACGGAAGACCACGGTCGGTCGCGCGGCGTCGTCGGCATCCTCGATCAGGGCGACGCAGCGGCCGTCCGGGTCGAAGGCCCCCAGCACGCCTGGTACGCCGGTGGGCGCGAGCCTCTTGCCGAAGGACAGCGCCACCGCTTCCTCCGCGGCGAGCTCGCGACGGGGGAACGCGGAAGACACTGCCGCGTCGAGCAGCAGGACGCGGGCGTCGTCCCAGGGCTCGAGCGGGGCCGCGTCGGCCAGCGAGAACGGCCCGACCCGGGTGCGGCGCAGCGCGGTCAGGTGACCGCCGACCCCGAGCGCAGCCCCGAGGTCTCGCGCCAGGGCGCGGATGTAGGTCCCGCTCGAGCACGTCACCGTCACGTCCAGCTCGTCGCCACGCCGCGCCCGCAGCACGAAGGACGACACCGTCACGGGACGCGCCTTCAGCGCCACCTCCTCCCCCGCCCGCACCCGCGCGTAGGACCGCACCCCGTCGACCTTGATGGCGCTGACCGAGGACGGCACCTGCAGCAGCTCACCGGTGAGCACGGCGATCTCGCGCGCGATGATGTCGTCCGCGACACCGCCGGCGTCGACGGTCGCCACGACCTCACCCTCGGCGTCGTCGGTCACGGTCGTCTGACCGAGGCGGATCGTGGCGTCGTACGCCTTGTCGGTGAGCGCGAGGTGGCCCAGCAGCCGCGTCGCCTTGCCGATGCCGAGCAGCAGCACCCCGGTGGCCATCGGGTCCAAGGTGCCCGCGTGCCCGACCTTGCGGGTGCGGGCGAGGCGGCGGGTCTTCCCGACCACGTCGTGCGACGTCCAACCGGCGGGCTTGTCGACGACGACCAGCCCGTCAGGAGCGGTCATGTCGCGAGGTGCGGCGTCTCGGCGAGGGCACGGCGGAGGCAGTCCATCGTCTCGGAGAGCGGGGCGTCCGAGGTGAAGCCTGCCGCGAAGCGGTGGCCGCCGCCGCCGAGCGAGGCGCACACCGCGCCGACGTCGACGGCACCCTTGGACCTGGTCGACACCTTCAGCAGGCCGTCCTCGGGATCGGTCTTGAGGACGACGGCGACCTCGGCCTCACGGGCCATGCGCACGACGTCGATGACGCCCTCGACGTCGGACAGCGCCAGGGCGTAGCGATCGAGGTCGTCCGCGCCGATGGCGGTCCAGACCAGCCCGAGCCCGCCGACCTCGTCGGCCTCGAGCACCGCCCGGGCGCAGACCAGGCCGAGGAGCTTCACGTAGCCGAACGACGCCGTGTCCCAGATCTGCCTGCTGATCTCGTCGTGCGGGATGCCTGTCTCGAGCAGCCGTGCGGCGAGCAGGTGCACGGAGGGCGTGGTGGCGGCGTACTTGAAGGACCCGGTGTCGGTGACCAGCCCGGTGTACACGGGCGCCGCGATCTCAGCCGTCAGCGGGCGGTGCATGAGGTCCAGCAGCTCCACGACCACGGCAGCCGTCGCGGCCGCGCCGCGGTCGATCACGTTGACCGTGCCGAAGCAGGTGTTCGTCGTGTGGTGGTCGATGACGAGGACGTGCTCGGCAGCGGCGACCCGGTCAGCCAGCGCACCCAGCCGGTCGACCGAGCCGGTGTCGAAGGTGACGAGCAGCGCCGGCGAGGCAGGGAACTGCGACGCAGGGACGAGCAGGTCGAGACCCGGCAGCCCCTCATAGGCGGCAGGGATCTCGAAGGGCTCACTGCCCCACGAGGCGACGACCTGCTTGCCCATGTCCCGCAGGGCGATGCCAAGGGCCAGCATCGACCCGAGCGCGTCCCCGTCCGGGTTCACGTGGCAGGCGAGGGCGACCTCGTCGTGCTCGCGCAGCAGCGTCACCGCGTCGTCCCAGGCGCTGCTCGTCACACCTGCCTCATTCGGCGTCGTCCTCCACCGCGCGGGGCGCGCGGTAGGGGTCAGCGTCCCCGGCAGGGGCGGCGGACGACGCGAGCTCCTGCACGCGCGCGTCCTCGGCCCGGGCGGCCGCCAGCAGGTCCTCGATCCGATCCGCCGTCTCGGGCACCACGTCGGCGACGAAGGCCAGCGACGGCGTGTAGCGGACGCCGGTCTGCTTGCCGACCGTGCTTCGCAGCACGCCCTTGGCCGACTCCAGGGCGGCCGCGCTGTCGGCACGGGCCACCTCGTCGCCGTACACGGTGTAGTAGATCGTCGCCTCCCGGAGGTCCGGCGTCACCTTGGCGTCGGTGATGGTGACCATCCCCAGCCGCGGGTCCTTGACCTGCAGCTCCAGGGTGGCCGCGACGATCTCGCGGACGCGGACCGCGAGCTTGCGGGCGCGCGCGACGTCAACCACGT
>JAOPVZ010000301.1 GCA_025965935.1 Frankiales bacterium | reverse complement strand
TCAGTGTTCCCAAGGCTTTCCGCGCCACGAAGCTGCACACTCCGGCGCTCGCCACGACCAACGACTACGAGTTCAACGTGCAGCCGGCAACCGCCGTACCCGACCCGCACGGCGACGCGAACGCAGGTGGCCTCGACGGAGACGCGGGGTACCTCAGCCTCGCGAAGGCTGGCGTCGACTCCGAGCTGGTGTCGTTCCGCAACGGGACGCACCTGACCTACTCCTACATCCCGCTGGTGCTGCCCTCGAACCAGCTGTCGGAGAGGTTTGCCTTCTACTGGACGCTGGCGTGGTTCGACCAGTACGTCCGCGACGGCGCGAACCCGTACACCAGCCGGCCCGCCTTCGACCGGCTGACCAACCTCGGGGCGTACGACGGGAGCGCGGACGTCAACAGCCTCGGCACCGTGTCCATCGGCATCGGCACCTGGGACACCGGCAAGGGGAACGTCCCGTACCGCGTGAAGGGGGTCCCGATCACCGGGTCGCTGTCGTTCTACTACTACTCCGGCTACCGGCTGACCGATCCGCGCACGCAGCAGGTCCGGACCTGCGCCGACATGCTGGCGCGGTGCCCGAGGGTCGCGCCGCCGACGCCGTGACCGTCAGAACGGCCGCAGCTCGACGGTGTTGCCGGCCCACTCCAGCATGAGCAGGGTGGCGTCGTCCTGGAGCATGCCCTGCTGGTGCTCCAGGACCGCGACGATCAGCCGCCGCAGCGTCTCGGGGGGTGGCTGAGCCCGGGACTCCTCGCGCGTCAGCAGGTCGATCAGCCGTTCCGTCCCGAAGAACTGGCCCTCCGGCGAACGTGCCTCGACGACGCCGTCGCTGAACGCGAGCACGCGGTCGCCGGCCTGGAGGCCGACCTGGGTGACGACGTCGTCACGGTTGCCGAGACCGAAGGGCACACCGGGCTCCAACCGCAGCTCACCGACCGCCTTCCCGTCACGCACGAGCACAGGAGCCGGGTGGGCGGCGCACAGGAGCTGGAGGACGCCCGTCGTCACGTCGAGCTGCGCGAGCACGCCGGTCACGAAGCTCTCGATGCCGAACTGGCCGGCGAGCTCCTCGTCGATCGTCGCGGCGATCTCGACGAGGCCCTGCCCGCTGCGACGGGCGTTGCGGTAGGCAGCCAGTGCGACGCCGGCGAGCAGCGTGGCGCCGAGACCGTGGCCCATGGCGTCGAACACGGCGAGCCTCAGCACGTCACCGTCGATCGAGTAGTCGAAGGCGTCTCCGCCCACCTCGTGCCACGGCTCGAGCTGAGCCGTGACGACGAACTGCCGAGTGGCGAAGGTGAGGGGTGGCAACTGCCGCCAGAGCAGCTCAGCGGCCACGCCCATCGGCACGCCGCGGCGCGTGCGCTCGAAGGTGTCGCTGTACTGGCTCTTCGACACCACGAGCTCGGCCACCAGTGCGGCGAACGCCACGAGCTCCTCGGTGAGGCCGTCGAGCGGCTCCTCGTCCGTGCCGAGCACCTCGAGGACACCGACGCGCTCGGTGCCGTCGAGCAGCGGGACCCAGCACCGGGCGCCGTCAGAGGTGCGGGTGATCTCCGTCGTCCGGTAGCACCTGCCGGCGAGCGTGCCCTCGAGCCCGAGGGGGCCTTCGACCTTGGGGCTCAAGGGTACGAGCGACTGCTGGTCGCGCGTGATGAGGTACACGCTGCACGACCCGACCCCCAGCATGCCCGCTGTCTCGTCCACGTGCACCGGAAGGTCCCCGGGGTGCATGAGGTGGGTGCGACGCAGCAGCTCCGCCAGCGCAGACCCGAGCCGGTCGGTCTCCGGCACAGCGCTTCCTTCCGACGCGGACTGGTTACGCCGGGAGTTGTGCCCGCGTGCCGGCCGACTACTCCGAGATCATCGGCCGGTCAGCGCGGCGGCGTGACCTTGCCCGTCGTGGGAAGCGGCGTGGTCTGCGGGTACGGGTCGTCGGCCGACTCGTCCGGGGCCATGGTGCCCCTGACGGCAGCCGAGCTGCCCCCCGTCTGTTCCTCCTTCATCTCACTGGCTGCGTCGGTTGCGGACTCCTTGACGTCGCCGGCCGCCGACGTGGCCGACTCCTTGACGGTCTCCACCGCCTCCTGGCCGGTCTCCTTGACCGACCGCCCGGCCTCCGCGGCCTTGGGAGCGAGCTCGTCCTTCATCTCCGAGGCCATCTCTGAAGCGGAGGCAGTGAGGGCCTCCTTCACCGGCTGCTTCAGCTCCTCCGCCTGGGCGGCGAGCTGCCGTTCCTTCTCCGTTGCAGGCAGCAGTGCGGACAGCAGGTAGCCCGCGCCGAAGGCGACGGCGGCCGCGATCAGCGGGCTTCCTGCGGTCTGCTGCTTCGCGATCGCCGGAGCGGACGTGGCAGCCTCCTTGACGCTGTCCATGGCTGAGCTCGCTGTGCCCACGGCGGAGTGCGCGCTGCCAGAGACGGAACCGCCCGCACCCTGCGCGGTGCCCAGCACCTTGTCCTTGGCGCCGGAAACAGCACCCTTGATCCCCTCGACGCGGCGCTCGACCACCTTGGAGGGGGTCACCTTCTCGGTGAGGCGGTCCGCGTCGCGCTGCATCTCAGCCCGGGTCTGCTCGATCTCGGCGCGGATCTGCTCAGGCGAAGTCATTCGAATGTCTCCTTGAGGGTCTCCACCGTCTGGGTGGGGGTGGGGTGGACGGTCTTGAGCTGCTTGCGTCCGCTCTGGAGGAGCGCGTAGCCGACGATGGCCCAGACCGCGGTGACGATGAGCGCAGCTGCCCACAGCGGCATGGCCAGGTCGAGCAGGAACATGCCGGTCAGCGACGCGAAGACGCCGACCAGGAGCCCGGCGTAGCCCGCGCCGCCGAGCATCGCGGCACCCTTGCGCGCCTTGCCGACCTCACCCTTCATCTCCGCCTTGGCGAGCTCCACCTCCTGGTGCATGAGGGTGGAGAAGTCCCCAGCCAGCTGGCTGAGCAGCTCTCCCACGGAGGCCTCACCGACCGAGGACGAGCTGCGGGTGGTCACAGGATCACTGGGATAGGGGGTGCTCACTGCACACCTCCTGGGGCCACGCCCGTCAGGGGCGGCTCGACCGCGCCGTACGGGTCGAAGGGGGCGGCAGGTGGGTACGCACCGCCGGCTGCCGTACCGCTCGGCACCTCGACGCCGGCGGTGGGCCGTCCGGTCGACGTGCCTGCTTCTCCTTGCGTACCAGTCGATCCGGCGCTCATGCCCTTGACGAGCCGGCCGGTCACCAGGCCTGCAGCGGCGGCCCCCAACAGGAACGAACCTGGGTTGCGGCGGGCGTAGCTGCGCAGGTCCGCCAGGACACCGTCGGGACCGGTGCGCTGAAGGCGATCGGCCAACGCCCTGAGCCGCTGACCAGCCTCCGTCATCACCTGTCCCACCACGCCGGAGGTGTCGCCCTCCGTCAGCTGACCGCTCAACCCATGCAGCTGGTCGGTGAGACGCTCGCTCTGGCTCCGGAGCTGGTCGGTCAGCGTGCCACGGACCTCGGCGGCGAGGTCCTTGGCCTGGTCCAGGCTCTCTTCAAGGACGTGGCCTGCCTGCTCCTTCGCGGTTCCGACGACCTCGCCGGTCGCCGTGGCCGCGGTGCCCGCCACCTCGCCCGCGGCGGAGGTAGCGGCACCAGCCACCTGCGGCGACTCTCCGGCAGGGCTGGTGGCGGTTTCCTGGGTCGTGTGCGGTGTAGTCAACGGAACTCCTTCGGTCATCGATGGGGCTGACGGGCGACTACCCGACTCCGCGTCATCGACGCAGGAGATACCGACGTATCTCGGCGGTTTGCTGGCTCCTCCG
>JAOPVZ010000262.1 GCA_025965935.1 Frankiales bacterium | reverse complement strand
GACCGCAAGGCGGTGCTCGCCCGGCTCGGACCGGACCCGCTGAGGCGCACCGACGACGGGTTGCTCGCGTGGGAGCGGCTGTCCCGCTCCAGGACCGCCGTCGGGCAGCTGCTGATGGACCAGTCGGTGCTCGCGGGCGTCGGCAACGTCTACCGCGCCGAGCTGCTGTTCCGGACCCGGCTCTCGCCGTTCACCCCGGGCCGAGACGTGCCGCGGGCGACGTGGGACCTGATGTGGGCCGACCTGCGAGCGCTCATGCGGGCAGGGGTGAAGACCGGCCGGATCGTGACCACCGGCGCCCGCGGGGTGGTCCGGCGCGAGGACGCGCACTACGTGTACCGCCGCGCCGGCCAGCCCTGCCGGCTGTGCGGCACGGAGATCCGCACTGAGGTGATGGCGGGCCGCAACCTGTTCTGGTGCCCGACCGACCAGGCCTAGAAGACCATGGGGCAGTGCGGCGCCCGCCCCGGCCAGCCGAAGGCCACGCTCGTCGCCGCCAGCGCGCCGGGGGAGCTCTCGACCACCCAGCCGGCCGCGGCCCGGGTGGCCAGCGTCGTCCCGCCGAGGTACGCGGCCCCGAGGTCGCGCACATCCAGCGACAGGTCGGCAGGATCCGTCGTCGCGGTGCACGTGGCGCCCCCGGCACCGGTCGCGAGCCGCCAGCGACCTGAGTTCCACGGGCAGTGCCGGTCGGTCACCTCGAGCACCACCTCCACCTCCGTCGGATAGGTACGGCGGACCAGCGCCCCCGGCACGTCGACCAGCCGCACCCAGAGGGCGTCCGACAGCCGTGCCTGGGCGGACCTCGGCTCGGAGAGCAGCTGCAGCAGCGGCGAGTCCACGGGCTGGCCCCAGCCGCGAACCTGCCGCATCAGGTCCTGATCGAGAAGGAACCGCCACAACCGCGCTTCCGACTCCGGGTCGGACGCCAGCACCTCGACGACCACGACGTGGCCGTTGGGGCCGGCCGGACCCCACTCGTTCTTCGTCCGGTAGAGCGCGTAGCCCCGGTCGCCGTCGACCACGGCCCGCAGGGTGGTGGACCCGCCCCGGCGGTGCTCCGGGTCGAAGAGCCGGTAGGCCCACCACTCGGAGGACCTGGCCCACCAGCCCGGGTGCCCGCCGACCTCCCGGTCGAGGACCGGGCGCAGCGCCTGCTCGGTCGGCTGCACGACCCGCAGCCCGCTGACGTCGACCGGACGGGTGAAGGCGGCGCCCGCCGGCACCTCCACGTTCAGCTGCCAGGATCCTGGGCCGTAGCCGAAGCGCTGGTAGATCGCGCCCTCGCTGGCCCACAGCGCCGCGACCGGCCGTCCCGCGTCGTGGAGGTCGGCGAGCTGCCGCTGCATCAGCTGCGTCACGATCCCCTGCCGGCGGTGGGTGGGCGCCACGCTGACCCAGGTGACCCCGGCGACGTCGACCACACCGCCGGGCACGGTCAGCGGCAGGTCGTAGTAGCCGGCGGTCGCGATGACGGTGTCGCCGTCCCAGGCGCCGAGCGTGTCCTCGGGGCGCAGCAGCGTGAGATCCATGTCGCGGTCGGCGGCGTTCGGATCGCTCCCGAAGGCCAGCTCGAGCGCAGCGTGGGCGGCGACGAGCTCGTCAGCCTGGAACGGGCGGATCGCGGTCACCTCCGGCAGTCTGCCCCGAGACGTTGGTCACCGGGAGATCGCCGGGAGATCACCGGGACGGCTTGCACGAGGACATGCGTGACGAGAGGTTCGCTAACCTCACCGCGATGACCTCGGGCCCTGACGCGTCGGCGAGGGGCCCTCGGGGGTCCCTCGACCGAGTGCTGGGCGCGGCGCCGCGAGCGCTCGGGCGGCTCCGACGCGAGCCCCCTCGCGAGTCCATCACGACCCTTTTCCTGAGCGTGCTGGCAGTGGCCGTGACGGTCGGCGGCTCGCTGGGCTCGGCCAACTACTTCCCGCCGTCCATGCTGGCGCTGCCGTTGCTGTTCGGCGGGGTGCTGCTGAGCCGCAACGGGACGCAGAAGCTGGCCGTGGTGGTCGCCGGCTGCCTGGCCTTCGACCTCGTCGACCTCGGCCTGGACCAGCCCCGGGTGGGTGCCGTGGTCGTCGTCGTGGTGACCGGTCTGATCGCCTACGAGTTCTCCCGGTCCCGCGACGAGACGGGCATGGCCGGTCTGCGCGCGGACTCGATGCTCGTCGAGCTCCGGAACCGCCTCGAGGCGCAGGGCCAGCTGCCGCCGCTGCCGGACCAGTGGCACGCCGAGTCGGTCGTGAAGCCGGCCGGTGGCGGTCCCTTCGCCGGCGACTTCGTGGTGAGTGCCCTCGAGGTCGACCGTTTCGAGATCGTGCTCGTGGACGTCTCCGGGAAGGGCGTCGACGCTGGCACCCGCTCCCTGCTGCTCAGCGGTGCCCTCGGCGGGCTGCTCGGGAGCAAGGACTTCCTCGCCGCGGCGAACAGCTACCTCGTGCGGCAGGACTGGGCCGAGGGGTTCGCGACCGCGGTCCACCTGGTGCTCGACCTCGAGTCCGGCGCCTACGAGCTGGCCTCCGCAGGTCACCCGCCGGTGGCCCACTTCGACGCGGGCAGCGGTCGCTGGAGCCTGCTGGAGGCGGAGGGCCCGGCGCTGGGCCTGCTGCCGGGCAGTGACTACGCGACCTGCACCGGCACGCTGCGCCCCGGCGACGCCGTGCTGCTCTACACCGACGGGCTGGTCGAGGTGCCCGGGCGCGACCTCGACGTCGGCATCGACAAGCTCCTCGGCGAGGCCGAGCGGCTCGTCACCCGGGGCTTCGCGGGCGGCGGCGAGGTCCTCGTCAACCGGGCCTCCGCGGGCAGCACCGACGACCGCGGACTGGTGCTGCTGTGGCGGTCAAGCCACCAGTAGTCGACGCTCGGTCGGCAGCTGCGGCGCCGGTCCCTGCAATGATCGCACCGCCTCGACGTACTCGCTCCTGTGCACCAGCACCTGCCCCATCGCGAGCAGGTGCTCCGACTCCTGCTGGGTGTCGAGCAGCGGCACTCCTGACTCGGCCAGCCGGCGGCAGGTGTCCAGCACGGCGGCCTTCGACGCGCCGCTTTCCCGGAAGAACATCGACTCGCCGCTGAAGACCCGGCCGCTCAGCACTCCGTACAGGCCCCCGACCAGCCGGTCGCCGTCCCACACCTCCAGCGAGTGCGCATCACCCTCCCGGTGCAGCGCGGTGTAGCCGGCGATCATCCGCGGCGTGATCCACGTGCTGTCCCGGTCGGCGCAGGCCGCGATCACCTGCGCGAAGTCCTGATCCAGCGTGGTCTCCCAGCCGGTACGGCGGAGCAGCTGGCGCAGCGACCTCGGCACCCGCACCTGGTGCGTGACGACGACCGCCCTCGGGTGCGGTGACACCCACGGGACCAGCGGCCCTTCCGGCGTACCAGGGAGGAGGGGCACGTCGCCACGCCGGGCCAGCCGGCGCAGGGAACGGTCCTGGCGTGCCTCGTCCTCGACGCCGGTCGGCCACGGGAAGACCCCGTTGCGGTACGCCGCCCGCAGCATGGCCGGCGACAGGTCCCCGCCGAGCGCGACGAGCTCGCGTGGTTGCGCGGCGACGTCCATCGCGTCGAAGAGGTCGCCGGGGGAGGGCACTGGCAGGACCCTAGAGCAGCCTGCAGGTGTTACGTTCGGCGTCCAAGCGCGCCTGGTCCGTCCAGATCTTGAACCCCCTCGCCGCGCCGGATGCCGGCAGAGGGACTCCCGTGGTCGACCACCTCGTCCTCGACGCTCCGAGCCGGCCGCTGAGCACGCCCCGGCGGGGCCGCTCGCGCCACCACAAGCCCGAGGAGAGGAACCCGTCATGTCCAACAAGAACAAGAGCGGCCGTGAGGCCCGAAAGCCCGTGCAGGACAAGAACAAGAAGTCCAAGGGTCAGACCCCACCGCCGAGGACCGTCGAGGGGTTGACGGCGACCAGCCACGGGAAGCACTGACCCGGGCTGCGCGTGGGTTGGCGGCAGCCCCTTTCGTGGGACAGTCCTCCCGTGGACTCCCCTGTGGGCTTTGTCGAGCTGACGGAGCGCCAGCAGCGGATGTGGGCCACCGGCGACTTCCACCGGATCGGCGTCACGCAGGTCATCGTCGGTGAGCTGCTCGTCCAGTCCCTCCGCGTCCGGGCCGGCGAGCGGGTGCTCGACGTCGCTGCCGGGGCAGGCAACACTGCGCTCGCCGCCGCGCGCCGGTTCGCCTCCGTCGTGGCCTCGGACTACGTGCCGGACCTGCTCGAGCGGGCGTCGGTGCGCGCCACCGCCGAAGGGTTGCTGCTGGAGACGCAGGTAGCCGACGCGCAGGCACTGCCCTACGAGGACGGCTCCTTCGACGTGGTCACCTCGACGTTCGGGGCGATGTTCGCGCCCGACCAGTCCCGGACCGCCGCGGAGCTGCTGCGCGTGCTGCGTCCCGGCGGCCGGCTCGGCATGGCCAACTGGACGCCCAGCGGGTTCGTCGGGGAGATGTTCGCCCTCGGCGCCGCCTTCCTGCCGCCGCCCCCTGGCCTGCTGCCGCCGACCCGCTGGGGGACGCCCGACGGGCTCGCCGAGCTGCTCGGCGGCGTGACGGTGTGCACCCGCTTCGCCGACTTCGTCTACCCGTCGCCCGAGTTCATGCTCGAGCACTTCCGCACCTGGTTCGGTCCCACCGCGACCACGTTCGCGGCTCTCGACGCCGGCGGGCAGGAGCGGTTCGCGGCCGAGCTGCTCGCGCTGTACGCGAAGCACGACGAGGCGGGGGACGGCACGGTGCTCATCCGCAGCCCGTATCTCGAGGTGGTCGTGGAGCGGCCGACGGGAATCGAACCCGCGTAGCTAGTTTGGAAGACTAGGGCTCTACCATTGAGCTACGGCCGCAGAGCCTTGCTGTGCTGCGTTCTGTCCTTCTGCCCGCCCTCGGCCACTAGCATGGCCGACGCGCGCGGGGCGTAGCGTAGTGGCTAGCGCGCCTGCTTTGGGAGCAGGAGATCGCGGGTTCGAGTCCCGCCGCCCCGACACACCTGCTTCTTGCCCGAAGGGAACCACCGCTGTGCAGAGCTCCGTCGAGACCCTGAGCCCGACGAGGGTCAAGCTCACCGTGGAGGCCGGCTTCGACGAGCTCAAGCCCGAGCTGGACAAGGCCTACCGCACCATCGGCGCGCAGGTGAAGGTCCAGGGCTTCCGGCCCGGCAAGGTCCCGCCGCGCATCCTGGACCAGCGGGTCGGCCGCAGCGTCGTCCTCGAGGAGGCCGTCAACGAGGCCATCCCGCGGCTGTACGGCGAGGCCGTCGAGATCTCCAAGCTCGCGCCCGTCAACCGCCCGGAGATCGAGGTCACCGAGCTCGACGACCCGGTGAAGCTGGCCTTCACGGCCGAGGTCGACATCCGTCCCGAGTTCGCCATCCCCGCCTTCGACTCGCTGTCCGTCAC
>JAOPVZ010000252.1 GCA_025965935.1 Frankiales bacterium | reverse complement strand
AGGACGCCTTCGGGTTCATGGGCTCGGCGGTGTCGTCGGAGAAGCCGCAGGCGCTGCTGGTGCGCCAGATCGCGCAGCGGATGCGCGAGGTCAAGAGCGACGGCCAGAAGGTGCTGTGGGTCGGCGGCCCGGGCATCGTGCACACCGGCGCCGCACCGGCGTTCACCGCGCTGGTCGGGACCGGGTACGTCGACATCCTGTTCGCCGGCAACGCGCTGGCCACCCACGACATCGAGTCGGCCCTCTACGGCACCTCGCTCGGCGTGGACCTCACCATGGGCAAGGGCGTCGAGCACGGCCACGAGCACCACATCCGCGCCATCAACACGATCCGCCGCGCGGGATCCATCTCGGCCGCCGTCGACCAGGGCGTGCTGACCGGCGGCATCATGCACGCGCTCGTCAAGGGCGGCAAGAAGTTCGTGCTCGTCGGCTCAGTCCGCGACGACGGGCCGCTGCCGGACGTCTACACCGACGTGATCGAGGGCCAGCGCGCGATGCGGGCCCAGCTGCCGGGCGTCGGCTTCGCCATCATGGTCGCGACGACGCTGCACTCGATCGCGACCGGCAACATCCTGCCGGCGTCCATCCCGCTGGTGTGCGTCGACATCAACCCCGCCACGGTGACCAAGCTCGCCGACCGTGGCTCCGCCCAGGCCATCGGCATCGTGACCGACATCGGCCTCTTCCTCGAGGAAATGGCCCGCGAACTCGTCCCCTCCTACACCCCGTAGCCCCCCTGGCGCATGAATGGATACTGCGCTGCTGTTTTGAGCCCAAAAACAGCAGCGCTGTATCCATTCATCGCGGGTCGGGGTCAGGGCAGCAGGCGGGTGCCGGCATCGCCCGCTAGCACGGCGGCGGCTTCCGACAGGGCGCCGATGGCAGCCGCACCGCCCGCGCGTACGAACCCCACGCACGCCTCGATCTTCGGCCCCATGGAGCCCTCGGGGAACTCCCCCGCCTTCAGCCACGCCGACGCCTCCGCCACCGTCAGCGACGACAGCGAGCGCGCCTCAGCAGTGCCGTACCCCACCTGCACCCGCGACACCTCGGTCAGCACCATCAGCAGGTCCGCGCCCACCGCAACGGCGAGCAGCCCCGCCGTACGGTCCTTGTCGACGACCGCCTCCACACCGTGCAGCTGGCCACGGTGCTCGACGACTGGCACCCCTCCCCCGCCGGCCGCGACCACCACGTGGCCGGCATCGACCAGCGCCCGCAGCGGCGCCTCCTCGACGATCCGCAGCGGCTTGGGCGACGCCACCACCCGGCGCCACCGGCCGTCGGGCTGGACGGCGAAGACGTGCCCGGACGCCTGCGCGATCGCTTGCGCCTCAGGCAGCTCGTACGACGGCCCGACCGGCTTCGACGGCCGGCGAAAGGCCGGCGACCGACCGTCCACGACCACCTGCGTGACGAGCGACAGCACCCGCGCGGGCAGCCGGCGGTGACGGAGCGCGTTGTCGAGCGCCTGAGCGACGAGGTAGCCGAGCTGACCTTGGGAGAGCGCACCGCAGACGTCCATCGGCATCGGCGGTACGTCGGAAGCAGCGCGCTCCTGCTGCAGGAGCAGCCGTCCGACCTGCGGCCCGTTCCCGTGGGTGAGCACCAACGAGTGGCCGTCCTCCACCAACGAGGCCAACGCGGCGGCCGCGGTCGTCAGCGACTCCCGCATCTCCTCGACCGTGCCGGTGCCGCCCGGTGGTGAGAGCGCGTTGCCGCCGAGTGCGACGACGACCCGCACGCGCCGGCTCAGCCCAGCCGGGCGAGGTCCGCGGCGCCGACCATGCCGGCGCGGTTGCCCAGCGAGGCGTGCCGGATCTCCGGACGCGGCCGGAACCCGGTGCCGGTGAGCACCTTGCCGAAGTGCCGGCGGGCCGGGTCCAGCAGCAGGTCGCCGGCATCGGCCACCCCGCCGCCGACGACGAAGACGCCCGGGTCGAGCACCGCGGCGAGGTTGGCCAGTCCCTGGCCGAGCCAGTGGCCGACCACGGTGAAGCACTCGAGCGCCGCCGGGTCGCCCTCCATCGCGGCCTTCGTGACCTCGGGCGCCTCGATGCCCTCCGGCTTGCCGTCGCCCAGCTCCAGCAGCCGCTTGCCGTAGACGCCGTGCACGTCGGCGATCTCACGCGCCTCGTGCAGCAGCGCCCGGCCGGAGCAGTACTGCTCCCAGCAGCCGCGCTGCCCGCAGCCGCAGCGGCGGCCGTTGGGCACGACCTGGGTGTGACCGAACTCCGCGCCGATCCCGAACCGGCCGCGGTAGAGCGCGCCCTCGAGCACGATCCCGCCGCCGATGCCGGTGCCGACGGTGACGCAGACCATGTGGTGCTCGCCGCGGCCGGCACCGAAGCGGTACTCGCCCCAGGCCGCCGCGTTGGCGTCGTTCTCGACGACGACGGGCAGGTCGATGAGCTTGGCGACCTCGTCGCGCAACGGCTCGTCGCGCCAGGCCAGGTTCGGCGCGAACAGCACGGTGGATCGGTCCGCGTCGATGAAGCCGGCCCCACCGATGCCGACAGCGATCACGTCGTGGGCCTTGCGCAGCTCGGTGACCACGTCGGCGATGGTCTGCTCGACCGCGTCCGGGTTCGTGCTGGGCGTGGGGCGGCGCAACTCGGCGATGACCGTCCCTTCTTCGTCGACGACTCCGGCGGCGACCTTCGTCCCGCCGACGTCAACGCCGATCGCGAGTGCCACCTCAGCCCTCCCGTACGTCGATGGGGGTCACCCGTGAGGATGCCTCCGCTGGGGCCGGCGTGGACACTGCCGACTTCACCGCCGCCACGAACGAGGCGACGGCGTCGAGCAGGTGCTCGGCCGTCTCCGGCTTCACCTGCCGCATCAGCGCGATGCCCTGGCAGACCGGGCACACCTGGCACTCGGCCCCGCCGGTCGCGAGGTGCTCGCTGTCGAAGCGCGTCCTCGCCCAGTCCTGCACGGCGGCGAGCAGCCGGGCTGCCTCCTCCGTCGCGCTGCCGACCGACTCGGTCATGTGGTCCTCCAGAGCATCGGGTCCGGCTCGAACCGCACGACCAGCCTGGCCTCCACCAGCCGCGCTCCGGCGACGGTGCACCGCCGCAGTGCCGCCGGCAGTGCGAGCAGCCGGCGGTGACCACCGAGCGTCACGACCAGGTCGTCGCCGCTGCGGGCCAGCTCGAGGTCCTCGATCCGGGCGAGCGGCAGCGCCAGCGAGAGCAGGAAGCCGTCGCTGTCGCGCGACACCTGCAGCAGCTCCTCGGTGCGCACCACCTCGGTCGGGTCGGTCGTGCCGTAGAGCGTGTCGGCGAAGGCGAGCAGAGC
>JAOPVZ010000246.1 GCA_025965935.1 Frankiales bacterium | reverse complement strand
TACGCGAGACTAGGAGCATGGAGTTCGACGTCACCATCGAGATCCCCAAGGGTCAGCGCAACAAGTACGAGGTGGACCACAAGACGGGTCGCATCCGGCTGGACCGCATGCTGTTCACCAGCACGCGGTACCCGAGCGACTACGGCTTCGTGGAGGACACCCTCGGCGGTGACGGCGACCCGCTCGACGCCCTCGTCCTCGTCGACGAGCCGACCTTCCCCGGGTGCCTCATCCGCTGCCGCACGATCGGCATGTTCAAGATGACCGACGAGGCGGGCCCCGACGAGAAGCTGCTCTGCGTGCCGGTCGCCGACCCGCGGCTGTCGCACCTGCAGGACATCTTCCACGTGCCGGAGTTCGACCGGCTCGAGATCCAGCACTTCTTCGAGGTCTACAAGGACCTCGAGCCCGGCAAGTCCGTGGAGGGCGCTGCCTGGGTCGGCCGCACCGAGGCCGAGGCCGAGGTGGTCGCGTCGCAGAAGCGTTTCCTCGATGACCCGGACGCCACGCACCACAGCGGCGACCCGGACCACAAGTAGCTCAGAGCAGCGGCGCGACCTGCTCGCCCACCCGGTAGGCCTCCTCCAGGTGCGGCCAGCCGGATAGGATGGCCTCGGCGAAGCCCAGCCTCCGGTACTCGTCGAGCCGCTCCGCGACCTGCTCGTAGGACCCGACCAGCGCGGTCGCGGCACCTTCGCGCACGAGCCCTGCACCGGCCCACAGGTTCGGGCTGATCTGCAGGCTGGCGGCCGTGCCGCCGTGCAGCGCCGTCATGCGGGCCTGCCCGACGGAGTCCATCCGGCTGTAGCGCTCCTGCGCCGCGGCGATCGCCGCCGGGTCCATCGCCTCGATCAGCCGGTCCGCCTCTCGCCAGGCCTCCTCGGGGGTGTCCCTGGCGATGACGTGCAGCCGGATCCCGAACGACAGCTCCCGGCCCTCGTCCGCAGCCAGCTTCTGCACGCGCTCGACCCGCTCCCGGACCATCGCGGGCGGCTCGCCCCAGGTGAGGTAGGTGTCCGCCCAGCGAGCAGCCACCCGCTCGGCCGCGGGTGACGCGCCGCCGAAGTACACCGGCGGCTTCGGGGCCGCCAGCGTCAGGCGGGCACCCTCGAGGTCGAGGTGCTGCCCGTGCAGGTCGAAGGGCTCGCCCGCGAACAGCCGGTCCAGGGCTTCCAGGTGCTCGGCGGTCCGGGCGTAGCGGGCGTCGTGCTCCAGCGCGTCGCCGTACATCCGCTGCTCGACCGGGTCGCCGCCGGTGACGACGTTCAGCAGCAGCCGGTCCCCCGTCATCCGCTGGAAGGTGGCGGCCTGCTGGGCCAGAAGCGTCGGCGACGCGAACCCGGGCCGGAAGGCGACGAGGAACCGCAGCGTCGAGGTGTGCTGCGCGACCGCCGCGCAGAGCACCCACGGGTCCTCGCAGCCGATCCCGACGGGGGTCAGCACCGCGTCGAACCCGCTGGACTCGGCGGCGCGCGCCACCTGTGACAGGTAGTCGACGGACGGGGGTCGTACGGCGGCAGCTGCCGTACGCCCTTCGGTGACGGTGACGGCACCGACGTACCGGGAGTCTCCTCCGGTGGGCAGGAACCAGTGCAGGCGCATGAGCACCATGCTAATCCGACCGGATCACTGGGGAACGATCAGACCACCTGCTGGCCGTACATCACACCCAGCGGCTCGGCGATGAGCTCCAGGCGGGCCCCGTCGGGATCGCGGAAGTACAGCGACGTTCCGCTCTCCTCCATCACGTCGACGCCGGCGTCACGGAGGCGGGCGTGCGCCGCCTCCCAGTTGTCGCGGCTGATCGAGATGGCGATGTGGTGCAGGCCTCCGAGCACCTCCGCGTAGGCGCCGAGGTCCAGGCCGGGGAAGTCGAAGAAGGCCAACGCGTTGCCGTTGCCGATGTCGAAGAAGAAGTGCGTGCTGCCCGGGTAGTCGCGGTTCTCCATGACCTCCGTCAGCGGGAACCCCAGGACGCCCTGGTAGAAGGCGATGGTCTGCTCCACGTCGCTCGACACGAGGGCGGTGTGGTGCAGGCCGCGGGCCGTCGACGGCGGGTGCTGCGGGTCCAGGAACTTGTCGGCGAGGGCCTTGCGCGCGCTGGCGTCCATCCCGACAGCATGCACCCGCGCAGGACGAAGCCCCCGCCCGTGAGACAGGGCGGGGGCTTCGTGGTCGGGCTGTCAGGCGGCGCGCAGCGCCGGGGCCACCTCGACCGGCGCGTCACCGGCGCGGTGGCTGATCGCCAGCACCAGCGAACGGACGAACTCGCCGCCGCCGACGAGGGCGAGACCGGTCATGACGGGGTGCATCCACTGCTCGCGGAGGCCCTGGCCGAAAGCCGTGAACACGGAGTAATCGAGCGCCCAGGCGAAGCCGCAGGCGATCGCGACGCTGATCGTGCGGGTCAGGGCCTTGGGAGCCTTGAGGGGAAGAAGCTCGTCGATGACCTGCATGACGACGGTGAGGCCGAGGGCGAGGCCGAGGAAGACGACGAAGGCGTACATGGCCACCACTCCTGTGGTGAAGGTCGGCGGTGCGCTCTGCCCCGCTCACCCTCTTGGACTCGCGGCGTAACGGTTGGTTACAGACCGTGTGACAGGAGCTTCTCGTCGGCGCACTGACGGGCGTCCGGCACCAGCCCGTCCCGCGGCCCGACGTCGAACCGGCGGCCCGCGGCGACCAGCGCCCGGAACTCCGCGAAGGGCAGCGGCCGACTGAACAGGTAGCCCTGGCCGAGCTGGCAGCCCATCTGCTGGAGGCAGCGCAGCTGCGCCTCGGTCTCGATGCCCTCCGCGACGAGGCGCAGGTCGAGGACACCGGCCATGGACACGATCGACGTCAGCAGCAGCCGGGCGCGCGGCGACTCCGCCGACTCGCAGACGAAGCTGCGGTCGATCTTCATGGCCCCGACGGGCAGTCGCTGCAGGTACTGCAGGGAGGAGTAGCCGGTGCCGAAGTCGTCGACGGCGACCCCGACCCCCGCTGCCGTGAGCGCCTCGACGCTCTTGGCGACGGCGTCGAGGTCGGCCTCGAAGGCCTGCTCGGTGATCTCGACGTGCAGCTGGTAGGGGCGCAGGCCGTTCTCCTGCACGTAGCGCACCGCGTCAGCGGCGAGGCCGGGGTCGGTCAGCTGCGCCGGGGAGACGTTGACCCCGACCACCAGCCGACGACTGCTCAGCGACTGCACCTCTGCCAGGCCGGCCAGGGCAGTGGTCATCGCGAAGTCGCCGAGTCGGCCGATCGTGCCGGCCCGCTCTGCGAGCGGGATGAAGACGTCCGGCGACACCGGACCGAGCTCCGGGTGCGTCCAGCGCAGGAGCGCCTCCATGCCCCGGAGGTCGCCGGTGCGCAGGTCCACGACGGGCTGGTAGACCACCGCGAACTGCTCCAGCTTCGGGTCGGCGACCGCCTCCTGCAGGCGGAGCCGACGTTCCGCGCGGACGCGGCCCTCGCTGGTCATCACCGCGACTGCGCTCGCCGATCGGGTGCCTGCCTTCGCCTCGTACATCGCCACGTCGGCGCAGGCGAGGGCAACCGCTGGGGACTCGCACTCCTGCCCGTTGACCAGGCCAATGCTGGCCCGGACGCAGAACCGCTGGGCACCGACGTGGACCGGTTGCTCGAGAGCGCGCAGGAGCCGCTCGCCCAGGGCCTTCCCCTGGTCGGCCACGTTCGTCGCGACGACGGCGAACTCGTCACCGCCGAGCCGCGCCACCACGTCCTCGGCGCGGACCGACGCCCGCAACCGCCCCGCCACCTCGACGAGGACGGCGTCGCCCGTCTCGTGACCGTGGTTGTCGTTGATGAGCTTGAAGTCGTTGAGGTCCAGGAGCGCCACTGAGACCGGCCACTGGGCAGGGTCCTTGAGCGCGGCAGCCAGTCTCTCGACGAGGTCGGTTCGGTTGCCGAGCCCGGTCAGCGCGTCGCGGCGCACCTCTGCCTCGAGGTCGCGCTCCCGGGCCCGGAGCGCCTGCACCAGCCGCTCCTTGTCGCGGGCACCGGCGTACTGGCGGCCCATGAGGGCAAGGGCCACGAAGGTCGCCGGGAGCAGCTGCTCCGCGGGCATCCCGTTGCCGTCGACCATCATCTTGGAGGACACGCCCACACAGCCCACCAGCGGGGCGAACGGCAGCGCACCCGCCACGCCGAGCCAGCGGCGGAGCACTCCAGAGCCGGCCTCATGCCCTTCCCTGGCTGTGCTCGCCGCGCCCACGACGAGCAGCAGCAGCCCGAGCTCGTTGAGCAGACCGGCCGCGCCGCTGGGATGGGCAAGGTGCCCGGCCTCCGGGATGGCAAAGAGCACATCACCGCACCCGATGGCGGTCAGCCCGGCGAGCGCCCACGCCACCATCGGTCGATGGGCAGGTCGGCACCGGGCGCACACGGTCAGCGCCGTGGCCACGAGGAAGACGTCGCCGATGGGACTGATGAGCAGCTGCGCACGCAGCGCACCCGACAGGTGCGAGGCGTCGAGCGCCCGGTCCACACCGAGACCGAGCAGCAGGTACCAGA
>JAOPVZ010000178.1 GCA_025965935.1 Frankiales bacterium | reverse complement strand
CGATCTTGGGGCGGAGCTTCATCTCCTTGATGACCGTGAGCACCTGGTTCTTGCGGCTCTCACGGGCCTTCTGGGCCGCCTCGTACTTGAACTTGCCGTAGTCCATGAGCTTGGCCACGGGGGGCCGCGCCATCGGGGCCACCTCGACGAGGTCGAGGTCGTTCTCCTGGGCCAGCTCGAGGGCCTTGGCGATCGGGACGATGCCGACCTGCTCGCCGTTGGGCCCGACCAGTCGCACCTCGGGGACGCGGATCCGGTCGTTGATGCGGGGTTCAGCGCTGATGCTGTCTCCTGTTGCCTCTAGGGGTCCGGGGCCCAACACGGCGAAGGGCCCCGCGCGACACGCAGGGCCCACCACAGGAGATCCGCCAGGCGTGCCCGACGGACCGACCGGGACCCGGCTGCCGTGAGGCTGCTGCGGGTGGGAGGCGGGACCTCCGCTTTCGCGACTGCCGCGAAGCAGTCGGGTCGCACCTGAAAGGCTACCAGCATGAGCCCCGAACCGGCAGCGGAGCTGCGTGATCTGGCCGACGTGCCCGCCGCCGAGGTGATCGCCTCAGTCGCGGTGCACCTCATGAGCGCGGCGGCGGTCAAGTGCGGTCTCACGGAGCTCGGACCGGCGACCCTGGATCTCGACGAGGCCCGCAAGCTCATCACCGCGCTCGCCGGCCTCGTCACCGCGTCGCGGCCCGACCTCGGGGTCCACGCCGCGCCGCTGCGGGACGGCTTGCAGTCGCTGCAGGCGGCGTTCCGCGAGGCCTCGGCCGTCCCTGACGAGCCGGGCGAGGGTCCAGGCGAGCGGGTGCCCTGACCTTCCCTGCTCCAGTTCGACCTGGCGGCGGGCCCGCTCGCCTTCTCACACGCGAGCGGGGAAGCTCACGACCACCAGCGGGTACGGCGGAGCAGCTCGCGCCCAGGACCGCGCGGGGCTACCTGGGCGAGGTCGAGGCCGTCGGCCGGCAGGGCGTCGCCGAGGCGCGCCACCACCCGGTGCGCGAGGGCGGCCAGCTCGGCCGGCTCGAGGGGGTGCCGGGCGGCGACACCGAGGACGAGCCCCTCCGGGCCCGCGAGCAGCCGAGCGGAGCGCAGCCGCTCCCCCGCGAGCGCCTCCTGGAGCGCCGGTTCGAGGCCGGCTGGGACGTCGGCGGGCACCCCGAGCGCCGTGTCGGCGACGCGGGCCGCGAGGCCCGAGCCCATCACCGGAACCCAACCGCGGGCGAGGTCGTCGAGCTCGGTCACCGGGACGAGCCCGTCCACGAGCAGCGCGACCGCGCTCTCGTCGTGCGCGGCCTGCGCCGCCTCGGCCCCGGTCAGCGGCACCGGCCGGACGTCGAGCCGCCAGCGCTTGAGCGCCGACGCGCTGGTGAACACCGGCAGCGCCCGCGAGCCGTCCGGCGCCGCGACCAGCACGACGGCCATCTCGGCGCTCGACTCGGCCCGAAGGCCGGTGCCCTCCGCCACGTGCTCGGAGGTTGAGGTGGCCGTGATCGCCGCGAAGACCCGGGCGTCGACCAGGGCGGCGAGCAGCTCCGCGTGGGCGGCATCGGTCCCGTCGTGCCCGGCCACCGCAGCCGAGAGCCGCGGGTCCGCCGTACCGGTGTCCATGGGTGGCAACGCTAGGAGACGGTGCCTCCGGCCAGGACGACGACGGCGCGGTCGATGGCCTTCGTGGCGGCCGTCCCGCTGGTGAAGCCCGACAGCAGGAAGGAGAAGGTGACCAGGTGCCCGTCGCGGGTGTAGGTCCAGCCGGCCAGCGCCCGCGACGTGTCGAGGGTGCCGGTCTTCGCGTAGACCCGCCCGGAAGCCGCCGTCCCGCAGAAGCGGTGGAGCAGCGTCCCGTCGCGGCAGCCGACCGGCAGCTTGGTCTTGAGATCGTCGAAGGAGCTCTGCAGGAGCTCGAGCTCGTGAGCCGTGGTCTGGCGGTCGTACGGCGACAGGCCGGAGCCGTCGACGACGGAGCCGCCGGCCCGGGTCCGGTCGTGCACGACCTGCACGCCGGCGGCAGACGAGCCGGTGCCACGGCCGACCCGACCGACCTCCTTGAGCAGCAGCTCGGCGGCGAAGTTGTCCGAGGTCTTCAGGATTCGGGTGACGGTGGCCGACAGCGGAGCCGAGCTGACCCCGGCGAGCACCGCGGCGCGCGTGGGAGCAGGACCCAGTCGGGCGTCGGCGGTCGTGAAGCGGATGCCCTTGCGGTCCAGGTAGGCCCGGAGCTTGCTCAGGACGGGGGTGGCGGGGTCGGCCAGGAACGCTGCGTCATGCCGCCACTGGTTGCCGTCGACGGCCATCGCCGAGAGCGGGCCGCTCTCCTGCGGCACCCAGGTCGACTTCCAGCCGGCGCCGCGCCGTACCCGGTCGTAGCGGGTGTCGTCGACGACCAGGTGGCCGCTGATGGTCTTGATCCCGGTGGTGGCGAAGGACCGGGCGAGCCCGTCGAGCTGGGCCGAGGTGAGGAACGCGTCGCCGGACGCGACCAGGTACAGGTCACCGCGCAGCAGCGGGCCGTACTGCGCACCCACGGTGCGGAGCTCGGTGCGCTGCCGGTAGTCCGGCCCGAGCAGGCGCAGGGCGGTCTCAGCGGTGAACAGCTTCTCGGTCGAGGCCGGCGGCAGGGGCGTCGTGGAGCCACGACGGTCCACGGCACCGAGGCCGTCGACGTCGACGGCCACCGCGACGCTTCGGGCGGACGACCCGGCGAGCGCGGCCTCCACCTGGGTGCGGAGCGAGCTGCTGGTGGCGGCATGGGCCGGACCCCCGAGCAGCAGGAGCCCGGCGAGCAGCGGAGCGGTCAGGGGCAGGGCGAGCAGGCGGCGCATGCATCTTCCATCGGGCGTCGGGGGCTCAATCTGGTGCGCCAGTCTGCAGCAGCTTCCTGAGAGCGAGGACGTGGTCGATGGTCGCGTCACCGTCGTTGGCCTGCAGGGCGAGCAAGGCAACCGTCTCGTCGTCGTGCAGCTCGAGCTGGGCCCAGGACGCCCCCTCGGGCAGGTGCACGCCGACCACCACGGCCCACGGGAAGTACCGCTCGCCCATGACGTTGCGGACCCGGATGCCGTGCTCGTCGGCGCGGACGCGGAAGCGGGTGAACGCCACCAGCCCGGTCGCGAGCAGCACCCCGACGAGGAAGAACGACACCTGGTCGCCGACGCCGACCGGCTGGTCCGTGCTGCTGCCGTCGGGCAACAGCACCGCGAGGACCGCGAAGACCACGAGCACCAGGCCGCACGCCGCCCAGCAGACACGGGTCAGCCGCCGGGGCCGGACCTCAAGCACGCTGGCCGGCGCCCGTCACACCCACGGCCACCATGGTGAGGGCCACCGCGACGAGCGTCACCGCGGAGACCCCCCGGTGGAGGTCCAGGAGCACTCCTCCGAGGAGCTGGCCGGCGGTCACGGCCAGGCCGAGGCGCAGCACGCCGAGCACGCTGACCGCGACCGCAGCGACCGCGATGAACGCGCAGCCGAGCGGACCGCCGAGGTAGAGCCAGAACCCGCTGGGCCAGTGCACGGCGTGCACCCGGCCGGCGGCGGCCTGCACGGCGAGGGCGGCCAGCAGCGCGGTCGTGCCCACCACGAAGTTGACGAAGGTGGCCACGGTGGCGTCGGTGGCGCCGCGGACCCGGCCGTTGAGGGCCTGCTGCACGGAGACCAGGCCGCCTGCTGCGACGACGAGGACCAGCAGCGACAGGCTTGCGGCTCTCAGCCCTTCTCGCGCGGACAGGGCGATCGCTGCGAAGCAGAGCAACGCCCCGACCAGCCGTGGGGTCGTGAGGTCTCGGCGGCCGCCGGGCCCGAGACCCGCACGGTCGACCACGAGCGCCGTCACCGTCGCACCGCTGACCATGCCGACCGTGAACAGCGCGACGCCGATCTCGGGCGCCGCCACAGCACCGACAGCGACCAGGGTCGCGCCGCAGAGACCGCCGAGCCGCGACCACCAGGGGACCGCACGGAGGCACCGCAGCGACGCGCGGGCAGCGGGTCGCAGCAGCAGGGCGCACATGAGGACCAGGCCGCCGCCGAACGACACCACCGCTGCCAGCAGCGGGTCGTGCAGGTCGCTGCCGAGGTCGCCGTTGAGGCGCTGCTGGAGCGCCACGAGGGCGCCGGAGACGACAGCGGCGAGGAGGAGGAGCTCCTGCCTCAGGCTTCCCTCACTGAGCACACCCGACGAGCTCCGCTCACTCAACGATCTTGGCGATCGGCAGCTCGAGGATGTCGCGGGCGCCGGCGGCCTTCAGCGCAGGGATCAGGGTGTTGACGCCCTTCTTGGGCACGACCGTCTCAAGCGCCTGCATGTCCGCGTGCGCCAGGGCCATCACCGTCGGGGAGGACATCGCCGGCAGCTCGGCGATGACCGCCTCGAGCTGCGTCGTGGGGACGTTGAGCTTCAGGAGCACGTGGCCGCGAGCCCGCAGGGCGCCCTGGATGAGGACGAGCAGGTCCTCCATGGCGGCGCGCTTCGCCGGGTCCTCGTACGCCTCCCGGTTCGCGATCAGCTCGGTGCGGCTGGTCAGCAGGGTGTCGATGATCTTCAGCCCGGCCTTGCGCAGCGACGAGCCCGTCTCGGTGAGGTCGACGATGGCGTCAACGATGTCCGGGATCTTGGCCTCGGTCGCGCCGTGGCTGGTGAACACCTTGGCCTTGACCCCGGCCTCCTCGAGGAAGCGCTTGGTGGTCTCGGGCATCTCGGTGGAGATCCGGACGCCGTCCGGCAGGTCCTTCGCCGACTGCCACGGCGACTCCCTCGGCACGGCGAGCACGACGGAGACGACCGCCTCACCGGCGCGGCCGCCGCCGATCTCCCCGAGCGACACGACGTCGGCACCGGTCTCGGTGATCCAGTCGCGGCCGCTGATGCCGAGGTCGAAGATGCCCTGCTCGACGTAGGTCGGGATCTCCTGCGGCCGGAGGAAGCGAACCTTGTCGATGCGCGGGTCGTCGATCTTGGCGTGGTAGTCCCGGTCCCCACCGCGGATGACCGTGAGGTCGGCGGAGCTGAAGAGCTCGAGGACCTGCTTCTCGAGGCTGCCCTTCGGGAGGACGACGGCGAGCATCTACGGACTGCCTTTCACGGGGAGGCGGGGAGGCCTGTCTTGAGGTTCTTGAGGACGCGGGCGGTGTCGAGCGCGGCCAGCACCGCCTCGCGGCCCTTGTCCTCGTGCGACGTCGGGAGACCGGCACGGTCCAGGGCCTGCTCGACGGTGTCGGTGGTGAGGACACCGTTGCCCACCGGGGTGTGGCTGTCGAGCGAGATACGGGTGAGCCCGTAGGTGACAGCCTCGCAGACGTACTCGAAGTGCGGTGTGCCGCCCCTCACGACGACGCCCAGCGCGACGACGGCGTCGTGGGTGCCTGCCACGCACTGCACCACCACCGGCAGCTCCAGGGCGCCGGCCACCCGGACCACCGTGGGCTCGGTGACGCCGCACTCCTCAGCGGTCCGCAGGGCGGAGGTGAGGAGCGCCTCGGTGATGTCGCTGTGCCAGCGGGTGGCGATGACGGCGAGGCTCAGGCCCTTGGCATCGAACGGCACCGCCCCGGGACGGCCTTCCCCGCTCACGACCTGCTCCGTGCAGAGCTGCGGTCCTGGTCGGTCATGCGCCCTCCCCGATGACGTCGTCGGTGCTGCCGTCGGTGGCTTCGTCCTCGAACGCCGCCAGCCCCGGCAGGTCGTGACCCATCCGGTCCCGCTTGGTCTGCAGGTAGCGCAGGTTCTCGGGCGTCGCATGCACGGGCAGCGGCACGCGGCCGAGGATCTCCAGGCCGTAGCCCTCGAGGCCCGCGCGCTTGGTGGGGTTGTTGGTCAGCAGCCGCATCGTCTTGATGCCGAGGTCGACGAGGATCTGGGCGCCGGTGCCGTAGTCGCGGGCATCGGCCGGGAGGCCGAGCTCGAGGTTGGCGTCCACGGTGTCCGAGCCGGTGTCCTGCAGCTGGTAGGCCTGCAGCTTGTGCATCAGGCCGATCCCCCGGCCCTCGTGCCCGCGGACGTAGAGGACCACTCCGCGGCCGGCCTGTGACACCGCGTTGAGCGCGGCGTCGAGCTGGGGTCCGCAGTCGCAGCGCCGGGAGCCGAAGACGTCGCCGGTGAGGCACTCGGAGTGCACCCGGACCAGCACCTCCTCGCCGTCCCCGATGTCGCCCTTGACGAGAGCGACGTGGTCGATGCCGTCGAGCACCGACTCGTAGCCGACTGCCAGGAAGTCCCCGTGGGAGGTCGGGATCTTGGCCTCGGCGACCCGCTCGACCTGCTTCTCGGTGCGGCGCCGCCAGGCGATCAGGTCGGCGATCGAGATGATCGCTAGGTCGTGCTCGGCGGCGAACCCCTTCAGCTCGTCGAGCCGGGCCATGTCGTGGTCGTCCTTCTGCGACACGACCTCGCAGATGACGCCGACCGGCTCGAGGCCGGCGAGCCGGCAGAGGTCGACCGCCGCCTCGGTGTGCCCGGCGCGGCGCAGCACGCCGCCGTCGAGCGCCCGCAGCGGGTTGACGTGACCCGGCCGGGTCAGGTCGAACGGCGTGGTCGACGGGTTCGCCAGCGCCCGGCAGGTGGTCGCCCGGTCCGCTGCGCTGATCCCGGTGCTGACTCCCTCGCGAGCGTCGACGGTCACGGTGTACGCGGTGCGCATCCGCTCCTGGTTGGCGCTCACCATGAGCGGCAGCTCGAGCCGGTCGAGGTTGGCGGCCGTCATGGGCACGCACACGTAGCCGCTGGAGTACCGGATCATGAAGCTCATCAGCTCCGGGGTGGCCTTCTCGGCGGCGAAGATGAGGTCGCCCTCGTTCTCGCGGTCCTCGTCGTCGACGACGACGACGGCCTTCCCTGCGGCGATGTCGGCGATCGCGCGCTCCACGGTGTCGAGGCCCTGCGTCATCGGTGTGCTCCCAGCAGCTTCTCGACGTACTTGGCGGTGATGTCGACCTCCAGGTTCACGGGGTCGCCCGGTCCCTTGCGGCCGAGCGTGGTGAGGTCCAGCGTGGTGGGGATGAGGCTGATCTCGAACCAGCCCGGCTGCACGGCGGCGACGGTGAGGCTGACGCCGTCGACGGTGATCGAGCCCTTCTCGACGACGTAGCGGTCGAGGTCGGCGGGCAGCGTGACCCGTACGACGGTCCAGTGCTCGCTCGGGGCCTTGCTCACGATCTCGCCGGTGCCGTCCACGTGCCCCTGCACCAGGTGCCCACCGAGGCGGTCCTGCAGGCGGACGGCGCGCTCGAGGTTGACGCGGCTGCCGACCCCGAGCGCTCCGAGGGAGGACCGGTCCAGGGTCTCCTTCATGACATCGGCCGTGAAGGCGCCCGCGACGTTGTCGACGACGGTCAGGCAGACACCGTTCACGGCGATCGAGTCGCCGTGCTGCGCGTCACTGGTGACGAGCGGGCCGCGCACGGTGATGCGCGCCGCGTCCGGCAGGTCGTCCCAGCTGGTGATCTCGCCGAGCTCCTCGACGATGCCCGTGAACATCAGGCGGCCTTCCTTGGTGCTGGTCGGAGCGTGAGTCGTACGTCCTCGCCGATGCGGGTGACGTCGATGAGGTGCAACCGCGCGATGTCAGTGATCGTTCCGATGCCCAAGTCACCCACGGCCGCCGGTCCGGCGCCGAGCAGTGCGGGAGCGAGGTAGGCGACGACCTCATCGACGAGGCCGGCCCGGTAGAACGCCGCCGCCAGCGTAGGGCCGCCCTCCAGCAGCACCCTGACGACCCCCCGCCCGGCGAGCTGGTCGAGCACGTCCGCGGGGTCGTGGTCCCCGGTGACGTGCAGCGAGCCGTCACCCAGGGCGCGGACGGTGGCAGGGACACGGCCGCGGCGGTCCATGACGACGCGCAGCAGCCGCTCGCCGGCGCGCCCCGGCACGTCGCGGGCGGTGAGGGCAGGGTCGTCGGCGAGCACAGTGCCGGAGCCGGCGATGATCGCGTCGACCTGCGAGCGCAGGACGTGCACGTCGGCGCGGGCCAGCGCACCCGTGATCCACCGGGAGCTGCCGTCCGCCGCTGCGGAGCGTCCGTCGAGCGTGGCGGCGTACTTCCAGGTGACGAACGGCCGGCCGGTGCGCTGCCGGTGCAGCCATCCGGCGAGCGCGCCCTCCACGGTCGCGAGCTGCACGACCTCGACGCCCGCGGCGCGGAGCGCGTCGGCACCACCGGCAGCCGGCGACGTGGGGTCGGAGTGCCCGAACACCACTCTCTTCACCCCCGCCTCGATGAGCGCCTCCGCGCACGGGCCGGTCCGGCCGGTGTGGTTGCAGGGCTCGAGCGTGCAGACGACGGTGTGGGCCCGGCCTGCGGCCTCGACCAGCGCGACCCGCTCGGCGTGCAGTCCGCCGGGCGGCCGGGTGGCGCCCTCGCCCACGACCTGGCCCCGCGCGTCGAGGGCGACCGCGCCGACCGGCGGGTTGGGGCTGGTGATGCCGAGCACGGAGACGCCGAGCCCGTGGGCGCGGTCCATCGTCTCGCCGTACCCGGTGGTGTCCACGGCCCGTCCTTCCCCGGTCAGTGCTCCGGGGCAGAGCGCAGACAGGGGCCGGCGCCCGCGCGCCACCTCTCCTCCGGACTCTCACCGTCGGTCCCGGAGTTCCACCGGGTCCACCGCTGGCTGGCTGCGAGCGGGTCGCGGACTGTCACCGCCGGTTCGGAATTGCACCGACCCCGGAGCGCACGTCCCACCAGGTTAGACGGGAGCCAGCCCCGCGCCGGGATCGGGTCTCGCTCAGCGGGACTCAGCCGCGCCGGTCGACGGCGATGTAAGAGCCCGGTTGGCGCTTGGCCACAGCCTTCATCTCGGTCGCGATGGCCACCAGCCGGCGGTGGTCCACCGGGCCGCCGCGGTGCACGACGAGGCCCACGCTGACCGAGACCAGCGGTTGGCAGCGCAGCTCGCCGCGCCGGTCGACAGTCCGCAGGTGGCCCCGGGCGGCGTCCGCGTCGTCGTAGTGCGGCCGGCTCAGGCGACCGAACTCCTCCAGCGCCCACCCGCACAGCGGTTCGGCCTGGTCGGGCTGGCACACCACGACGAAGTCGTCGCCGCCGACGTGGCCGAGGAAGGCACCCGGCTCGCCGAAGCGCTGCACGGCGCGCTGCAAGCAGGCAGCCAGGAGCAGCAGCAGCTGGTCGCCCCGCTGGAAGCCGTAGGCGTCGTTGAACCCCTTGAACTCGTCCAGGTCGACGTGGCAGAGGGCGAACGGCTGCCGGGACCTGGCCCGCGCGGCCACCTCGACCTCGATCCGGTGGTTGCCGGGCAGGCCGGTCAGCGGCGACAGCGAGCGGATGTCCGCGAGGCGGTGCAGCGTGCCCTCGATGCGGGCGATGAGCTCCAGCGGGTCGTAGGGCGCGGTGACGCAGTCGTCTGCGCCCGACGCCAGCAGCAGCGCGTGGCCGGCCGCGTCCGCCCGCTCCGTGAGCACGACGATCGGCAGCCAGGCCGTCAACGGCTCAGCGCGCAGCCGCCGGACCACATCGGCGGAGTGCCCGCCCGCGTCGAGGACGAGCAGGTCGGGACGGCTGGCAATCGCCCGCTCCACAGCGACGGCGCTGTGGACCAGCTCGACGTCGTGACCGCGGGACCGGAGCTCACCGCCGAGGTGCCGCGCGACGTCGCCGCCGTCGGTCCCGGCGTCGGCGACAAGGAGGATCCGACCCCCCACGGCTCAGCCCTGCGCTGTGGTGCGGAGCCGGTCGACGGCGGCAGCGGGGTCAGGGGCGCCGTAGACGGCGCTGCCGGCCACGAAGACGTTCGCGCCTGCCTCGGCCGCGCGCCCGATGGTGTCCTCGGTCACCCCGCCGTCCACCTGCAGCCAGATGTCGCGGTCGCCGATCGCGTCTCGGACCCGACGGATCTTCGGCAGCGTCTCGTCCATGAACGCCTGGCCGCCGAAGCCCGGCTCGATGGTCATGACGAGGACCATGTCGAAGCTCGGGAGCAGGTCGACCAGTGGCTCGATCGGTGTGCTCGGGTTGAGGGCGATGCCGGCTCGGGCGCCGGCGGCGCGGATCGTCCGGGCGGTCCGCAGCGGCGCCTTGGAGGCCTCGGCGTGGAAGGTGACGCTGCCTGCTCCCGCCTCGGCGTAGCCGGGCGCCCAGCGGTCGGGGTCCTCGATCATGAGGTGGCAGTCGAGCGGGATCGTGGTCGCCTTCAGCAGCGACTCGACGACCGGGAGCCCGAGGGTGAGGTTGGGCACGAACCGGTAGTCCATGACGTCGATGTGCAGCCAGTCGGCGTGACCCTCGACGCGCGCCGCCTCGTCGGCCAGCCGCGCGAAGTCGGCGGCCAGCATGCTGGGGAAGATCTGCGGCTGCACGCCCCGAGACTAGGCCTTGCGGAGCACCGCGAGGAACATCGCGTCCGTGCCGTGCCGGTGCGGCCAGAGCTGCACCGCCGGTCCATCGCCCAGATGCGGTACGCCGGGAAGGAGCGGTCGCGCGTCGAGCTGCTCCAGCTCCGGGTGCCGGCGCAGCACGTCGAGGACCGGCACCCGCGTCTCGGCGAGGTGCGGCGAGCACGTGACGTAGGCCAGCACGCCTCCGGGACGGAGGAGCCGGACCGCCCCGTCGAGCAGCGCGCCCTGCAGGGCGGTCAGGCCGGGCAGGTCGCTCGGCTGCCGGCGCCAGCGGGCCTCCGGCCGGCGGCGCAGCGCGCCCAGCCCCGAGCACGGCGCGTCGAGCAGCACCCGGTCGGCGCTGCCGTCGGGCAGCGGCGGCCGCCGGCCGTCGGCGGTGACGACCTCGCGGACGCCGGACTTGCGGACCAGCTCCGCCCGGTGCGGCTGCAGCTCCAGGGCGACCAGCCGGCCGGGTGCCAGGCTCTGCAGCAGGGCCGCCTTCCCGCCGGGGCCGGCGCAGAGGTCGACCCAGAGCTCGTCGGGCCCGTCCAGCGGAGCCGCCGCCAGCGCCAGCGCCATCAGCTGGCTGCCCTCGTCCTGCACCCCCGCGCGTCCGTCACGGACCGCCTGGACGTCGCCCGGGTCGCCGCCGTCGAGCCGGGTGGCCCGCGGGCTCCAGGGGCCGGGTTCGCCGGGCAGCTCGCTCCGGTCGATAGTGCGCGCCACGAGGTGCACCTGAGGCCGCTCGTCATCGGCTGCCAGCGCCCGCCTGGTCTCGTCGACGTCGCCGCCGAGCGCATCCCGGTAGGCCTGGGCGATCCAGCGGGGGTGGCTGGTCTCGAGGGCAACCGCGTCCATCTCGTCGGCCGGCCGGAGCTGCGCCAGCCACGCCTCCAGGTCCTGGGCGGCGACCTTGCGCAGCACCGCGTTGGCGAAGGCCGCCGGACCGGCGGTCAGCCGGGTCCGGGCGACGTCGACGGTCGTACTGACCGCGGCATGCGTGGGGACGCGGGTGCGCAGCAACTGGTAGGCGCCGAGCCGCAGCACGTCGAGCACCGGCGGATCGACCTGCCCGAGCGGCCGGTCGACGCAGGCGGCGAGCACGGCGTCGAGCTGCCCCTTGGCCCGCAACGTGCCGTAGGCGAGCTCGGTGGCCAGTGCGGCGTCCCGGCCCTCGAGCCGGCGCTCACGGAGCAGCCGGGGCAGCACGAGGTTGGCGTACGCGTCGTCCTCGCGGACAGCCTTGAGCACGTCGTAGGCGGTGAGCCGGACCGGGTCTCGCCGGATGCGGCTGGGGGGCGGCGTCACGCGAAGCGCTCGCCCGGGGAGGGCCGTAGCCCGCGCAGCCAGTCGGCCGCCGCCATGTCGCCCTTGCCCTCGGGCCGGACGCTGCCCAGCCGGACCGCCGTTGTGGCTGTGCCCACGAGGTCGCCCTCGACCACGCGGGGCTCCAGCTGAGTCTCGGTGAGAGTGACCGGTCCGAGCTTGACGCGCTTGCCGCGAAAGGTGGTCCAGGCTCCCGGAGCCGGTGTGCAACCTCGTACCAGCCTGTCGACCCGCAACGCCGGGGCGGTCCAGTCGACGCGGGCGTCGTCCACGCTGATCTTCGGCGCGTAGGAGACGCCCTCCTCCGGTTGCGGGAGGGCCTGGACGGTGCCGTCCTCGATCCCGTCGAGAGTCGCGACGAGCAGCCCGGCGCCGGCGGTCGACAGCCGCCCGAGGAGGTCACCGCTGGTGTCGCTGGGCCGGATGTCCTCGGTGACCATCCCGAAGTACGGACCGGTGTCGAGACCCTCCTCGATGAGGAAGGTCGTGGCGCCGGTGACCTCGTCCCCCGCGAGCAGGGCGTGCTGCACCGGTGCGGCACCCCGCCAGGCCGGCAGCAACGAGAAGTGCAGGTTGACCCAGCCGATCCGCGGGATGTCGAGCGCTGGGCGCGGGAGCAGCGCTCCGTAGGCGACCGTCGGGCAGACGTCCGGGGACAGCTCGCGGAGGGCGTCCTGGAAGTCCTCCTCGCGGGGGTGCTTCGGCGTCAGGACCGGGAGGCCGTGCTGCTCGGCGACCTCGCGGACCGGGCTCGGACGCAGGGTCCGACCGCGGCCGGCCGGCGCGTCGGGCCGCGTCACCACGCCGACGACCTGGTGCCGGCTGGCGAGCAGCGCCTCGAGCGAGGGCACGGCCGGTGCCGGTGTGCCCGCGAAGACCAGCCGCACTAGAGCGCTTGCCCGAAGAGCGGGTGCGGGCTCACCTTGACCACCGGCGGGTGCTGCCAGTCGGCGTCCCGGATCTCCTCGAAGGCGAGCCGCTTGGTCTCCGGGTCGAGCCGGTCGACGAACAGCACGCCGTCCAAGTGGTCGGTCTCGTGCTGCATGCAGCGGGCCAGCAGCTCGCGCCCCTGGATCGTGACCGGGTCGCCGTACTCGTTCTGGCCGTGCGCGATCACCTCGGCCATCCGCCGGCACTCCCAGGACAGCCCGGGGATGGACAAGCAGCCCTCCTCGCCGTCCTGCTCCTCGTCGTGCGGGAAGTGCAGGACCGGGTTGATCAGGTGCCCCACGACGTCGTCCACGTCGTAGGTGAACACCCGCAGGCTGACCCCGATCTGCGGCGCTGCCAGGCCGGCGCCGGGTGCCTCGAGCATCGTCTCGGTGAGGTCCTTGACGAGGACCCGGAGCTCCTTGTCGAAGGTGGTCACCACCTCAGCCTTGGTGCGCAGCACGGGATCCCCGAACAGCCGGATCGGTCGCAGCGCCATGCTCGCCATCGTAGGCGGGCCGCCTCCATGGACGATGTGAGCTCCACCGTGCCAGGACGCGGCCCTTCTCACATCGTCGCGGGGTCAGGTGAGCACGAGCGGGTCGAGCTCGATGCGGACCGGCTCGGCCTTGCGGGCGCTGCGGATGCCGGCGGCCGCCTTGAGCGCCTGCGCCAGCGCTGCCCCCTGGGGCCGGGGCACCCGCAGGAACGCCCGCTCGAGGTCGCCGTCGGCCACCGGTCCGAGCACCTCGGCGTCGACCAGGCCGAGCAGGTCCGCCACCGCGGCCGGCGAACCCGAGACGCTGGCCATCCGGCTGGCCGGCGGGAACCCCAGCGCGGTGCGGTCGGCCAGCTCCCGGGCGGCGGCACCGGCCGGGTCCCACCGCACCAGCGCCTGCACCTGCGGGACCGCCCTGTCGGCGACCACGACCACGTGCCCCTGCGGCCGGGTCAGTGCGGCGGCCGCCATCCAGCGGCGGAGCGCCTCCTCGCCGGCCCTCAGGTCCGCCCTGCTCAGCAGCGCCCAGGGGTCGAGGAGCAGCACGGCGCCGTACCCCTGCTCGGCGACCGGCTCCGCGCCCGGGGTGGCGACCACGAGCTGCGGCCCGTCCGCGACGGCGGCGATCACCTCGTCCCGACCGCTGGTCCGCACCGGCACGCCGGGGAAGGCGCGCCCGAGCTCTTCCGCGGTGCGCCGGGAGCCGATGACAGCCGCCCGGAGCTGCCGGCCCTCGCACACAGGGCAGCGCCAGTCCCCCGCGATCCGGCCGCACCAGCGGCAGACCGCAACCGCGTGGCCGCTCGTGATCTGCAGCGGCCCGTGGCAAGCGGGGCAGCGTGCCGGGGTGCGGTCGCGGACGCAGGCCAGCGCCGGCGCGTAACCACGCCGCGGCACCTGCACGAGCACCGGCTGCCCGCCGTCGAGCGCCTCCCGGGCTGCCCTGAAGGCCAGTGCCGGCAGCCGCGCGGCCTGCGCAGCCGGGTCGCGGGCCAGGTCGTCCTCGGACGTGCCGTCGACCCGCGGCGCGACCTTGCGGAGCTCGTCGCGGGCCGGCGCCAGCTCACGGGCCCAGCCGGTGTCCACGAGCAGCTGGCCTTCCGCCGTGCGGGCGAAGCCTCCGAGCAGCAGACCCGCTCCGGCCAGGTGGGCACGCTGGACCAGGAGCTCGCGAGCATGGGCGTACGGCGAGCGCGGCTCGGCGTGCAGGTCGTCGCCGTCGTCCCAGAGGACCGCCAAGCCGAGGTCGCGGACCGGCGCGAAGGCCGCGGCGCGGGTGCCGATGGCCGCGAGCACCTCGCCGCGCAGCACGCGCAGCCAGCGGCGGTAGCGCTCGGCCGGTCCGAGATCCGCACGCAGCGCGACGTGCGGTACGTCGGCGAGCGCCGCCGAGACCCGGTCGACGTCGCGGGCGTCGGGCACGACCACCACCGCTCCGCGGCCGGCAGCGACCGCGGCCTGCACGGCGAGGGCGACCTCCGCGGGCCAGGTCGGGCCGGGCAGCGCGGACCAGACAGCACGCGGCTCGCCGTCCTGCAGCGCGTGCAGGAACGATTGGCCGTTGGGGTAGCGGCTCCAGCCGCCCGGTTCCGGTGCGGCCGGACGAGGCGCGGGGTCCTTCGGCGGCTCGGCCTCGACCCGTGCGTGGCGGGGCGGGAGCGCGAGCCGCAGCACGTCGTACAAGGAGCCGGCTGTGCGATCCGCCACCGCACGGGCCAGCGCGCACACCTCCGGCGTGAGGACGCGCTCGGGGCTGACGAGGGACTGCAGCGGCAGCAGCGTGCCTTCGTGGTCGCTGGCGTCGAGCCGCTCCAGGACGATGCCGTCGACCAGCCGGCCGCTGAAGCGCACGCGCACCCGGCAGCCGGGCTCGGCCGCCGCCATGGTGGCCGGCACCAGGTAGTCGAACGGCTGGTCCAGGTGGGCGACCCCGGTGTCCACCACGAGCCGCGCCACCGGCCGGTCGTTGGTGAGCGCCAGGGCCTTCTTGGCACGCGGCTTCGGGGTGACCCCGAGGTCCAGCTGCTCGCTCACGCCGGCGAGGCTATGCGCCAGCGCCGACGCCCGAGCTGGTGAGCGCGCGCGGGTGATCAACAGGACTTCGGACGGCCGACACGCCGGCGAGTCATCCGACGATCCCCTGGTGATCACCGACGGACCCGAGGTGGCAGAGCGGGCCGGCAGAGCCGGGCCGGCGGAGGAGAGCGGGCGGGCGAGCGCCGATCAGACGCCGGCGGCCTTCTTGAGCAGCTCGGCCCGGTCGGTGGACTCCCAGGTGAAGTCCTTGTCCTCGCGGCCGAAGTGGCCGTACGCCGACGTGGCGCCGTAGATCGGGCGCAGCAGGTCGAGGTCGCGGATGATCGCGGCCGGGCGCAGGTCGAACACCTCGGTGATGGCGGTCTGCAGGACCTCGTCCTCGACGACGCCCGTGCCGAAGGTGTCGACGAACAGGCCGACCGGCTCGGCCTTGCCGATCGCGTAGGCGACCTGGACCTCGCAGCGGTCGGCGAGACCGGCGGCGACGATGTTTTTGGCGACCCAGCGCATCGCGTAGGCGGCCGAGCGGTCGACCTTGGACGGGTCCTTGCCGGAGAACGCGCCGCCGCCGTGGCGGGCGTAGCCGCCGTAGGTGTCGACGATGATCTTACGGCCGGTGAGGCCGGCGTCGCCCATGGGGCCGCCGATGACGAACGTGCCGGTGGGGTTGACGAGCAGGCGGTAGCCCTCGGTGATGAGGCCGAGGCCCTCGATCTCCGGCGCGACGACGTGCTCGGCGATGTCGGGGGTCAGCAGGTTGACGATGTCGATGTCGTCGGCGTGCTGCGAGGACAC
>JAOPVZ010000175.1 GCA_025965935.1 Frankiales bacterium | reverse complement strand
ACGTGATGCTGGCCGGCAAGACCGCCGTCGTCTGCGGCTTCGGCGACGTAGGCAAGGGCTCGGCCGAGTCGCTGCGCGCCCAGGGCGCCCGCGTCATCGTCACCGAGATCGACCCGATCTGCGCGCTCCAGGCCTCGATGCAGGGCTACCAGGTCGCGCGGCTTGAAGATGTGATCGGGACCGCTGACGTCTTCATCACCACGACCGGCAACAAGGACATCATCATGGCCAGCGACATGGCCAAGATGAAGCACCAGGTGATCGTGGGCAACATCGGCCACTTCGACAACGAGATCGACGTCTCCGGCCTGACGAAGTTCCCCGGCATCAAGCGGGTCAACATCAAGCCGCAGGTCGACGAGTGGGTCTTCCCGGACGGCCACTCGATCATCCTGCTGTCAGAGGGTCGCCTGCTGAACCTCGGCAACGCGACGGGTCACCCGAGCTTCGTGATGAGCAACTCCTTCACCAACCAGACCATCGCCCAGGTGGAGCTGTTCACCAAGACCGACCAGTACCCGCTGGGCGTCTACGTCCTGCCGAAGCACCTCGACGAGAAGGTCGCGCGGCTGCACCTCGATGCGGTCGGCGCCAAGCTCACGACACTCCGCAAGGAGCAGGCCGAGTACATCGGCGTCGATGTCGACGGCCCTTACAAGCCGGACCACTACCGCTACTGAGCCCGGTACGACGAAGCCGGCCGCTCCCCACAGGGGCGGCCGGCTTCCGTCGTACCCACCCGCCGCGATCCGTTCCAACGTGTTGCGTCGCAGCGCCGTGCGTCACCGATCAGGTCGCACGGGCGGCGGCCGCAACGGATCGGGTCGGCGACCAGGCACGTACCGACGACGTGTGACACCTACAGCGCGGAGCAGGCAGCTCGGGGGGAGCACCGAGTCGGCACAGGCCGTGACCTGGGGCTGACCCGCAGGCGGCGAGGCAGTGCGAGATTGTCGATCTCACAAGAAGTGCTTGTGAGATTCACCAGGTCCCTGTGCAGGAACCCGGGCCTCCTGTGGCGTACTTCACAGCCATGTTGCACCCACGCATCGCCGCCGCCGTCGGGCTGACCGGCCTGGTCCTCACCGCCTGCTCCTCGGCGCCGGCCGCGCCGGCCGCGCTCGAGGCCAGCCCCCAGCCCGTCGTCACGAGCGGCGGCAGCAGCGGAGGGCCGACCAGCGGTTCCTCGGCCCCTGGCAGCACGAGCGGTTCGACCGGGTCCGGGTCCACCGGTGGAGCAGCGTCCGGCGGTACGACGGGAAGTACCAGCGGTCGCCCGGGCACCGCACCCGGCGGGACAGCCGGGAGCGGTACGACGGGCCAGCCGCTCGTGGACAGCAGCTCCGTCCACCTGTTCACGCCGACCGAGGACCGGATCGGCCTCACGCCGACGTCGATCACGATGTGCGCCCACGCCGCGCTGACCTATGCCGCGGCGTTCCACACGAACCCGAGCGACCTCAACGTCTTCTGGACCGCGGTCAACACCGAGAAGGGCGGCATCTTCGGGCGCAAGGTCGCCATGACCTACGAGGACGACGGCTACGACCCGCAGAAGGCCGTGACGGCCGCGAAGACGTGCGTTGCCAAGCACCCGTTCCTCATGCTCGGCGGCATCGGGTTCGACCAGATCCCGACGGTGCGCAACTACGCCGAGTCGGTGCACCAGCTGTACATCTACCACTCGGCGACGGTGAAGGGCTCGGCCGGGCTCAAGTACTCCTTCAGCCCGCTGCCCACCGTCGAGAAGCTCGGAGAGGGCTTCGCCGAGCTCGCCGCTCAGAAGTACAAGGGCAGGAAGATCGGCATCCTCGAGCGCGACAGCAGCAACTGGAAGCCCGGCGTCGACGCCTTCAAGGTGGCGGCGAGGAAGTACGGGCTGAAGATCGTCGACGAGGAGAAGGCGGCGGCCAGCGCAGGCAACTACACCGCCCAGATCGCGGGCCTGAAGAACGCCGGGGCCGACGTCGTCTGGATCTGGCTCAACGCGCTGGAGACCACCGAGGTCATCAAGCAGATGCGGGCCCAGGTCTACAAGCCCAACGTCATGGTGTTCCCGTTCAACCTCACCTCGCAGACGCTCAAGAGCGACGCGATGGATCCAGTGATGGACGGGATCGCGATGTACCCCGCCTTCAGCAAGGGCGACTACAGCGGCACCTTCGCCAGCTACGCCGACGACATGAAGGAGTTCGAGGCGCAGTACGCGAGGTACGACTCCGGTGCCGACATCTCCGGGGTCGCGGGTGACCTGCTGTTCCTCAACTGGGTCGGCCAGAAGGCCCTCTACAGGCAGATGCTGGCCTGCGGGAAGGACTGCACCCGCAACCGGTTCGTCGAGCTGATGCAGAGCAACGCGGTGAAGCCCATCTCGAGCGCCTGCCCGGTCGACTTCGTGCACGGAGACCGGCACCACGGCGGCAACTACGTGACGGTCATGCAGACGTACACGTCACCGTCCGGCGCCGTGAACTGGCGCGAGACCAAGAAGTGCCTGGCGGTCTGATGCTCCAGGTCCTCGCCATCGGCCTCATCTCGGCCGGCATCTACGCGCTGTTCGCGGTCGGGGTCGTCCTCGTCTACCGCGGCACCAAGGTGCTGACCTTCGCGGGTGGTGAGGTCGGCACGGCAGCGCTCTACGTGACGGCCTTCCTCGTGACCACTCATGGGATGCCCTGGTTCGTCGGGGCGCTCGTCGCGGTCGTGCTCGCTGCCGGTCTTGGCGCGGTGTTCGAGCTCGGCCTGGTGCGCTGGTCGCGCGACGCGGACCCGGTCGTGACCTCGATCCTCACCGTCGCGCTCAGCGCCACCATCTTCGCCACCGAGATCAACCTCTACGGCAACAACCCGACCACCCTCAAGACGCCTGTCGCGGTGGGTTCCGGCATCGACGTCGACGGCGTGATCGTGTCGCCGATCCAGATCGCCGCCATCGTGGTGGCGGGACTGCTCGGCTTCGGCCTGCAGGCTTTCCTGCGCCGCACGGACTTCGGCCTCGCGATCCTCGCGGCTGCCGACGACTCCACGGCAACGCGACTTGTCGGGGTGCGGGTCTCCCGGATCCGGGTCGTGCTCTGGGCGTCCTCCTTCGCGCTCGCCGCCATCGCGGCCCTGCTGGTCGAGCCGACGATCGGCGTCATCACCCCCGGCTACGCAAGCACGCTGTACCTCGGCGGCCTCGCTGCCGCAGTCATCGGCGGCCTCGACAGCCTGCCGGGTGCCGTCGTCGGCGCCACTGTGCTCGGGCTCGCCCAGTCGTTCGCCGACCGCTATCTCAAGGACCTCGGGCTGAGCGGGCTCGACTACGTGGTGACGCTGGCGTTGCTTCTCGTCGTCCTGCTCGTCCGGTCTTACGCACCGGAGCTCAGGAAGCGACTCACCTCACCGGTCGAGGTGACCGCGTGACCGCCGTGACCCTGCCCCTCAACAGGACGACCCGCGTCCACCTGCCCATGATGCCGCTCGGCCTCGTCGTGGCGCTGTTCCTGCCGGCTCTGGCAGCGCAGACGCCGCTGCTCAACGAGCCGCACGCCCTCATCCTCACGGAGGCCTGCGTCCTCGCGATCGCCGGCCTCTCGCTCAACGTGCTGCTCGGCTACGCGGGTCAGATCTCGCTGGGGCAGTACGCGTTCGTGGGCGTCGGCGCCTTCACGACCGGGCTCGTCACCGGGGTCCCGGACCTCCGACTTCCCTGGCTGGTCGGCCTCATCGCGTCGGCCGGCGCCGGGGGCGTGATCGCCCTGCTCGTGGGTCTGCCCGCCCTCCGGCTGCGAGGGCTCTACCTGGCCGTCGTGACGATCAGCGTGGCCTACGCCGCCTCCGAGTCGCTGTTCCGCGTCGACCGCATCGGCGGCGGGTCCGCGGGCAAGGTGGTGCCCCCTCCGTACTTCGGGTCGCACGCGCTGAGCACGTCGGTCGACGCCCTCACCATCGGCCTGGTGCTGCTCGTGCTGCTCCTGCAGGTCGACGTCAACCTGGTGCGGTCCCGGCTCGGCCGGGCCTTCCGGGTGGTCAAGGCCGACGAGTCAGTGGCGGCGTCCTTCGGCGTCGACGTGGCGAGGTACAAGCTGACGGCTTTCGTGCTCAGCGGGGCGATCGCGGGCATCGCCGGCTGCCTCGACGGCACGGCGTTCGGCACGGTCACCGGCCAGTCGTTCGATTACGGGCATGCCTTGGCGCTGCTGGTCATCGTGGTCCTCGGCGGGCTCGGCAGCCGCACCGGGATCGTCATCGCGGCTTTCCTCACGAGCATCTACCCGCCCCTGCTGGTCGCGATCTTCGGCGACGGGGTCCGTGGGTGGGACCAGACGGTCAACGGCATGGTCCTCATCCTCACGGTCGCCTTCCAGCCACGCGGCTTCGCCGGTGCGTTCCGCGATGCCGCCGAGCACCGGCGAATGCGCGCCGGCGGTGCACCGCCGCTGCCGCCGACCCGGCCCAACCTCCCTGATCTCGGTCGACCGGTGGGCATGCCTGCGCCGCGCCGCACGCAGCCCGGCACTCCCGTCCTGGAGGCCCACGGCGTCAACGTGCGCTTCGGTGGCCTGCAGGCCGTCGACGGTGCCGGCCTGCGGGTCGACCGGGGCACCATCGTCGCCCTCATGGGCCCTAACGGCGCCGGCAAGACCACCATGTTCAACGCGATCAGCGGGGCCCTGGCCCCGGACGCGGGCAGCGTCCACTTCCTCGGCGAGGACGTCTCGGCGCTGCCGCCACACCAGCGAGCCGCACGCGGCATGGGTCGCACCTTCCAGCTCATCGGGCTCGCGAAGGACCAGTCCGTGTACGAGAACCTGCTCATCGCCCAGCACCTGGCCGCCCCCTATGGCGTGCTCTCGGCGCTCACGACGGTCGGCTCGCGGCGGTGGGAGCGCGAGCTCCGCACCCGGGCCGACCAGACCCTCGAGGGGCTCGGCTTCGGGCGGTTCCGCGACACCCCGGTAAGCCGCCTCAGCCACGGCCAGCAGCGCATCGTCGAGATCGGCTGCTGCCTCGTCACGAGCCCCGAGCTGGTCATGCTGGACGAGCCGAGCGCCGGGATGAGCCCCGCCGCCTCGGAGGACCTCGCGTCGACCCTCATCGACATCCGCGACAAGCTCGACCGCACCGTGCTGCTCATCGAGCACAACGTGCCGCTCGTCCTCGGCACCGCTGACGAGCTGTACGTCATGGACGCGGGTCGGGTCATCGCCAACGGGGAGCCCTTGGACGTTGTCCAGCGGCCTGAGGTCGTCCGTGCCTACCTCGGCGAGGTCTCGGCATGAGCATGCTCGAGCTCCACGACGTCACCGCCGGGTTCGGTGCCGTCACCGTGCTGCACGGCGTCACGATGGTTGTGCAGCAGGGCGAGATCGCGGGGGTCTTCGGCCTCAACGGTGCCGGCAAGTCGGTGACCCTGAAGACCGTCGCCGGCATCGTCCCAGCCCGCTCGGGCCAGATCGTCTTCGACGGCGTGGACATCACTCGGCTCGACGCGGAGACGCGGGTCGAGATGGGCATGGGTCACGTCCCGCAGGGACGGCAGGTCTTCGCGAACCTCACCGTCGAGGAGAACCTCCGTCTCGGCGCCTACACGCTCCGACGCAAGCAGCGCTCGCGCTACGCCGCTGCCCTGGACGGCGTCTACGACCGCTTCCCGGTCCTGCGCGAGCGGCGCGCCCAGCGGGCGGGGACGATGTCCGGTGGCCAGCAGGCGTCGCTGTCGGTCGCCCGCGCCCTCATCAACGAGCCGCGCCTCGTGCTCGTCGACGAGCCCAGCGCCGGACTGAGCCCCAAGCTGCAGGGCGACCTGCGCGACGTCCTCCAGGTCGTCAAGGACAGCGGCGTGACGATGGTGCTGGTCGAGCAGAACGTCGCCTTCGGGCTGTCTCTGGTCGACACCGCGCACCTGCTGCAGACAGGCACCGTCGTGCACTCCTCACCGGTCGCCGACCTCGACGAGGAAACGCTCGCGACCCACCTCGGCATCGGCCGGGTCCTCGCGGGCGCGACCGGCTCCGCCCTCACCACCAGGAAGGCGTCGCGGTGAACCGCCAAGGAGGTACTGCGATGCGGAAGCTGACCCGTCCGGACGGCGCCGAGATCGCTTGGTACGACGAAGGATCCGGCCCCGCCGTGCTCATGGTGATGGGACTGGCCTACCCGGCTGCGGCCTGGCACCGGCAGGTCCCTGTGCTGGCGCAGCACTACCGCGTCATCACCGTCGACAACCGCGGCGCGGGTGCCACGGGTCTGGTCCCCGGCTCGCCGTACACGGTCGAGACCATGACCGACGACTTGCTCTCGGTGCTGGAGGCGGCGGGGGAGGAGCAGGCCCACATCGTCGGCATCTCGATGGGCGGGCTGATGGCGCAGGAGCTCGCGCTGAGCCACCCCGAGCGGTGCTCCTCGCTCACCCTCATCAGCACGCACCCGGGGACGGCGCACGGCGTCTGGCCGCAGGAGGTCGTCGACTTCCTGCAGGCTCGGCTCGGGATGCCGGCCGAGGAGCGCGCCGAGTTCTCCATCCCGTTCAACTACGCCCCAGCCACACCACGGGCGCTGATGGACGAGGACCTCGCCATCAGGGAGGCCGGCACCGCGGGCCCCGAGGGCTACGCCGCGCAGGGCGGCACTGCCCTTTGGTCCGGCTGGGAGCGGCTGCCGTCGATGACCGTGCGGACCCTGGTGCTGCACGGCGCCCAGGACCGGCTGGTCGTGCCGGAGAACGGGGAGCGGATCGCGAGCTCGATCCCCGACGCCAAGCTCGTCCTCGTCGAGGGCGCGAACCACCTCGTGACCACAGACCAGGCTGACCAGCTGAACGACCTCCTGCTCGGGTGGTTCGGATGAGCACGCTGCGGGCGGTCCGCAACGACGGCGTGGGCGCGCTCGCGGAACGCGTCCTGGCCGACCTGGACGCGGTCGTCGCGCGGATGGGCCAGAGCTACCGGGGCGAGATCCCGGAGTACGCCGCGCTGACGGACGGGCAGCTCGCACGCGAGGTGCTGCCGGTGTCGCGCCAGCTCATCACCACGTTCCTCTCGTGCGTGGTCGAGGCGCGGCAGCTCACGGCGCGGGAGCTCGAGTTCTTCGCCGAGTCCGGTCGACAGCGCCTGGTCATGGGGATGCCGCTGGAGTCGGTGCTGCACGCCTACCGGATCGCCGGCCGGGAGGCCTGGACGGCGATGGTCGACGCCGTCCCGGCGGGGGAGACCGGGCTGCTGGCCGACCTCGGCACCCGCTGGATGGACATCGTGGACCGCAGCTCGTCGGTGCTCGCACAGGCCTACGTCGCCGCCTCCCATGAGCGGCTGCGGCACGTCGACTCGCGCCGGCGCGAGCTGATCGAGGCACTGCTCTCCGCTGATGACGCGGCCGAGGTCGCAGCCGTGTCGCTGCGCTTCTCGACGGTCCTCGCCCCTGCGTACGTACCCGTGCTGGTGCACGGCTCGGCCGTCGGTATCGACGCGCTCCTCCAGGAGCACCCTGCCGGCACCCTCGGCGGGCATCGCGGCGACCGTGTCCTGCTGCTGGTGCCACGCAGGTTGGAGGTCCCGCGCCGGCGGGCCGGAGTGCTCGTCTGCTCCGGTCGGCCTGCGGCCTGCGGCACGGCACTGCTCGACGAGGTGCAGCACGTCGAGCGACTGCTGCTCACGGCGCTCGCGGAGGGTCACGCCGAAGGCGTGCTCGGGCCGGACGACCTGCTCGTCGAGCAGCTGCTGCTGGGCAACTCGCGCGTGGCGGGTGCGCTGCGCCGCCGCGTCCTCGACCTGCTGGTCCGCCGAGATCCCAGCGGCGCTGTCGTCGGCACACTGCGGGTCTACCTCGAGACGGGCTCCGTACCGGAGACCGCACGCCGTGAGCTGGTCCACGCCAACACCGTCGGCTACCGCCTCGGCCGGGTGCGCGACCTCACCGGGCTCGACCCGCGGGTGCCGCGCGATGCTGCCCTGCTCGTGCTCGGCCTCGGGCTGCCCGAGGAGTCGTCCGCGTGAGCTACATGGGCCAGCAGCCGCTGACGGTGCGGACGATCTTCGAGCGGATGCGCACGGTCTACGGCGACAACCTCGTGATCGACGCGCTGCCGGAGGGAACCACCCGCACGACCTACCGGGCGCTGGCCGACCGCGTGCTGCGGCTGGTCACGGTGCTCCAGGACCTCGGGGTCCGGCCCGGCGACCGGGTCGGGTCCTTCGCCAACAACAGCAGCCGGCACGTTGAGCTCTACTACGCCGTGCCGCTCGCAGGTGCCGTGCTGCACATGGTCAACATCCGGCTGCACGACGACCAGCTCGAGCACGTCATCTCCGACGCTGGCGACATCCTGCTGTTCTCCGACGACGCCCTGTCCGACCGGCTCACGACGCTGAACCTGCCCTCGGTCCGGAAGGTCCTGACGCTGGGACAGGACGTCGAGGACCTCATCGCCGAGGCGGCGCCCTGCGAGGAGCTGCCGGAGCTGACGGAAGAGATGCCCGCCGGCATGTGCCACACCAGCGGCACCACCGGCATGCCGAAGGCCGTCGTCTACACGCACCGGTCGACGTACCTGCATGCCATGGCCGCGTGCATGGTCGACGCGCTGGCGCTGTCGGAGCAGGAGCGGGTGCTTCCCGTCGTACCGCTGTTCCACGCCTGTGGCTGGGGCCTGCCGTACGCCGCCCCGTTCACCGGTGCGGAGCTCGTCCTGGTCGGCAGCGACACCTCACCCGCCAACCTGGCGCGCGTCATCGCCGAGGAGGAGGTCACCTGGGCGGCGGGCGTGCCGACCATCTGGACCGGGCTGCTGCCGCTCGCCGCTGATCTTCCCTCGTTGCGGACGATCGGCGTCGGCGGCGCGGCGACACCGAGGGCGCTGCTGGAGGCCTACGACCGGATCGGCATCACCATCCTGCAGATCTGGGGGATGACGGAGACGTCGCCGGTCGCCTGCACATCCCGCCCGCGTCGGCGGCACCACGGGCTGTCCGCTGAGGAGCTGCTCGACGTGCGGGCCAGGACGGGCACCATCTTCGCCGGGCTGGAGGCCCGGATCGTCGACGCAGCAGGGGAACAGCTGCCGTGGGACGGGGAGTCCGTCGGCGAGCTCGAGTGCCGGGGACCGTGGGTCGCGACGGACTACTGGGGCGGTTCGCCGGAGAAGTTCCACGACGGCTGGCTCCGCACGGGGGACATGGCCCGGATGGAGCGCGACGGCTACTTCACGATCGTCGACCGCTCCAAGGACCTCGTGAAGTCGGGCGGCGAGTGGATCTCCAGCGTCCAGCTCGAGGGCGCCTGCCTGGCCCACCCCGCGGTCCGCGAGGCTGCCGTCGTCGGCGTCCCGTCACGCACGTGGGACGAGCGACCCGTGGTGGTCGCCTCCCTCCACGAGCCGTTGACGCTCGCGGAGCTCCGCACCTTCCTCACCGGCCGCGTCGCCAAGTGGTGGCTGCCCGACGAGCTCGTCGTCGTCGAGGAGGTGGCCAAGACGAGCGTCGGCAAGTACGACAAGAAGGTCCTGCGTTCCCAGCTCGCAGAGATGGTTCTCCCATGAAGAAGCTGCTCCCGCTCATGCTCGTCGTCCTGCTCGCGCCCAGTGCGCACGCCGAACCTCAGCGGCAGAAGCCGCAAGGCCCCGCTGCATGGAAGTTCGCCCACGACGTCCCGGTGATCCTCGACAGCGAGTGGCACTGGAAGGTCGGCGGCTTCGGCGGCATCCGCCGCGGCTACCCGCTCCGGCACGTGCCCGTCGTCTTCGTGCACGGCAACAACGTCGACGCGGCCGACTGGTACCCCGTGCGCGACGACTTCCTCAAGGCCGGCTGGAGCAAGCAGGAGCTCTGGGGCCTGTCGTACGGCGGGCTGGGCGGCGCCAACGGGTCCGCGCTCAACCGCAGCAACCCCGAGCGGGACTCCGAGCACGCCGCCCAGGGCGACGACCACTCCACGTACATCACGAACAACGAGGCCAACGTCCTGGACCTCTATCGCTTCCTGCGGATGGTGCAGTCGTACACGGGATCCCAGCGGTTCGTCATCGTTTCGCACTCGCTCGGCGTGACGCTGTCCCGGGAGACGCTGAGGGTGCACCGCGAGCTGCGCAAGGACCTGGTCGCCTTCGTCGGCATCGCCGGCGCCAACCAAGGAACCACCTTCTGCCCGCCGGGGTCGGAGTCCGATGTCGTCTCGTGCGACGAGATCGCCGCGGGCACGCCGTGGCTCGCCCGGCTCAACGCCGCCGGCCAGACCTACGGTCCCGCTCACTGGATGACCGTGTACGACGGGACCGGCTCGGGTGATCCGGCTTACGTGGGTCCGACCTACGCCCAGTCGCCCGCGCTCAAGGGCGCGGTGAACGTCGAGTACCCGCACATGTACCACAACGACCTGCGCATCGACGTCCAAGTCGTGGCGATGTACCGGACGTGGATCCAGCGCTGGGCCACCCTGCATCGGTCGTCGTAGCGCACGAAGCGAGCCCTCCCGGTTGTGCCGAACCGCACAAACCGCCCGGTCGCGCAAAGGCGCAGAATGCGGACATGGTGCGACAGGTCGTCGGAGCGGTCGCGCTGGGTCTCGCGCTTTCTGCGTGCGGCAGCACCGTGCAGGTCAGCTCGTCGGTCTCCGCCGGCGACGGCCTCGCCGCACCAGCCGACAGCCTGGGAACGGGCAGCACCGGTACGGCGGTGGGCAGCGGCTCCTCGACCGGCTCGACGACCGGCCCAGGAGGCACCAGCGGCGTCGTCCCCGGCACCGCCGGTGGGGGCTCGGCAAGAGCCGGCACCCCTGCCGGCTCGATCGCGACCAGCGCGCCACTGGCCACCCAGGCCGCCACCGGCCTCGGCGTGACGGCCAAGACCATCAGCATCGGCATCGGCTACACCTCCGACGGCGACGCCGCCAACGCGGCCATCGGCGCCTCCGGCATCACGAGGGGCGACGAGAGGGCCAACAGCCAGGCCCTGGTCGACGAGGTCAACGCGCACGGTGGCGTCGCCGGGCGCCGACTCGTCCCGGTCTTCTACGCCTACCGCGTCACGTCGTCCGAATCGGGCGCGACGCAGGACGAAGCCGCGTGCCAGGGCTGGACGGTCGACCACAAGGTCCTCGCGGTCTTCAGCAGCAGCCTCACCGACACGCTCGTGACCTGCCTGAAGAAGGCGGGTGTCGTCATGGTCAAAGGGGGCCAGATCGTCGACGCCGACGCTTCATACCTGCGGCAGTACTCCAACGAGATCCTGCTCAGCACGATGTCGATCGACCGGATCTTCGCCGACCAGGTCCGCTCCCTGGTCCGGCAGCACTGGTTCACGGGGTGGAACACCGTGACGGGCAAGCCCGGGACAGCGGTCAAGGTCGGCGTGCTCACCTACGACACGGACAGCTTCGACAGGGGACTGCACCGCGTGCTGCTGCCCGCCCTCGAGGCGGCTGGTCATGCCCCGGCTGCCGTCGACGTGGTGCAGGTGCACAAGCCGCAGCAGCAGTCGGACGCGGCCGGGACCACCGCCCAGATCAAGAGCGCGGTGCTGCGGATGCAGCAGGACGGCGTCACGCACCTGGTCCTCGGTGACGCCAGCGGTTTCATCCTCGAGTTCTTCGGCAGCAACGCGCGGAGCCAGGGCTACTACCCGCGGCTCGGCGTGACGTCCGGTGCGGGGGTGCAGCCCGTCCACGACGCGGGGCTCGTGACCGACCAGCAGCTCAACGGGTTGGGCGGCAACGGCTGGCTGCCGACGATCGACCTGCCGGCGACCGAGAGCGGCAAGTACAGCAACGCCGCCTCCAAGCACTGCCTCGACATCATGAAGCGCCGCACCGGTCAGACCTACACCAGCACCAACGCCGCAAGCATTGCCCTCATCGACTGCGACGGCATGTTCCTGTTCCAGCGGGCGCTGCGCTCGGCGCCGTCCTTGAGCCCGGCCGGTCTGGTCAGCGCCCTCGACGCCCTCGGTGGCTCGTACACCTCCCCCCTGGTGGGACCGACCTACTTGTCGCCGCAGCAACACGACAATGCGGTCCGGGGTTGGGATCTCAACTGGGTGCAGGGCTGCCGCTGCGTCCGGTACAGCTCACAGCACGACGTCCCCACCGCCTAGATCCACCACGAGGCAGGTCCACGGGCCCAAGGTCGAGCCGCAGCAGGTCAGGACTTCGGAGCCATCTCCCGGGCCATGTGGCGGCCGCTGAAGTTGACGCCGTCCACGCGACCGTCGGCGTCGCGGCTGAAGTAGCCCTTCATGCCCTTGGCGTCGCCCTCGGGGATGACGTACTTGTCGCCATCGCCCACGACGATCGCCAGGGGCACGTTCGGCTGCTCCGGGGACTGGCCCTCGGAGATCAGGCTGGTGTCGGTGATCGTGATCTTGGCGATCAGCCGGCCCTGCTGCGCGGTGAGGTCGACCACGGCCGCCGAGGTCACGTAGCGGCCCTCGAACTCTGCCAGCTGGGCGTCCGTCAGGTCGGCGAGCTCGGGCTCCTCCGACGACAAGCCGAGGACGTTCTCCAGGGCCCAGGCGCGGAGCTTGCCGTGCAGCTCGCCGCCGTTGGGGCCGGAGTTGGTCATGCACACGAAGCCGAAGCCGCGCTCCGGCACCAGGAGGAAGTCGGAGTGCTGGCCGATGGTCGTGCCGCCGTGGCCGACGAGCAGGGCGCCGTCGAGCTCGGACAGCAGCCAGGAGATCCCGACGGCGTCGCCGAGCGCGCTGCCCGGCATGTGCGCTGTCGGCTCCTGCATGCGCGCCCGGCCCTTCGGGCTCAGCACCTCTTCGCCGTACCCCCCGAGGTGGAACCTGGCCCACAGCAGCTGGTCGCCGACCGTCGCGGTCCAGCCGCCGGCCGGCGTGCCGGAGCGAGGGAGCGCCCAGGGGCGGGCGACGCCGACCTTGCCGTCGTCGCCGCGGTGGTGCCCGGAGGCAAAGCGCATCGTCATGATGTCCTTCGGGAAGCCGAAGGTGTGCTCGAGCCCGAGTGGGTCGAGCACCAGCTCACGAACGGCCTGCTCGTAGGTCGTGCCGTGCACCCGCGCCAGCACGTGCCCGGCCAGCGAGAGCGAGGCGTTGTTGTAGGAGACGCTGTCGCCGAGAGGCGTCACCTGCGCGAGCGCCGCCATGTACGCGACGTACTTCTCGAGGCAGTCGTCACCGTCGCCCGTGTCGTGGATGATGTCGCCCATCCAGCCCGCGGTGTGGTTGAGCAGCTGCAGGACGGTGACCTTCTCAGCGACGTCCTGGTCCGTGAGCCGCAGCTCGGGGACGTAGCTGCGGACGGGCTCGTCGAGGTCGATGCGCCCCTGCTCCGCCAGCACCATGAGAGCGGTCGCCGTGACCGTCTTGCCGGTGGAGCCGAACTGGAACAGCGTGCCCTCGTCGACGGGCAGCGGGTGGTCGACGTTGGTGACGCCGTGGACCGCCACTTCGGTCTCGTCGCCGAGCACGATGCCGGCGACGGCACCGGGGACGTCCAGCTCGGTGGCCAGCTCGGTGAGCTTCTCCTGCAGGGACATGACCCCACCTCCTTACAACGTAAGCCTGCCTTACGATGTAAGACCCGTCAAGAAGTCAAGCCGCGCACCAGGCCATCGACCAGGGTCTGCCAGAACTCGTCGAGGCCCGCGGGAGCCTCCAGCACCTGGTGAAGCAGGGGGAACTCCTCGACCGGCAGGGCTGCCAGCGCCGACTCCTCCTCGGTGCCCTCCTCGAGGGTCGCGGTGGCCTCCAGCTGGGTCATCGCGAGCAGCGCCACCGCCACCGCCTGCAGCGCCGCGAAGCCGTCGGCCAGCCCGTAGCCCGAGCGGGTGAAGGCGGCCAGACCGGCTTCGAACGGCAGCGCCGAGGCAGGGTCGTCCAGCGGCACGGGTCGGGTGCTCAGCAGCGGGACCAGGCGCGGGTGCTGCTGCGCCAGGGACCGCAGGCCCGCCGCGGTGCCCCGGATCCACTCCTCGGCTGTGACCTCGCCGGCCGGCATCGCCGCGACCTGGATGAGCAGGTCGACGAGCCCGTTGAGCATCGCCTTCTTGCTGGGCACGTGGTGGTAGAGCGACATCGCCTCGACGTCGAGGCGGCCTGCGACGCTGCGCATGGTCACCGCCTCGAGCCCGCGCTTGTCCGCGATGGCGAAGGCTGCCTTGAGGATCCGGTCCCGCGACAGCGGACGAGCGGCTGCCACTGACCCACTTCCCTCCGACGGACTCGGCGGTCACCCTAGCCCCGCGTCCTTAGCCCAGTGGGTGCGAACATCTCCAAGCGCT
>JAOPVZ010000192.1 GCA_025965935.1 Frankiales bacterium | reverse complement strand
GGCCGACTTTGCCGCCGCCGCGGCCGCGAGCAGCTCCTCTGCATGACCGCGGGACAGGCCGGTGTCGGTGCCGGCCATCATCCGGCTCAGCTCCACGACCCGGCCCGCTTCGTCCAGCGCCACGATGCCGCTGCGGGTGACGGACCCGTCGTTGCTGTCCTTGCGCACCTGCAGGTGCTGGTCGGCGAACGCCGCCACCTGCGGCAGATGTGTCACGACGACGACCTGGTGGTCGCGCGCCAGCCGCGCCAGCCGCTTGCCGACCTCGACGGCAGCTGCGCCGCCCACCCCGGCGTCGACCTCGTCGAAGACCATGACCGGGGTGCCGTCGGAGCCGGCGAAGACGACCTCGACGGCGAGCATCACGCGGGACAGCTCCCCGCCCGATGCGCCCTTGTGCAGCGCGCGAGCGGGCGCGCCGGGATGCGGCTCCAGGAGCAGCTCGACGTCGTCGACGCCGTGCGCAGCGGCGTGCAGCACGCGGTCACCGACGGGGAGCCCGTCGGCTTCCTCCCGCTGGGTCACGGCCACGCTCACGGCGGCGTGCGGCATCGCAAGGGCGCTGAGCTCGGCCGTGACCTCGTCGCCGAACCGCTGCGCGGCGGCCGAACGCGCCGAGCTGACCTGCGCGGCCAGGTCGCCGAGCGCCACGGTCAAAGCGGACTCCTCGTCGCGGAGCGCGCTGACGGTGTCGCCCGTGCCGTCGAGGGCGAGCAGCCGGTCGTTCGCGGCCGCAGCCCAGCTCAGCACGCCGTCGAGGTCGGTCGCCGCGTGGCGGCGCACGACGGTGGTCAAGGCGGCGAGCCGCTCCTGCGCGACGGTGAGGCGCACGGGGTCGGCGTCGACGGACGCGGCGTAGGAAGCCAGCTCCTGCGCGAGGTCGGTGACGAGCACGGCGGCTTCACGGGCTCGACCGGCCAGGTCCCCGAGCGTCCCGTCGTGAGCTGCGGCGGTCTCGAGGGCCCGGCGCGCGGCGGTCAGCAGCTGCAGGGCGTCTGTGGCCTCGCCGGTCTCGTCGCCGGTGAGGGCCTCTTGGGCGGAGGACGCCGCGAGCCGCAGGTCGTCGGCGTTGGCGAGCCGCTCGATCTCGGCGTGCAGTGCCAGGTCCTCCCCGGACTGCGGCTGCAGCCCGTCCAGCTCGGCCAGGCCGAGTCGCAGCAGCTCGGCCTCCCGGGATCGCTCCTCGGCCTCGGCCTGCAGCTGCGCGAGAGTGCCCTGCACGTCGCGCCAGCGTGCCCAGGTGGCGGCGAACCGCTCGCGCAGGGCAAGCAGGTCAGGGCCGGCGAACCGGTCGAGGGCGTCCCGCTGCTGAGCGGGCCTCAGCAGCCGGAGCTGGTCGCTCTGCCCGTGCAGGGCCAGGACCAGCTCCCCCACGTCGCCCAGCACCGCGACCGGCACGCTCCGACCGCCGACGTGCGCGCGGGAGCGGCCGTCGCTGCCGACCGTCCGGGTCACGAGCAGGGCGTCGTCGTCGAGGTCGCCGCCGGCGTCTTGCGCGCGGACGACGGCGGGGTGGTCCGGGTCGAGGACCAGCCGGCCCTCCACCACGGCCTTGCTGCTGCCCGGGCGGACCCGTCCGGCATCGGCCCGGCCGCCGAACAGCAATGACAGCCCCTGCACCACCATCGTCTTGCCGGCGCCGGTCTCCCCCGTGACCACGGTGAGACCTGGGGCCAGCTCCAGCACCGCCTCGTCGATGACGCCGAGGCCTGAGATGCGCAGCTCTTCGAGCATGTTTTCGACTCTAGCCAGGTGCACCGACCGGTACGGGGACGTCAGGACTCGGGTCGCCCGCGCCACCCGTCCACGTCGAGCTCGAACTTCTCCACCAGCGTGTCGGTGAACGTCCGAGGGTGCGGCGTGCGGGCCAGAGGCACCGGCGTGGCACCACGCCGCACCTCGACCCGCGCCCCGTGCGGTAGCGAGATGGTGCGCCGGCCGTCGCACGACAGCAGCGCGTCGGCGCCGCTCGGGAGCACCTCCATCGCGACCTCGGAGCTGGTGGCGATCACCATCGGGCGGGCGAACAGCGCGTGCGCGCTGATCGGCACCACCAGCAGCGCCTCGACGGCCGGCCACACGATCGGTCCTCCCGCGCTGAAGGCATAGGCCGTCGAGCCGGTCGGGGTCGCCGCGACCACCCCGTCACAGCCCCAGCGGGAGAGGGGGCGTCCGTCGACCTCGACGACGACCTCGAGCATCCGCTCGCGGGAGCCCTTCTCCACGGAGGCCTCGTTGAGGGCCCAGGTCTCCCCCAGCAGCCGACCGTCGAGCGTCGCCGTCACGTCGATCGTCACGCGCTCCTCGACGACCCAGTCGCGAGCCAGCACGTGCTCGACCGTCCGGTCGAGGTCGGCGGCTTCGGTCTCCGCAAGGAACCCGACCCGGCCCAGGTTGACCCCGAGCAGCGGGACACCGCAGTCGCGGGCGACCTCGGCGGCTCGCAGGATGGTCCCATCGCCGCCGAGCACGAGCACCAGCTCGGCGCCACGGGCAGCGGCGTCGTACTCGTCGTAGAGGTCCACTCCGGAGACGCCGATCGCGGCGGCCTCGTCGGCGAGCAGTCGCACCCTGATGCCGGCGTCCTGCAGGCGCAGCGCGACCGTGCGCACTGCCTCGGCCGTCTTGGGGCGGCCGGTGTGCGCGAGGACGAGAACGCTGCGGGTCACGTCACAGAGCCTCTCACTGCGGTCCCTCCTCGACTGCACGCAGGAGGTCGGCGTCCGCCAGCGGAGGCGCATCACGGCGCAGGTGCAGGAAGTACTCGACGTTGCCACTGGGCCCGGGCAGCGGGCTGGCCGTCACGCCCAGCACCCCGAGCCCGAGCTTCCCGGCCTGCGCCGCCACTCTGCGTACCGCCTCTGCCCGGGCGGCCGGGTCGCGGACGACGCCCCCCGCCGGCAGGTTCTCCTTGCCCACCTCGAACTGCGGCTTGACCATCGGCAGCAGGTCGGCGTCCTCGCTCGCGCAGCGCACGAGCGCCGGCAAGACGAGGCCCAGTGGGATGAACGACAGGTCGGCGACCACCAGCGACGCCGGCTCACCGACCTGGGACGGCTCCAGGTTGCGGGCGTTGACCCGTTCCACCACGCTGACCCGTTCGTCGGTGCGCAACGACCAGGCGAGCAGGCCGTAGCCGACGTCGACCGCCACCACGTGCGCGGCACCGCGGCGCAGCAGCACCTCGGTGAACCCGCCCGTCGACGCGCCGGCGTCGAGGCAGCGCCGCCCCGTCGGGTCGACCGCGAACGCGTCGAGCGCGCCGAGCAGCTTGTGCGCGCCGCGCGAGACCCACTGCTCACCGGCGTCCTGGTGCACGACGACGGGCGTACCGGCGTCGACGGCGGTGGCGGCCTTGGTCGCGACGGTGCCGCCGACCTTCACGCGGCCGTCGGCGATGAGGCCTGCGGCGTGCTCGCGGCTGCGGGCCAGTCCGCGCCGCACCAGCTCCGCGTCGAGGCGCGCCCGACGGGCCAGCTCAGACCTCGTCGAGCGTGGCCAGCGCGTCCTGGAGCGAGCGATGGACCTGGTCGAAGACGTCGACGTGCTCGGCGACCGGCTTGTCGTCCAGGCCGTCCAGCAGCTCCAGGGCAGCCACGACCTGGTCAGCCACGGGCAGCCTTCTTGGCGGGAGCCTTCCGCGCCGGCGCCTTCTTGGCAGCGGCCTTCTTCGCCACCGGGGCCTTCTTCACAGCGGCCTTCCTCGCCACGGGAGCCTTCTTCGCAGGAGCCTTGCGCCCCGGAGCCTTCTTCGCCGCGCCGGCCTGCTTCGCCGGGGCCTTGGCGGCGGCCGGCTTCGTGGCGTCCCGCAGCTCCTTCTCGAGGTGGCGGATCCGAGCCGTCAGCTCGTTGACCTCCTCGGCGGTGGCCAGACCGACGCGGCCCAGCGCCCTGTCCACCTCGAACTTCACCAGCGCTGTCACGGCTTCGCGATTGCTCTTGCTCTGGGCCATGAGGTCGTCGGCGAGGGCGGTCACCGAACCAGCGGCCGCCTCGCCCTGGGCGACGAGCGCCTTCGCGGCGGCGGTAGCGCGCTGCCTGGTGATCTCCGTCAGGCCGCCCGCAAGGGCGAAGTAGCCCTTCAGCGCGTCGTTCACGTGGCCCTCCTCGTGCAGCACTGTTGCCGCGCAAGCACGCTACCGCGAGTCGGCTAGCGTGACCTCCGTGCTCGAGGTGCGGCGTGGCGGCTGATCGCGAGGGAAAGGTCGCCGACTGCGACAAGGCGCTGCGCTCGCTCGTGGACCTGCTCGCACGGGTGCCCTCCGAGGTGCGCAGCAGGTACGTCCTCGACCGCACCGTTTCCTGCCGGGTGCTGGACCTGGGCATGACCTGGTCGGCACGACTGGGCGACGAAGGCCTCGTCGACCTCCACTGCGAGGACACCTCCGACGATGCCGCCAAGGCCCAGGTCAGGGTGTCGGTCGCCAGTGACGACCTCCTCGCCCTGGTGGATGGCCGGCAGTCGATCCCCAGCGCGTTGGCCACCGGCAAGGTCAGGGTGCAGGCCAGCCCGCTCGACATGCTGCGGCTCACCTCGCTGATCTAGCTGGTCACGCTCCAGGCCAGGGCGCACCTGGCTCGCAGCGCGTCGTCGCTGTCGTCGCTGCCACGGACCTGACCAGCGTCGAACCAGGCGCGCGCCTGACCGCACGAGGCGGCCGCACCGTCGACCACGACCGCCGGGTGGGTGGTCACCAGGCCGCGCAGGTCAGAGGAGAGGTACGTCGGGCGCAGCTCGGGTGCCGCTGTGAGGAGCTCCTCCCGACGGGTCACCCCTGTCAGGACGAGCAGGCTGTCCGTCCCCGCGCGGTTGGCGCCGAGGACGTCGGTGTCGAGCCGGTCCCCCACGACGAGCGGGTGCTGTGCCCGGACCCGCTCGACGCTCGCCCGGTGCAGCTCCGGCTCCGGCTTGCCGACGACGACGGGCCGCTTGCCGGTGGTGTGGACCAGCGCCTGTACCAGGGCGCCGTTGCCCGGCAGCAGCCCGCGCGGGCTGGGGTAGGTCGCGTCGGTGTTGCCGGCGACCCACAGCGCGCCGGCTTCGATCGCGATCGCGGCCTCTGCGAGGTCGGTCCAGGCGGTCCGGGGCTCGAGGCCCTGCACCACGGCCGCGGCCCCGTCCGCCTGCCGCACCGGCGTGAACCCGCCCGCCTCGACCTCCTCGGCGAGCCCGGCGCTGCCGAGCACGAGCACCCTCACCCCGGTGTCGAGGCGCGCCTGCAGCCACCGCACCGCCGCTTGGCCGCTGGTGACCACGTCCTCGCGCTCGGCGGGGATCCCCAGCTCGGTGAGGTGCTCGGCCACCGCAGCCGGCCGACGGGACGCGTTGTTCGTGACGAAGGCCGTGCGCATCCCGGCGGCCCGCGCGGTGGTGACCGCCTCCGCCGCGTACGGGACGGGGTCGGGTCCTAGGTAGAGCACCCCGTCGAGGTCGAGCAGCGCGGCGTCGTAGGCGTCGCAGAGCCGCGCGGCGGAGGGCTTCAGCACCTACCGGCGGCTGGCGGTCAGCGCCGCCCTGGCACCGCGCAGGGCGGTGCCGTAGTAGGCGATGTCGGGTCGCATGGCCGCGGCGAGCGCGAGGTGCTCCACGGCGCTCGGCAGGTCGCCGAGCTTGGTGGCCGCCAGTCCGAGACCGAACTGGGCGTAGTCGTCGGCAGGGTTCACGCTGATGATCCAGGTGAAGTTCTCCCGCGCCTCCTCGTACATCCCGAGGTCGAACTGGGCGCGGGCGAGCGCCTCCCGAGCCATCCGCGACTCGGGCTCGGTCTCGACGACGTGGCTGAGGATCTGGACTGCCGAGGAGGCGTCCTGGGTGTCCAGCAGCTCGAGTCCGCGCACGTACCAGTCATAGGCGTCACCCTGCGGGGCGACGTCGGGAGGCGGAGGCGGCAGGTCGGAGAAGGGTCGTGGCTTCTCGTCGTCCGGGGCCCTGGGGTCGTAGCGGGGGTCGTACCTGTCGGACACGCCCTCTCCTCTCCTCGTGCACACCGGTGGCCCCGTCCGGGCCCTGCCTGCTCCTCCAACGAACGCCGTGCCTGTCGGGTTGAGTGCCCGATCTAGCATGCCGCCAATGCCTACTACTGACACTTCCGTGCCGCGCCCGAACGGCCTGGTGCTGTCGCCGTTCCGTGCGCTGCGCTACGCCGCCGACATCGACCTCCGCTCGGTCACCTCTCCGCCGTACGACGTCATCGACGCCGACGGCGTCGCGGCGCTCGAGCAGGCGAGCGACGAAAACGTCGTACACCTGATCCTCCCACGCGACGAGCGATCCGAGGGGGATCGCTACCTGCGCGCCGCAACCACGCTCGAGGCATGGAGGGCTTCCGGGGTGCTTCGGCCGGATCCCGAGGCCGCGCTCTACGTGTACGAGCAGTCCTCGGCGACGCATGTGCAGCGGGGGCTGCTCGGCGCGCTGGCGCTCACACCGCCCGAGGACGGCATCGTGCTGCCGCACGAGAACACCATGTCCGGCACCGTCTCGGACCGCCTGTCCCTGTACACGGCCGTGCAGGCCGACCTCGAGCC
>JAOPVZ010000172.1 GCA_025965935.1 Frankiales bacterium | reverse complement strand
GCGTCCGCTGACGATGACCTGAGCGCCTTCGGCAGCGAGGGTGCGTGCGATGGCAACCCCGATCCCGTCGGTCGAGCCGGTGACCAGTGCGGTCCGTCCGTTCATTTTCCACTCCATCGGAACCTCCAAGGGGGAGCGCATGCCTCGCCCGTTCATCGACTGGGCTGGCACCGCAGGATCAGCACGACGTCTACTCTCCGCGCGGTGGCGCGGCATCGCTGGTCAGTCGCGGAGGAAGTCCAGCGCCTGTGCCACGAACAGGTCGTGGTACTGGAAGATGCCGCCGTGGCCCGAGTCCGGGTAGATGCTCAGCTGGACGTCGGGCAGCAACTGGGCGAGGTGGAATGAGCTGATCGTCGGCAGCATCGTGTCGTCGTCGCCGTTGACGACCAGAACTGGCTTGTCCACGTTCGTGAGTCCCGCGGGCGAGCTGCCATGCTCCCACTTCGCGAGGGCGGTCAACTGCGCGCCGATCGTCTCGTTGGACACAGGTGCATCGCGGTCCTCGGTGCGTTCGTCCAGACGGGCGAGGAAGGCGTCCGCGGCAGACTGGCTGGTCGCCGTCGGCGAGAAGAACAGGAAGTGCTTGGGGTGCTTGCCCTGGGCGCCAGCCTTCTCCAGGGCGGCTTGGAGTACCGCCCCTGTGGCAGCGGGTCCCTCGTCGCCGGCGGGTGCGGTGCCGGCCAGGATCACGCGGCGGACCAGGTCGGGTCGCTGCTGGACGATTACCTGCGCGACCATGCCGCCCAGGGAGTAGCCGAGCAGGTCGACCGTGCTCAGCCCGAGCGCCTCCAAAAACGCCACTGCGTCGTCTGCCATGGCCTCGATGCTGTCTGGGGTGTTGCCGCTGGAGCCGCCGACGCCCCGCATGTCGACCAGGATGACGCGCCGCTCGGCCGCGATGCCGTCGACCACGGCGGGGTCCCAATCGTCGAGTACGGCGGTGAAGTGGTGCAGGAACACCACCGGAACGCCCGTGGTCGGGCCCACCTCGCGGTAGGCAAGTGCGGTCCCCTCGACCTGCACGGTCTTGGTAACCGCTTCCATGCTCGTTGAAGACATGACTGTGCTCCTCTCCTTCGTTGTTGCTTGGGAATGGCGCGCTGCCGCCCGCGGCGTAGCGCCTGTCTACGTAGCGAGCACTCCCGTCTAGACGTTGTGAAGCGCAGCCTTGGGGTACCCGATCGTGGTGTGTTGCTTGGCGCAACCGACGGTACAGTGGGTCTGTAGCTTCATGCAACCCTCTGCGGTAGACTTTTTTCATGCTCAAGCGGAACTACGAAGGACAGGAGTCATGCTCCGTCGCGCAGGTGCTCGAGATCATCGGTGAGCGCTGGACGTGGCTGATCATCCGAGACGCCTTCCTCGGCGTAGCGAGGTTCATCGATTTCGAGCAGAGTCTCGGAATCGCTCGCAACGTGCTGACCGACCGGCTCAACCGGCTCGTCGACGAGGGGATCTTCGAGCGGGTGCGCTATCAGGAACGCCCGGCGAGGTACGAGTACCACCTGACGCCCAAAGGCTCCGACCTGTTTACCGCGTTGAACGCACTGCGGCAGTGGGGCGACCAATACTTGAGCGCCAAGCCGATGCGGTTGCTCCGCCGGAAAGCCGACCAGGCACCCGTCATCGCAGCGCTCGTCCCTGAAGGATCGACCGTGCTCACCGCAGACGAGATCGAGCTCGTACCAGGACCGGGATTCCCGCGCCGCGCCAGCGGCAAGTGATCCCGGCGCTTCGCGCGCGCAGGTGGTACTGACATGTACTGAGGAGCACTGATTTCGGCTGGCGCTGCACTCATAACCCAGAGATCGCAGGTTCACATCCTGCCCCCGTTACTTGGACCTGCGGGGTCGCCGGCGGCAGCAATGGCCGGTTGCCTACGTCGTGCTGGCCGACGCTGCCGTTTGACCCGCGCACCTTCTGACTTGGCTTTTTGCGCTACCTCGCTAGGCCTTTCTAGACCTCACGAACTCTGGACGGCCCAGACGGCCCCGAAGGCGGGCTCACCAGGGCGGGGTTGGCCACAGGACTGCTGATCATCAGTCGGGCCCGTTCTGGGTAGGCCAGCTGTGGTGATCAGGAGGTCGTCCGCGCAGGATTTGCGGTTGCGGGCGACAGTCGAGCGATGCTCAGGGCGAGCATGCCGCAGCCGGTGTTGACGACGACTGGAGGCCGTCAGAGCGTCTTGTCGTGCTTCTCACCCCGCGACGGCTTCACCCATAGAATTCAGCACTAGCGGGAGCAGCCGCGAGTCCTCGGCCGCAGCGACTCGATGCCCGATTCCGGCAAGGTAGTCGGCGTGCTCGGCGAAGGCGAAGAAGTCGTCCAGCGAATTCTGCTCGACGAGCATGACGACGTCCCATCTTTCGTCAGCTGGGCCGATGAAGTTGTGGCCGCCCTGCCCGAGGAACAGGATCCTGCCGCCGGTGGCCGTCAGGAACGGTTCGGTGTGTTGGAGGTACTTGCGGTAGGCCTCGCTCCCGGAGATGGGTGTCGCAGGTGCGAGCTCTGGGTTCTGCCGGTAGTCCGCGGTCTCGCGGAGCCGCAGCAGGTTGAGCATCACGATGGGACCGGTGAGGTTGCCGTTCAGCAGCCGTTGCACGGTCTCGCCGGTCGGGTCCAGGTGCACGGGAGCCCCTTGGCTCAGTGTCGTTGTCACGTCTTCCACGGCTCACCAGGGGTGCTGACGTACAGCGTCCAGGCGTAGCGCCAGGGGACGACGGCGAGGATGACCACGACGAGGGAGCAGTTGAAGATGACGCTCGACGTGGCCTCGTCAACGTTGCCGGCAACGACTGTCGGTGCCGCCACGGCAAGCAGCCACAGCGCCTTCCAGGCGCACTCGAACAGCAGCACAGGCAGAAGCCGGGTTGGGTGCCGCAGCCCGAGCAGAGCGAGCAGTGACATCGCGGTCAGGATGCAGACGACGACGCCCTCAAACAGGGGCAAGGAGCGCGCGTCGAAGACTCGCGGCCACTCGACGATGGCGAGTCCAAGGCCCATGAAGGCGTACCCGGCGCGCATCACGTTGAGCCGTCGGGTTGTCAGTGCTGGGGGGGCGGCGTTCGGCGACGTCGACCTCGATGTGTTGGTCAGCGTGGTCACGATGTCTCCTGGTCCGGGTGGTGGTCTTGGCTGTTGGTCATGACGTCTCCGATCGGTCGAGGCGGGTGCGAATGGGGTTGGGGCAGCCGTCCTGAGGTCATGCGGGCTGTACCGCCGGGGCGGGTCGGCGGCCTCTGGCTCGGCGGGTTCGACGGAGGTCGTACTCGGCGATCGGGAGGTTGATGCACCAGGCGGCGATGAGCAGCAGAGAGATTGCCAGGGGGCCGCTGCCGACGACGGGCTTGCCGAGCCCGAGGGTGAACACCTGCGTGCCGGCGCCGAGCGCGATGGCGTAGCCGCGGGTCATCCAGGCCTGGTGCCGGCGGACGTCGCCTCGGCGGATAGCGACGAGGCCGATCGTGATGCACGCTGCGAGGCCGATGCCGAAGGCGAACCGGATCGGTAGCAGTGCGTTCGTGTCCTGGGGCCCGGAGTAGAACGCCATCATCCACAGCGCGCTGAGGGCCACGGTGAGGCCGAGCGGCACCACTAGCCGTCCGCTCATCCGGTGCCAGCGAGGGTGTCGCCGTCTCAGGGCGACGGAGAACTGGAGCGCACCAAGGACGGCGTACAGGCTCGCGGTGACGATGTGGATGACCACCGGCGCGGGCGAGGCTGTGATGCGCGGGTTGGTGGGCAGGTTGTGCGGGCCGCCGAAGACCTCGACCAGTCGCAACGTCCCTGCGGTGATGGGGATGGCGGCCAGCGCGATGAGCGCTAAGGGCACCCACCGGCCTGCCCGGGATCCGCGTGGTGCGTTGATGAGCCGTAGCGGGGCTGCGGCAGGCATCATCACGCGGCGCCGGCCGGGGCGAGCCGAGGCTGAGCCAGGGCCGGAGCAATCGCGGTGACGGGGGCGGGTGTCCGCCACAGTGAGCGGCCGAGGCCGGCGAGCGCGAGCCCGACGGGCAGCGCCAGCAGGCGAGCTTGCGCATGGGGCAGCAGCGGGACGGTGAGGGTGATGAGCGCGCCGACCGACAGCAGCATGCCGGCCCACCGGGCCAGGACTCCGGCGCGGAACAGCGCTATGCCGAACACGAAGCCACCCAGGAGGTAGAGCACGCCGCCGACCTGGAACACGACGTCCAGGCCGCCGACGCTCCCGTCACGGGTTCCGCCAGTCGACAGTGCCAGCACGTCCGACACGAACTGCGTCGACTGTCCCGCGATCGCGGGCAGCACGAACGCCTCGACGAAGGAGAAGGCCAGGATGGCTAGGAAGCAGCCGGCGTAGAGCAGGTAGCCGACGAGTCCGAGGACTCCGGCCTGACGGACCTGACGGGCGTACATCCCTGAGATCCCGGCCAGTGCCAGCACTGCCATCGTGACGGTCAGGACGTGCGTGACCTTCCACGTCGTCGTGGTGACGTTGGCCAGGGTTTCGTGCGGGTGGATGTACTGCACGAGCACGTACAGGAGCCCCGCCGCGATGGCGCAGAGGCCTGCCGCACGGGAGACCTTGTCGGTGGTGATGGCCATGGCTAGCTCCTAAACCCAAGTTATATCGAGTGTTATCACGCAAGTTATAGTAGAGTGGCGATCATGGCAACCCCTTCGAAGTCACGCGGTGCCGGCTCCTCGGCGAGCGCGCTCAACCAGCGCCTGGTCGAGGCCACGTTGCAGCTGCTGCGCGAGGAGATCCCGACCGACCTGACCGTCCGCCGCATCGCGGCTGCCGCCGGCACGACGACGATGGCCCTCTACACCGGCTTCGGGAGCCGCGACGGGTTGCTCGACGTCGTCTATGCCCAAGGGTTCGAGCAGCTCTACGAGCAGATGGCGCCCTCGGCCCAGCTGACGGATCCGGCGGAGGCGCTCGTCGCGCTGCTGGACGCGTACCGGGCCTTCGCCCTGGCCAACCCGGGCCTTTACGGCCTGCTGTTCGAACGCGTCCTCCCGGGCTTCGACCCCAGCCCCGAGGTGCGCACCGCCGCGCTGGACACCACCTTCGGACTGCTCGCGACGCAGACCGGCCTGCTGCTCGGAACCCAGGCGCTGAACCCGCCGTCCCGTAAGCTCGCGCACACGCTGTGGGCACTCACGCACGGACTCGTGACTCTGGAGCTGTCACACGCCAGCCGCAGCCCGCTGGCCCATGCCGCGCTCGCCGAGACCAATGAGCGAAACGTGCTCGCAACGGCCCTGCGGGCCACGCTCGCAGGCTGGAACCGGCGCACCGACTAGACGACGCAGGGGACTGCCCAGCTTCTGGCAGCCAAGTTCGAGGTCTACGAGGACCGATCCGGCGGGTTTTGCTTCCGACTGAAAGCGGCGAACGCCGAAATGGTCGCCACCCGCGAGAGTTTCATCATCCCTTCTGGAGCCGCGAAGGCTGCGAGGCGCGGTCCAGGGTGCGGAAGCGGTAGCCACGGTGGAGGACGCCTGACGCGCGGCTCATAACCCAGAGGTCGCAGGTTCGAGTCCTGCCGGGTGCGCACTGTCAGCCCGACTCTGCGATATCTCGGGACATCGGAATAGGCCGAACCTGCAAGGTGCAGGTTCGGCCTATGTCTTTTAGGGTCCGGGTGGTCGGCCGGTGGGTTGGTAGTCGCCTCGTGGGTCGCAGCCACTTCTTCAGTCAGAGCGACGCGTCGAGCAGTACCTCGGCTGCGGCTCGCGCACATCGCGCTATGGACGGGTCGCGATCCATCCGGGCGGCGACGCCGGCACCGTCGTAGATCAGGTGCAGTTGCCGCGCGAGTCTTTCCGGTTTCGTGACGCCGGCGTCTCGGGCGAGGTCAGTGAGTAGGGCCAGCATTTCCGCCCGGTACTCCTCTGCGGCCTTGTCGATGATGCTGCCGTCGGCTACCTCGGCGGTCGCGGTGACGATGGCGCAGCCACGAAAGCCGGGCTCGGCGAAGATCTCGCCTTGTGCTTCAAAGACGGCTAACAGGCGTTTGCGCGGGTCGCGGTGGCGTCCGACGGCGACCGTGAGCCGCTCGAGTGCACTTCGGTGACGGGACTCCAGGTAGGCGCTGATCAGCGCCTCTTTGCTGCCGAACAGGTTGTACAGCGAGGCCTTGGCTACGCCCGCGTGCTCAATGATCCGGTCGATGCCGACGCTCTGCACGCCCTCGGCGTAGAACAGCTCGTCGGCGGCGGCCAGCAGTCGCTCCCGTGCCGGAGCGCGGCCCTCGGTTGGGGTCGTCGCGGTGAGGGTCACTCACGCACCTCCTTCAGACAGACCTGTCTACCTTACCGCACGTTTCCCGTGTCTGTATCGGATCTCGCGGGCTGGCATTGACACCAGTAGACAGACCTGTCTACGATGACACGGGAACAGACAGACCTGTCTACTCAACACTAGGAGAGGCCATGACAGAGCGCATGGACCAGGACCGGCACCCTCGGACAGCACTGGTCACCGGTTCCACCAGCGGTATCGGCAAGGCGACCGCCCTCGCCCTCGCCCGCGACGGTTTCGACGTGGTCGTGCACGGGCGGGACGCACAACGGGGTGTTGCCACCGTCGAGGAGATCACCGCGGCAGGTGGGCATGCACGGTTCGTTGTCGCGGACCTGTCCGACGCCGCCGACGTCGAGCGGCTCGCCGACGAAGCCGGCGAGATCGACGTGCTGGTGAACAACGGCGGCTTCTCCTGGTTCGGGCCTACCGACCAGCTCGACACCGTCACCTATGACCGGCTGTTCGCGAGCAACGTCCGCTCCGCTTACCAGCTGGTTGCTGCGTTCGGTCCGCGCATGGCGAAGGCCGGCCGGGGCAGCATCATCAGCATCGACAGTATGGCCGGCCGCGTCGGCCTCGCCGGCGGCGCCGCCTACGGCGCGACCAAGGCCGCACTGACGGCGATGAGCCGCGCATGGGCCGCCGAGTTCAGCCCAGCCGGGGTCCGGGTCAACACCGTCGCGCCCGGCCCGGTCTACAGCAACGGAGCGGAACCAGAGCGCATCGAAGCCCTCGGCCACACCACCCTGATCGGACGCGCCGCCCAACCCGAGGAGATCGCCGAGGTGATCGCGTTCCTCGCCTCGGACAAGAGCGGCTACGTCACCGGTGCCGTCTTCCCAGTCGACGGCGGCCGCAGCGCCGTCTGAGCCTTCCCCCCTTCACAAGGGACCGACGCAAGCCCGGGTCACATCCACGATCCGCCCCCAACACTCAAGGAGCTCCTCATGAGCAGCAGCTTTGCAGGGCTTTCCGTCGACTGCGCCGATGCCGAGGCCGTCGCCCGGTTCTGGGCGGCGACCCTCGGCCGCGAGATAGCCGAGCACCCCACCCAGCAGAACGCGGTCGTGTTGACAGGCGCGGATCCGGCGGCCGGGCCAAGGCTCGCGTTTCATCTGGTACCGGAGCCGAAGAAGGTCAAGAACCGACTGCATCTGGACCTCATCACCACCGACTTCGACGCGGAGAGCGCCCGGCTGATCGCACTGGGCGCGCGCAAGGTGCGCGAGCTCGACGCGGGCGACGCACGATGGACAACCTTCGCCGACGTTGAAGGCAACGAGTTCGACCTCATCGATGGCTGATGCCGCCCGCACGTCGCTTCACCGGGAGGGCACCATGACGACCGCTTGCGGGCCGGCAACGCAGCCCTACCGCCGCGCGACGCCGACCAGAACCCGCCCCTCGCCGAGGCAGCCGGGTCACTTCGCAGCCCGGCCCCAATCGGTTGATGCCGGCTCGCGGAATCGCCGTCATCCGGGGCGGCGACCTCGTCACCACCAGCTACCAGTACGGGAGGCCGTGATCGCGCTCGCCGCGGTGGCCGCCGTCAACCAACTACGCACGCGGCCGCGGCCCAGCTCACTGAGTTGACCCGTGTCCCGCGCCGCACACTCCGATCTACCAGGAGGCACGACAATGATTAAGGAAGTCCGGGTTCCCGACGAGGACCACCCGATCACCATCGACGCCGACACCGACCGCGTCGTCGCGCGCGTCGAAGGCACCGTCATCGCCGACACCACGGCCGCGCTCACCCTGCGCGAGGCCGGCTACTCTCCCGTGCACTACATCCCGCTCGACGACGTCGTCCCCGGCACACTTCACCCCAGCGGTACGCGCAGCTACTGCCCCTACAAGGGCGACGCCTCCTACTACGACGTCGTGCTAGCCGACGGACGGCGGATCGTGGACGCGGTTTGGACCTACGCGACTCCGCACCCGGCGATGTCCGCGATCGCCAACCACGTGGCCTTCTACACCGACCGCGTGCAAGTCACAGCCGAACCCCGCTCAGAGCGCACCGCGATGGATCCGCACCCCACCGTGGTCGCCGAGCTCATCGACGGGGCCGCGGTGACAGGGGAAATGCCCACCGCGGCCGGGCTCATGAGAGCGGCCGTCGTCAGTGTCGAGCGCGACGCCCATCTCGCCGCGGTCGCCTACCTCATGCGGCGAGCCGGCGAGACCGCGCTGATCGTCGTGAACGACACCGAGCAGCGCACGCCGCTGGCAGTAATCACTGACACCGACATTGCGCAGGCCATCGCCGACGGCCGCAATCCCAACGAAGTGCGCGTCAGCGACCTCGTTCACCATGACCCCATCACGGTCTCCCCAGATACGCCGCTGGTACGGGCGGCGCAAGTCATGGTCTCGTCCGGTATCCGGCACCTGCCCGTGGTCGGGGAAGGTCGACTTCTCGGCATGCTCGATATCAGTGACGCTTGCCGTGCGTTGGTCAGGATGCAGAACACGGATGACGGGTCGGTCACGACCCTGGCTATGGTTTGACAGCCACCGCACCCGTCGCCACCACGCCGTGCCTTCGTCACCGAGTCATGGCGGGGACCCGTGAACTCTCATTCGCACTTCTTCGGGACTGCGATGTGCGGGCTGCGGGATCTCTGTGTGGTCGCCCTGCGGATGAACGCCGGCATGTCGTCGGGCGTGGCGCTTAGGCTGCTCTGGCCTGCCGCCGCCGCACCGTTATCGCGAGCGAGCCTCACGAGCGGTTCGGCGGGGAACGGGTAGCTCTGCATCCACAGCGTCAGCGAGATCGCAGGGGCTCTCGAGCGGATCGACCGCGTCGATGTGTGTGGCAAGCACCCGAAGCTGGGCGCGGAAGCTTTCGCGCGCCTTGGGATCGAGCGGGGTCAACAGGTGAGCCTCTGCGGTTTGGAGGCGGTCATTGAGAGCAGCCAGCAGCTTGGTTCCTTGCTTGGTGGCGACGATGCGGCGAGCGCGCCGGTCGGCCGGATCGGGGCGGCGTTCGATCAGGCCGGCGGACTCGAGGTCGTCGAGGAGGTAGGTCATGACGGTGCGGTCGACGCCAAGGTGCTGCGCTAGGGCGAGCTGGCTGCCCACGGTGCCGTGTGCGGCAGCGGAGAGCGCCTGATAGCCGCGGGGACCGCCCGGCAGGTCTGCAACTGCGGCCTGCGCGGCAGTGACGTAGGTCCGGAAGACAGTCCCGAGCCCCCAGCCCAGGTCGTCTGCCAGGGCGATGCCACAGCTTCCGTCCGGCACGGCGCCGTCTCGGTGCTCAGCGACGTTGCTCACGACGTGATCGTACCGGTTCTTCGGAAGAAAGGCTTCGTTGACGATGTTCTGTAGACAAGATGATCTGCGCAACATATCGTCCCGGCCATGACAGCGCGGGCTGGTCGCGTGGACACGGACTGGAGTTGAGATGACGGCAAGCACGCAGGCAGACCGCCCGCTGAAGGGCCGCGACCTGATGGTCGACCGGTACGGCGAGGTCTTCGGGCTCGCGACCGCGGCGGCCCCGTGACCCAACCGGTCAACCAGCAGCCAGAAATCCCTGACACTCCGCGGCTCTCACGCTGGAAGCGAGGACACACAGATGACCACCCAGGACATTGAGTTCGGCTTGGACTCGTTCGTTCCCATCAGCGTGGACGAGTCGGGTGAAGAACTCAGCGGCGACGTCGTCATCCGAAACACGGTCGAGGAGGCGGTTCTCGCCGATGCGGTCGGGATCGACTCGTTCAACATCGCCGAGCACTACCGCCGCGACATGATGGACTCCGCAGGGCACGTGATCTTGGCAGCGATCGCTGGGCGAACCGAACGCATCCGGCTCGGCACAGCCGTGACCGTGCTGAGTACGCAAGATCCCGTCCGGGTGTACACCCAGTTCGCCACCCTCGACGCGGTCTCCAACGGCCGGGCGCAGCTCATTCTCGGTCGCGGTTCGCTCACGGAGTCCTTCCCGCTCTTCGGACTCGACCTCGGCGACTACGAGGAGCTCTTCGAGGAGAAGCTCGACCTACTCACGCGCTTGCTGCGAGACCAACCCGTCACATGGTCGGGCAAGTTCCGCTCCCCGCTCACCGACGCGTATCTCAGCCCTCCGCTCCCGCCGGGACATCTGCCCACCTGGGTGGGCGTCGGCGGCAGTCCGCAGTCGGTGATCCGGGCCGCTCGGTATGGGTTGCCCTTGATGCTCGCGGTCATCGGTGGCCCCGCCATTCGATTCGCACCGTTGGTCGAGCTCTACAAACGCGCGCTCGACAAGTACGGCCATCCCCAGCTGCGGATCGGCCTGCACTCGCACGGATACGTGGCCAGAACTGACCAGGAAGCCGTGGACATCCAGTGGCCGCACTGGGCTCATGTGATGGGCAACGCAGCTGCCGAGCGCGGATGGGCGCGTCCGACGATGGATCGGTTCCACTCCGAGATCGAGGAAGGGTCGCTCTATCTCGGGTCGCCAGAGACTGTCGCGGCCAAGATCGCGTGGGTCATTCGACTGCTCGGGCTCAGCCGGTTCGACCTGGCCTACGCGACCGGCCGCGTACCCCACGAACAAAAGATGGCGACCATCGAGCTCTACGGACGGGAGGTGATCCCGCGAGTCAGGGAGCTACTCGCAGATCCCGAGGCCGACCTGGCGGCCAGCGTCCGCCCGGGGGCCACCAGCGCCGGGTCGTCCAATGCCCGGGGATGAGGCCGCCGGCCGGCGCCTGGGCATCGTCGGCGCCGGCAAGATCGGCACCGCGGTCGCGCGCGCAGCAGTCGCCAGCGGATATGACGTCGCCATTTCGGGGTCAGGAGCGGCCACACGCATCGAGCTGATCGTTGACGTCCTCGCGCCCGGCGCTCACGCGGTCACCACCGACGATGTGGTCCGTCACGCCGACATCATCGTTCTGGCAGTTCCCATGCACCGCTTCCGAGAACTACCCCGAGATCTGTTCGCCGGCAAAACCCTCGTCGACGCGATGAACTACTGGGAGGACGCAGACGGTGTCGACGACGAGCTCGCCACAGCGCCGAGGGGCACGAGCGCCGTCGTGCAACAGCGCTTCTCATCATCGAAGGTCGTCAAGAGCCTCAACCACCTCGGCTACTTCAAGTTTGAGGAAGGACGCCGCCAGCGGGACGCGCCGGATCGCCTCGCCATGGCTGCCGCAGGCGATGACGCCGTCACGGTTGCCGCGGTCATGCAGCTCATAGATCGGCTCGGCTTCGACGCTGTTGACGCCGGCTCGCTCGATGCCGGCCTCGCCCTGCAGCCAGGTGGGCCGGTGTTCGGCATCTCCCACACCCGCGACGGACTGTCCAATCTCCTCCGTTCAAAGGCCCCGTCGCGACGAGAAGATGATCGAGCGCCAGCGGTTCAGTTTCGTGACCTCGCCCGGCGAACCACGAAGGCGCCCACATAGGACGGGCAAGCATGACGACTTTTACCGACCTCGAGGACTCCAAGGCGCTAGACCCGTTCTGCCGGATCATCGGCCCTACGGGACCATGATCGTCCTAGACCGATGTCACGACCTCGCGGTCCATCACGACGTCAAGACCGGCGTTGTGGTGTTGGAGTACGCCTCCGAAGGCTGAGTCGTTTCGACCGGGGCCTGTACACCAACCGGTACATCTCGGTACTCACGATCGCCGATCGCAAGGTCACGCACTGGCCGGACTACCTTGAGCCTGTGGCGGTCTTCGATGCACTCGGATGGCCGTCACCTTGATGGGCGGCCCGGCGTCCTGACGATACGCACGCGGGAAGAGAACTCGACGGTGGGGATGATGTTGTCCCTGGCGATGGCTTCGGTGGAGGAGCGACATGGCAGCCGAACTCCCAAATGTGATTCGTCGATACGAAGTTGCCCACGACAGCCACGATGTAGACGGCGCCCTGGCCGCATTCGCGGCAGACGCCACAGTCAGCGACGATGGTCAGCAATGGGTCGGCACTACCGAGATCCGCACCTGGCTGAACAAGACCAACCGCGAGTTCACCTTCACCCGCACGCTTTCTTAGCGTTGGGGAGATCGGTCCCGGTTCATGGGAGGTCCGCAACCGCCTGGAAGGCAACTTCCCTGGCAACCGTGTCGACCTCGTCTACCGATTCGATCTTCACGATGACAGCATCGCAAGGCTGACGATCGCGCCGTAGTCGACGCCGTCGCGCGCGCTCGCTCGGCGTGCCTTCGCTCGGACGAGCCGGTGGGTGTGATGTGCCCCTGGATGCTGCCTTCGTGGTGGATGTCGATGAGCTTGAGGGCGCTTTGTCCGCGCACTATGGGCCAGCCTCAGTCGTCGGCGGGACGATCCCGAACTGGTGGATCTTGCGGTAGATCGTGGCCCGCGACATCCCCAGCGCCGACGCCGCGACGGCCTTGTTGCCGTGGCTGTTCGCCAGGCTCTGCGCGATCGCGTCCCGCTCCAGGGACTCCAGCGGGCTGAGCCGACGACGGCTGACCGACCCGATGTCCGAGGGGAGGTCCTGCGGCTGGATGACGCCGCTGCGCCGGTGCTCCACGACGCATCGCAGGGTGTGCAGCACCTGCTCCACGTTGCCCGGCCATTGGGCCCTCATCAACGTCTGCATGGCCTCGGGGGAGCAGGTGAGCTTGCCTCCGAAGCCGAGACGCGACAGGAAGAAAGGTACGAGCAGTTGCAGGTCCTCGATGTGGTGTCGCAGCGGCGGGATGTCCGCGGTGGTGGGGAACAGCCGCAGCAAGATCTCGTCCGTAGGGAGACCGGTGAGGGCCACCCACATACCCGGCCGCAGCGCCGCCTCCTGGAGCGTGGCCGACAGCGCGCGCGTGCCCGCGGTGCCCAGGCGCTCGAGGTGACGCAGGACGACGGCCCCTGGCGGGTCCTCGAGTAGGGCCCGCCGGATGTCGCGGGAGGTTGCCTCAAGGGCGGTGAAGCGTCCGGCCGGGTTGCGGCGCTGGAGGACGGCGCGCAGCACGGCGAGCTTTCCGACCCCCGGCTCGCCAGTGACGGCCAGCCAGTCGCCGGCCGCGTAGGCCGCCTCGACCTCGTCGCAGGCATGCCGCCAGACCGGACCGGTCCCGACGAGCCCCGGCAGCAGCATCCTGATCGTGGAGCCCAGGACGGCAGGGCGTGACGATGCCTGCTCGACGATCTTGGCGTGCACCACACCGGCGGAAGCAGAACCCTCGACGGGGCGGACGTAGACCTTGACGGTCGTCGCGCTCGGGAGCACGAGCACCTCCGTGCGGCGCCCCGCCTTCAGTGCCTCGCCGGCCTGGAGCAGCAGCGCGGCCTGGTCGGCCGGGCAGAGCATCGTTCGGGCGAAGTCGTTCATCATCACGACATTGGTGTCGAGTGCCAGGACGATCCCAGCCGAGCGACGGCAGACCCGGAGGTACTCCTGCAGCAGGTCGACCTCGTGGATCGTCGCCTCCATGAGCAGCGACTGCCGAATCTGTGCAGCTGTGATCTTCGCCAATGCGATGAGCAGTGGGCCGGCATCGCTCCGCCAGCAGGTCAGGTCCACGGCGCCCACGACCTTGCCCGTCACGGGGTGCTGGATCGGCACGCCCGCGCAGGCCAGGTCTTCCAGGTTCTCCGCGTAGTGCTCGTGGCCGAACACGTGCGCAGGGCCGCCGTCCTCGAGGGCCGTGCCGATACCGTTGGTCCCGACATAGGACTCCGCGTAGCTGAACCCAGGCGCGAGCAGCACGCGGTCGAGGTGGCGCTCGATGCCCGAGTCCCCGCACAGCCGCGACACCACCAGCCCGCTGCTGTCCGTCAGGATGATGCTGATCGGCTGGCCCCCGAGGTACTCGTGCAGGCTGCTCAGCACAGGCGCCGCGCTGCGGGCCAGTGGGCTCTCCAGATCCGGATCGGCGATGTAGGGGATCTCGACCCGGTCGGCCGCTACCCGGCTGTGTCGCGAGCGCTTCCACGAGGCAAGGATCGGGTCCCGGACCTTGTGGTTCTGCACCGACTCCTCGGTCAAGAAGCGGACGCGCGTCTCCGCTAGGCCGGTGCCATCGGTGGCGGCTCGTACGCGCTGCATCAGGCAGCCCCTTGGTGTCATCAAGGAGATCGCGAGCAGGGCAGATGAAATACCCGCGCAAGTCATCTTTACCTCGCGAGAGCGTCCCCGTCATCTCAGAATGAGACGACTCCCCTCACCGACCCGACGTCGACGGATACTCCGGCTGAGGAGGTGCGCCATGGACGAGGACACCGAGACCTACAACCCGTGGAGCGTCGTCAACCTGGTGTTCAACCACCTTGCTGAGCAGGGACTGCACCCGGTGCTCGGCGGTGGCGGCGACCCGTCAGCCGCGGCCAGGCAGCTCCTCGAGGCTCTGGGGATCGAGCCTGCCGCTGAGGGCAACCGCCAGCTGATGCGCGACGTGCGTAGCCATCTGGAGACGCTCCGTACAACAGTTCTCGGCGAGCGGTAGCCGTCTCATGTTGAGACCTCCGACACCCTGGACAGGGGCTGTAATCGAGGTACAGGCACCAACCTAGAACCAAGGGAGGCCTGATGAGCCGCCAGAGCGTGGCGAAGGCCCACGAGAAGATCCAAGAACTTGCATGGGCCCCGCTGTATCACGAACCCGTGTCGCAGTACGGCACGGACTACACCTTCTCGAAGGCGAACAAGAAGGATCCGCTGAAGCAGGTTCTCAGGTCGTACTTCCCGATGCAGGAGGAGAAGGACAACCGCGTCTACGGAGCTTCCGACGGCGCCATCCGCGGGAACATGTTCCGGCAGGTGGAGGAGCGGTGGCTCGAGTGGCAGAAGCTGTTCTTGAGCATCATCCCGTTGCCGGAGATCTCCGCTGCGCGCGCGATGCCCCTGCTGTTCCGGACGGTGCCCAACGCCGAGCTTCACAACGGCCAGGCCATCCAGATGATCGACGAGGTCCGGCACTCGACCATTCAGCAGAACCTCAAGCGCCTGTACATGCAGAACTACATCGACCCAGCGGGCTTCAACAGCAGCCTTCGCAACTTCCAGAACGACTACTGCGGGACGATCGGCCGGCAGTTTGCCGAGGGCTTCATCACAGGTGACGCCATCACCGCGGCGAGCATCTACCTCACGATCGTGGCGGAGACCGCCTTCACGAACACCCTGTTCGTGGCGATGCCCGCCGAGGCGGCTGCCAACGGCGACTACCTGCTTCCGACGGTGTTCCACTCCGTGCAGTCAGACGAGTCCCGGCACATCAGTAACGGCTACGCCACCCTCCTGATGGCGCTGGCCGACGAGGGTAACCACCAGTTGCTCGAACGCGACCTGCGCTACGCATGGTGGAACAACCACCGCGTCGTGGACGCGGCCATCGGCACCTTCATCGAGTACGGCACGAAGGACCGCCGCAAGGAGCGCGAGAGCTATGCGGAGATGTGGCGCCGCTGGATCTACGACGACTACTACCGCAGCTACCTGGTCCCGCTCGAGAAGTACGGACTGGTCATCCCGCACGACCTCATCGAGGAGGCGTGGAACCAGATCTGGAACAAGGGCTACGTCCACGAGGTCGCGCAGTTCTTCTGCACGGGTTGGCTCGCCAACTACTGGCGGATGGACGGGATGACGGACAAGGACTTCGAGTGGTTCGAGTACAAGTACCCGGGCTGGTACGACAAGTACGGCGCGTGGTGGGAGAACTACAACCGGTTGTCGATGCCGAACGGGCACAACCCGATCGTGTTCGAAGACGTCAACTACCAGTACCCGCAGCGCTGCTGGACGTGCATGGTGCCGTGCCTCGTCCGCGAGGACATGGTCATGGCGGAGGTCGACGGCCACTGGCGGACCTACTGTCACGAGGCCTGCCGCTGGACGGACGTCGAGGCGTTCCGGCCGACGTTCCAGGGTCGCGAGACCCCCAACATGGGGCAGCTCATCGGGAAGCGCGAGTGGGAGACGCTCTACCACGGCTGGAACTGGGCAGATGTCATCTCTGACATGGGCTTCGTGCGTGACGACGGCAAGACGATGACCGCGCAGCCGCACCTCGACCTCGACCCCAAGAAGATGTGGACGCTCGACCACTTGCGCCGGTGTCCGCCGCTGCAGAGCCCGAACGTCCTGCTGAACGAGATGTCGGACGACGAGCGACAGGCCTTCCACGCCGCGTACGTGCGTGGCGGCCCGGCTGGCAGGTACGCGCCCGCCAGCGCGTGATGCGTCACGAAGAGGGGGCCCCGCGGGCCCCCTCTTTGTCCGATCAAGAGCAAGCCGGAAAAGAGGAGCCCGTGAGCGACAAGCACGTCGTGCGGTTCGAGCCCGTCGGCATCGAGATAGAGGTCGACGAGTCGCAGACAGTGCTGCGGGCCGCCGCCGAGCAGGGAATCATGCTGATGCACGGCTGCAAGGAGGGCCAGTGCTCGGCGTGCAAGTCCTTCGTCCTGGAGGGGGAGGACATCGAGCTGGAGCGCTACTCGACCTTCGCCCTACCGGACTACGAGAAGGAAGAGGGCTACACGCTCCTGTGTCGAGCCCACGTCTACGAGGATGTCCAGATCGAGCTGCTCAACTACGACGAGGACATGATTCGGTCCGGGCTACCGATCAACGACGCCGTCGCGGAGGTCGTCTCGATCACTCCGGTCACGCACGACATGCGTCGCCTGGTGCTCCGCCTCGTTGCACCGACGGAGGTCGCCTTCTTTCCCGGCCAGTACATGGACATCGCCGTGCCGGGGACGGACGTGACCCGCTCGTTCTCGATGGCCAACACCTCGAGCCGCACCAGCGGCCTGATGGAGTTCGTGATCAAGGTCTATCCGGACGGCGTCTTCTCCTCGTTCCTGGACACGCGCCTCGCGGTCGGCGAACGGCTCGACATCGTCGGGCCGTTCGGCGTCTTCACACTCCGCGAGTCGCGCGACTGCGACATCGTCTTCCTCGGCGGCGGGGCCGGCATGGCGCCGATCCTCTCGCTCATCCGGTCGATGGTCGAGCAGGCCAGTAAGCGGAAGGCCACGTTCTACTACGGCGCCAGGGGCAAGAGAGATCTCTGCTTCGAAGACGAGCTGAGAGGTCTCGAGAAGGACCTGCCCGACTTCCACTACGTACCCGCTCTCTCCGAGCCAGACCCGGCCGACAGCTGGGACGGAGAGGTCGGGCTGATCACCGACGTCCTGCGCCGACACGAGAAGGACCTGTCCGGCGTCGACGCCTACGTGTGCGGGCCCCCACCCATGGTGGAGGCCGCCATCCCCGCTCTCGAGCAGCTCGGGGTGGAGGAGAAGCGCATCTACTTCGACAAGTTCACCACCACCGGTTCCTCAGATCCCGCTCCCGTGACAGGAAGGGCCACCCCATGACATCAACCATCGAGCGCAACCTGCCGCACCCCCATTTCACCGATGCGGAGGCGGGAGCCAAGGAGTTCCCGGACGCCCACGCGCGCACCTTCAACTACTTCGTCCCGGCGAAGCGGAGGCCGACCCACTACGAGGACGTCACGGTCGAGGTCCAACCGGACCCGCGGCACTACCTCAGCCAGGGCTGGCTCTACGGCTTCTCCGACGGCCGTGGCGGCTATCCCCTGGAGTGGACCGCCTTGAAGGCCTGGGGCTCCGATCGCCCTGTGCCGGAGCGATACCCGGGTTCCGGCGGCCGTGGCTACGACTGGCCGGCCCTGGGCTGGCACGAGTTCCGCGACCCCAACGAGGAGTGGGAGCTCACGCTCTACAGGTACAACTCCAACGTCGTCCGACAGATCAACGCCAACATCGACACGGCCCGCGAGTCCAAGGCCTTCGAGCAGTGGAACCGCAACTGGGTCCACTTCGTCGAGCGCCACGTCGGTGCCTGGATGCACGTCGAGCAGGGCCTGGGCCTCTACCTGTTCGCCAACGCCAACCGGCGGGCCCCGACGAACATGCACAACAACGCGATCTCGGTGAACAGCATGCACCGGATCCGCTTCGCCCAGGACCTCGCGCTCTACAACCTGTCCCTGACGGACGAGATCGAGGCGTTCGACGGGACGGCGCACATCGCCACGTGGAACAGCGATCCGGCCTGGCAAGGCGTGCGCATGGTCGCCGAGCAGCTCACAGGTATCGACGACTGGTGCGAGGCCATCTTCGCCGCCAACGTTGTCTTCGAGCCGCTCATCGGGGAGCTGTTCCGCAGTCACCTCGTACAGCAGGCCGCGCCGGGCAACGGTGACTTCGTGACCCCCACGGTGGTCGGCGCCGGTGAGTACGACTACGCGTCCCGCGACCTGCGCTACACGAGGGCGATGTTCGAGCTGCTCGTCAGGGACCGGGAGTTCTCCGACCACAACAAGACGCTGCTCAACCAGTGGACCGCCACCTGGACCGGTCGCTGCCTCGCCGCCGCCCGGACGCTTCAGCCGCTGTGGTCCCAGCCGGACTGGAAGCCCCCGCGGTTCGAGGACGGGCTGGACCTCTGCAAGAACCGCTTCTCCGCGCTGCTCGCCGACCTCGAACTCACTACTCCCAAGGAGCTGAAGCAGTGACCAGCCTGAAGGAAGACCGTCCCAGTCCGTTCGCCGCCAACAACACGCCCTCCAACATGTGCGGCGTGACCTTGATGAACAACCAGGTCGGAAAGGTCGTTGCCGAGGTCGAGTCGAAGCACCCGAACGTCAAGGTGATGCCGCTTCCCTCGATGATCCGACTGGATGCCCTGAATCGGATGGATTTCGTGTACGACGAGATCTCCGAAGCCCTCGGTGAAGAACCAGGCTACTTCGGCGCGGCCGAGTTCGAGGAGAACATGTCGACCCACTACGGCCGCATGATCCACATCGACGACCGGACGATCCTGGTTGCGAATCCCGAAGACGCCGCCGAGTACCTCGGCTTCGACCTGGCTACCAGCGCGAGCTGAGACTCGATCAGAGAGGAACTGCCGTGTACGAGAAGGACGGCGAGAAGTACTTCGTGGTCGACAGCCACATGCACTACTGGGACGCCAGTCCCGCCAACTGGAGGCAGGGGCAGGAGCAGTTCGCCAAGGGGTGGATCGACTGCTTCCACGCCTACCAGGGGCTGGGTCCTGAGGCGACGCACTGGCCGATCGAGCACTTCCAGAAGTACTCGGAGCAGGACCTGATGAAGGACGTCTTCGAGGACGGCTACGTGGATGTCGCCGTGTTCCAGCCGACCGACCTCAGGCAGTGGTACAGCGACGGCTTCAACACGACCAAGCGCAACGGCCAGCTCGCCCAGAAGCACCCCGGCAAGTTCGTCGTCAACACCCGCTTCGACCCTCGAGACGGGAGGGTCGGCCTGCAGGAGCTGGAGGAGAACGTCAAGACGTGGGGCTGCACGGGGGTCAAGCTCTACACGGCGGAGTGGAACGGGGACTCCCGGGGCTGGACGCTCAAGGACCGCGAGGCCTACACCTACCTCGAGAAGGCCCAGGAGCTGGGGATCAAGAACGTCCACGTCCACAAGGGGCCGACGATCTGGCCGCTGGACAAGGACGCCTTCGATGTCTCGGACGTCGACCACGCCGCGACTGACTTCCCCGACCTCAACTTCATCGTCGAGCACGTCGGTCTGCCTCG
>JAOPVZ010000148.1 GCA_025965935.1 Frankiales bacterium | reverse complement strand
ACACCGACCACAACCTGTGCATGACGCTGGCCCTCTGAGCGCCCAGCCGTTGGCGAGCTTGGCAGCAAGGCGATCGGAAGTGCAGATGCCCGACACGTGCCTCGCCAGACTGATCAGCTGAGAACTGTCGCTACTCCTCATCGTGGTCAATGCTTTCGCCCGGAGCGCCGGCGGCCTACTGACTCGAAGCCACGGACCCTTGCAACAAGACAGGTCGTTGCGCCGAGCAGCGGTGTCGCAGGGCGCAAGCTGTCGATCGTCCAGGGAGCTCCTGTACGACCCGATGACATGCCCGTACGTTGTGCCGTATGCGGGTCCTCGTTCTAGGTGGTACCTCCTTCGTGGGCCGAGCGATCGTTGATGATCTGCTGGCTCGTGGTCACACCCCAGTGCTGTTCAACCGAGGTCGGACGGGCCCGGAGTTGTATCCGGATGTCGAACGAGTCGTCGGGGATCGGGACAGTGATGACTACGCAGGTCTTCGCGATCGCCACTTCGACTCCGTTGTTGATGTCACTGCATATGTGCCCCGGCACGTCGCTCAGGTCGCGGATGCGCTCGGGGACCACCGGGGGCGGTATGTCTTGATCTCCACCGGGATGGTCTATGACCGGTTGTTAGCCGGGGAGGAAATAACGGAGGGGTCGCCGCTGCTCCCGGCGCATCGGGCGTCCGAGGTCATCACCGACGACAGCTACGGCCCGTTGAAGGTTGCTTGTGAACAGGACGCGCAGCTGCTGTTCGGCGACCGAGCGACGATGGTCCGGCCCGGCTGGGTTGTGGGGCCGCACGATCACAGTGACCAGCTGACGTACTGGATCCGGGGTGCGTCCGGCGGCACCGTCGCTGCGCCGAAGCGCCTGGATCGGCCGATCCAGGTGGTCGATGTCCGCGACTTGGCTCGCCTCGTGGTGCTGTTGGTCGAGCAGGACCTGACGGGTGCCTACAACGCGGTAGGACCGGCCGCGGCCTTGACGCTGGGCGAGTTGATCCGAATCTGCGGCGACGCGCAGGTCATCTCTGTCGAGGATGACTCCGTGGAGTTCCCACTCTGCCTTCCTGACGCTTCCTGGGACGCGCTGTTCCGAATCAGCGCAGCGGCCGCTCGCGCTGTAGGTATGCCACAGACGCCGCTCGCCAAGACAATCGCCGACACGCAAGCCTGGGATGTCCAGCGCGGACGACCCGACCTGGTGGTGGGTCCGACGGAAAGCGAACAACAGGCCCTGCTGTCGTAACGGGTTCTTGTATCTCGCGCAGTAGCACCAGTCCCAGCGCCGATCAGCGACATTCGGCAGCGACGTCTCTACAGAGAGAAGCGTCGTTCTCCGCGGAGGAGTGACCGCTCTCCATCACTCGCTGACGGGAGCCGAGCGTGGCACCTCGGGGGCGTCCTCGCCGTGGGTGGCTGGGTTCAATGGAAGTTCCGCCGGGTCAGGACCCGATGGAATCACCGATGTCGAGGATCGGTACCTGGCGGCCGTGGCGGTGCGTGACGCAAGTGCAGCAGAGCGGGAGGGTTCGGCGACGCCGTGAGCGTGCTTGCGACTGCCGACGGGCCGAGACCAGCCCGGTCTGTTGCACTGACGTCCAAGCACCCGGGTGCGGCTACTGCGGGGCCGGGAGTACGCGGCCGGTGACCTCGCCGAGGTAGCGGCCGCTCCCGGTCGTCGCGGAGATGGTCACGACGTCGCCGTCGGCGAGGAACTCCGTGTTCCAGGTCAGCTCGATGAACGAACCGCGCTGGTCGACCTCGTCGCCGCTGACGGTGCCGCTGGCGAACAGATCGCCGGTCCGCAAGGAGGCTCCGTTCGCCGTCATGTGCGCCAGCATCTGGGGCGCCGTCCAGTACATGCCTGCGAACGGCGGCCGGCTGACCTCGGTGCCGTTGCGCTGCAGCGACAGCGTGAGGTCGAACGCCCAGTCGCCGTCCACTTCCAGGTACGACGACACCGGCGGGTCCTGGACTGGCGCCGGCACCCGGTCGAGGGCGTCGAGAGGCACCACCCAAGGGCTGATGCTGGTCGCGAAGCTCTTCCCGAGGAACGGCCCGAGCGGGACGTACTCGAAGCTCTGGATGTCCCGGGCGGACCAGTCGTTGACCAGGACCATCCCGAACACGTGATCCGCGAAATCGCCTGTAGGCACGGGCTTCCCGAGCTCGGACCCGACGCCGACGACGAACCCGACCTCGACCTCCACGTCGAGCTTCGCGCTCGCTCGGTGCTCCGGTCCAGGCAGCGTCAGCCCGCAGGGGCGGACGACGTCGGTGCCGCTGAGGACGACTGTGCCGGCGCGGCCGTGGTAGCCGACGGGCAGGTGCTTCCAGTTGGGCAGCAGCGCGTCGCCGTCGGGGCGGAACATCCGGCCGAGGTTGGTCGCGTGCTGCTCGCTGGCGTAGAAGTCGACGTAGTCGGCGACCTCGAACGGCAGGTGCAGCGTCACGTCGTGCAGCAGGTCGGCGGTCTGCGCGAGCCCTCGCACCTGCTCGCGCACCTCCGCCCAGCGCTGTGGGCCTTCGGCCATGAAGGAGTTCAGCGACGGGCGCTCGAAGGCCGGACCGAGGTGCGCTGCGAGGTCGAGCACCCCGTCCTCCACCGCGACGCCGATGCGCGTCGGGCCGTCCCCGGTCGAGAACACGCCGTAGGGCAGCGTGGTGCGGTCGAACACCTAGATCAGTCCCAGCTTCCGGGCGTCGTCGACAGGGCGAACGGTGTCGCAGGACCCGTAGGAGTGGAACAGCTCGCGGATCGCGGGTGCGTCGGCCTCCTTGGCCTCCTGGACCAGGAGGTCGGCGTCAGTGCAGGCGACGATCTCAGCGACGTTGCCACCCGTGAGCGCCCGCCCGACCGCGAGCAGCAGGTTGAGGTAGCCGTGGTTGTCGGGTCCGTCCCAGCCGCAGACGGCAGCGTGCATCCCGGCGGTCGCCTTGAAGGGGACACCCGCCGCGACGGCCTCCGTCACGTAGC